>NZ_CP119566.1:3724441-4043647 GCF_029277445.1 Pararhizobium qamdonense | reverse complement strand
GTGGCAGGCGCCAGATGGCGTTGAGAGCTACAATTTCGGCCCGGATCACGGCGAAGCGGCCTCCGTCGGCGCGGTCCTGAAAATGGCGGAACGGCATTTCGGTGGCGGCGCGATGGTGCTGGGCGACGGGACGGACGGGCCCCATGAAGCCGGTTATCTGGTGCTCGACAGCGCCAAGGCGCGCGCCGATCTCGGCTACCAGCCGCGCTGGCGGCTCGCTGAAACCGTCAAGCGGACCATGGAATGGTACAGATCGCAAGGCGAGGGGCAGGCGGCACTGGATTTGTGCCTTGCCGACATCCGCGATTTTGCCGGGCTTACCGTCCGGAACGAACCTTTGCGGGCGGCCGGATGAGCGCGCGGTTCACGGCGCATGTCACGCCACTTGAGGGGCTTGCCGTCATCAGCCGCAAAACCCTGTCGGACGACCGGGGTTTCCTGTCGCGGCTGTTTTGCGAAGAGGATCTTGTTCCCTTCGGCTGGCAGGGGCACATCGCCCAGCTCAACGAAACCGGTACGCGCCACAAGGGCACGGTTCGCGGCATGCACTTCCAGCACCCACCTTATGCCGAGATCAAGCTCGTCACCTGTACGCGAGGCCGTGTGCTCGATATCGCCGTCGATATCCGGACACAATCGCCGACATTCCTTCAGCATTTCGCCGTCGAACTGTCGGAAGACAATGCCTGCTCGCTGCTGATCCCCGAAGGTTTCGCGCATGGGTTCCAGGCGCTGACTGATGATGTGCGCATGATCTATGCCCATTCCAAGCCCTATGCGGCGGCGTCCGAGAGCGGTCTCAATCCGCAGGACCCCGCACTTGGCATCGGCTGGCCGCTGCCGGTTGTTAACCTGTCGCCGCGCGATCAGGCGCACCCGCTGCTATCACCGGATTATCGGGGGATCGCCGCATGAAATGCCGCCACTGCGGATCAGCGCATATGGTGCCCTTCCTGGATCTCGGCACCGCGCCGCCGTCCAATTCCTATGTCAATGCCGATGCGCGCCATCTGCCGGAACTCTGGTATCCGCTGGTGATCCGCTGCTGCCGGGAATGCCGCCTAGTGCAGACCGAGGATTTTGCCGATCGCGAAACGTTCTTTTCCTCAAGCTATGCCTATTTCAGCTCGTTTTCCACCTCCTGGCTTGATCATGCCAAACGTTATGTCGCCGATATGCAGGCTCGTTTCGGCCTGAACGGGACCTCCCATATCGTCGAGGTCGCCGCCAATGACGGCTATCTGCTGCAATATGCGCAGGCGCGCGGCATCGGCTGCCTGGGCATCGAGCCGACGGCAAGCACGGCGGCGGCGGCGCGCGCAAAGGGTATCGAGATTGTCGAGGAATTTTTCGGTGCCGAACTTGGCGAAAGGCTGGCTGCGGAAGGCCGTTCCGCTGATCTGACGGCCGCCAACAACGTGCTGGCGCATGTGCCCGATATCAACGATTTCGTCGCTGGCTTTGCGCGGCTGTTGAAGGAAAACGGGGTCGCCACGTTCGAGTTTCCGCACCTGCTCAACATGGTACGCGAGGCTCAGTTCGATACCGCCTATCACGAACACTATTCCTACCTGTCGCTGACAGCGGTCAACCGCGTTTTCGAGGCGAACGGCTTGTCCGTCTTCGATGTCGAGACGACGCCATGGCATGGCGGCAGCCTGCGGGTGTTTGCGCAGCGCAGCGATACCGGCAGCCACATCGTGACGGCATCGGTCGCGGCCACGCTGGCTGAGGAGCAGGCGGCGGGCATGCTGGACGATGCCTTCTACACCGGCTTCCAGGCGGCGGCGCAAACCGTGCGCGACGGCTTCCTGACATTCCTGATCGAGAGCCGGCAAAAGGGCCTGAAAGTCGCAGCCTATGGCGCAGCCGCCAAGGGCAATACGCTGATCAATTTCTCCGGCGTCAAACCCGATCTGCTTGCTTTCGTCGTCGACAAGAACCCGGCCAAGCAGGGCTTCCTGCTGCCCGGAAGCCGCATTCCGATCGTTACGGAAGAATTTCTCAAAGCTGAAAAACCGGAAAGAGTGGTGATACTGCCATGGAACCTTCAGGCCGAAATCAGGCAGCAACTTTCGTATATCAGCGATTGGGGTGGCAAGTTCGTGACCGCAGTGCCGGACCTGACGGTGCACCCGTAGCAGACAGCACCCATGCCGTTTTGCCCGATGTCGTTGCCGAAATGCCGGTCAAGAAGGCCGACGCGGCCAACGTCGAGACCGGTTGAGCGCGGCTATTTTCCGCTTTCGCCGAGAATATCCTGCTCGTGCGCGATCGAATGCCGGATCAGCCGCGCCCAGATCTCCTCGTAGAAATCCGGATCCAGCCCCGCCGCCTCCGCGCTCCGGCGGGCATTCAGCCGGACTTCATCGACGCGCGAGGGGATGTCGGCCTTCAGCCCTGCCGGTTTCTTGATCTCGGCCGCGCGGCCGATATAGCCCCAGCGTTCCTGAAAGAGCGCCATCAATGCCTGGTCGATCCGGTCGATCTCGACGCGGATCTCGCTCATCGATGTGCAGTCTGCCGGACGTTTGTGCATGCTGGTCTCCGGATGTCTTCCTGGCGGCTTGCGCGCATCGCAAGACCGCATCAGCACGCTGCTTACCAAGCCACCGGCGCCGTGAAAAGCCGAAAACCGGAGCCGATGTCAAAGGGCCGCGGGCAAGCCTCGCAAAAGCCTACGCCGCTAGTCTGCGGCAAACGGAGAAACTTCATGTTCGCCCAGCCGAAACTGACGATTTGTGTGCCCTCGCGAAACCGCCAGCGGTATTTCCAGGAAACGATCAGAAGCCAGTTGATCAACCTGCGCACGGATGTCGAATATGTTTTTGCCGATAATTCCGATGATGCCGGGATCATGAACGGTTTCATGCAGGATATTCTGGGCGATCCCCGGGTCAAATATCTGCCTTCGGTGGACCGCGTCCTGTCCATGGTCGAAAACTGGGACCGTTGCGTCGAGGCCGCCACCGGCGAATTCGTCTGCATGATCGGCGACGACGACTATGCCGACCCCGATGTCGCCGACCTGATTGCACGCACGCAGGCCGAATATGCCAAGGTCGATGTGATGGTCTGGAGCCGGTTGACCTATAATTGGCCGGGCAACCGCGAAAAACGCTGCAATGTCTCCGTTCCCTTGAAAACCGGCGTCCACAAGATCCCGCGCGCGGCGCTCTACCGGGAGTTCTTTTCCTGGAAAGGCGACAAGGCGACACCCAACATGGCGTTCGGCTTCTATCACGGCGCCGTCTCCATGCAGGTGATGAACAAGATCAAGGGCCGTTTCGGCGGCAAATATTCCGAATATCCGACGGTCGATTTCGAAAATGTCTGCAAGGTTCTCGTCACGGCAGAGCACCTTTTCTATTCGGAACGGCCGTTTTCGGTGCTGGGATCCTGCGCCGAGAGCAATTCCGCCAAGTTGACGCAACTCGCCAACGCGAAGGAGCGCAACGCACTGTTCATGAGCGAATCGGGCCGGAATATCGACGAAGACCCGCACATGAAGGCGTTTCCCTTTCCATCGATTCTGGGGCTGGCCGCCTGCATCGCCCAGGTGCAGAACTGGTTTTTGACGACCTACGGCTACAAGCCGATCGCCGGTTGGGAAGCCAATTTTGCAAAAGCCTGCGGCCTCAGCTGCAGCATGATGGATGATCGTGCGGCTTACGAAACCATCGCGGATGGATACAGAGCCGTCTTCGCGCGCTGGAAAGGCGGCAAATATCTCAAGGATTTCAAGCCGGTGGACTATATCCATCGCCCCGACACCGGTTTCTTCACGGGCATTTCCGACGATATGCTGTTGATGGATGAGGAGATCGGTGGGGTCGAGACGCCGATGGAGCTCTATCAGCTGGTCGAGCAGGTGGTCGCGCCAATGCACGAACTCACCTTTAAATCGCACGAGACCTTCAAGGCGGCGTGAGGCAGCCTCACGAAAGCCTTCGGCGATAGGATCTGTGATGGCCCTGTCTGCGGCTCCCAATGATGGCCGCATATGTCGGCGCCATGCGCACAATGTTTGAACGGATCATGAGCCGGACCATCGTCATCTCACAATCGATGTACTTTCCCTGGGTGGGTCTGCTTGAGCAGATTCGCCTGGCGGATGTTTTCGTTCACTACGACGATGTGCAATATTCAAAGGGCAGTTTCAGCAATCGGGTTCAGATCAAGGGCGTCAACGGTACAGGCTGGATGACGCTGCCTTTGCGCGACTACCATCTGGGCCAGCGCATAGACGAGGTGCTTTTGGACAGCAGGACGGATTGGCGTGGCAAGCATCGCGAAATGTTGCGCCAGGCCTATCGCAAGGCCCCGTTTCGCGACGAGATGCTTGATGTCGTCGATCGCGTCTTTGCCGGGGAAGCCGCAACGGTTGCGGATGTATCGCGCCGGTCGATGCTGGAGCTTTCCCGCTATTTCGGTTTGGACAAGACGCAGTTTTTATCCTCGGACATGCTGCCTGTCCCTGGTGCCAGCAGCGAGCGGGTCTGCGACATCGTCGGTCATCTTCAAGGAGATGTCTACGTCACCGGGCACGGCGCTCGCGCCTATCTGAACCACGCGCTTTTCGAGGAGCGGGGTATTGCGGTGGAATATATGCACTATCAGCGCACGGCGTATCCGCAACTGCACGGCGATTTCACGCCGTATGTGACCGCTTTGGACCTCATAGCCAATTGTGGTGCGCAGGGCGCAGCCATGATTCATTCAGGAACTGTCGGTTGGAAGGAATTCACGCAATGAAGACAGAAAATCTCGATGCCGTCGCAACCGAGTACCGTCCGGATGCCGCAACGGCGATCGAAAATGATCTCATCCTCAACTGGTACCCGGAGCGCATCATCCGCCGCTTCGGTTCGGTTGGCTCCATCCTCGAATTGGGGATCGGCCATGGCTTTACGCCCGGCCTGTTCAACGCTGCCTGCGAGCGGCACGTCATCATCGAAGGCTCGCAATTCGTCATCGATCAGTTCAAGACGAAAAGCCCGGACTTCAAAGGTGAAGTCGTCTTCTCCTATTTCGAGGAATTTGAAACTGACGAGCGGTTCGACGTCATCGTCATGGGCTTCATTCTCGAGCATGTGGATGATCCGGGCATGCTCTTGGAGCGCTTCAAGACGTTTCTGAAGCCGGGCGGGCGCATCTTCGTGGCCGTTCCCAATGCCAAATCGATGAACCGGCGGCTCGGTGTCGAGCTAGGCAAGATCGACGATATCTACAGCCTCAATGCCAATGACCACGCCTTCGGCCACAAACGCCAATATTGCCGGGACACGCTCAAGCATGAAATGCAGAGCCATGGTTATGCGGTGAGCCTGGAAGAGGGTATCTACCTCAAACCCCTGCCGCTCGGCGTTTTGAAGACCCTTCCCGATTTCAAGGAAAATCTCGATGCCATGCTGCGCGTTGGCATCGATTTTCCGGATCTGTGCGTGGCGCTTCTGATGGAAGGCCAGCTGCAATGACGATGATAGGCTAGGCACTGATATGCCAAACAGTGCCGTGAAAAAGTCAGGCGAAACGATCACCGTTGTGGTGACGGCAGTCGGCGCGCTGATCGGGCAGGGGATCATCCGGTCCCTGCGGCTGTCAGGCATGTCGGTGCGGATCATCGGTGTGGATCGCGACCCCTGCGGTATTGGCCCCTTTTGGTGCGATGCGTTCTTTGCCAAGCCCGCTGTTGACGAAAGTTCGAGCGCCTATCTCGATTTCTGGAAAAACCTGCTGACCGACGAGGCCGTCAATCTCGTGCTGCCAGGGCTCGAACTCGACGTTCTGTTCTTCAGCCGCAACCGGGCCGATTTTGCCGGTCTCGATGCGCGCATCGTGCTCAATGATGCCGGGGTCATCGAGCTGGCGCAGGATAAATGGGATTTCGGCCTGGAACTGGAACGGCTCGGATTGCCGGCAATTCCGGCGCGGCTCGGAGCGGGCTGGACAGATTGTGCCCGGGAACTCGGCCTCCCGCTTTTGCTGAAGCCGCGTCAGGGCAACGGTTCGCGCGGCATCGCCGTCCTGCATGACGAGGACGATTTCAACTACTGGAGCCGCAAGAGCAAGGACGCGTTTCTCATTCAGAAATTCATCGGCAGCGATGAGCAGGAATTCACCGTCGGCGCTTTCGGCTTTGGCGATGGCACCGCGCTGCGGCCGATCATTTTTCGCCGGAAACTGTCTGTCGCCGGCAACACGCAATATGCCGAGGTCGTCGATCACAAAGTGCTGACTGACATGGTGACCCGGCTGGCGGCAATCTTCAAGCCGGTGGGGCCGACCAATTATCAGTTCCGCATGGATGGCGAAACGCCTTATCTTCTGGAGATCAACCCGCGCTTTTCCAGCAGCACGTCCCTGCGTGCCGCCTTCGGCTATAACGAGGCGGCGATGTCAGTTGAATACTATCTGCACGGCAAGAGACCCGAAACGCCCAAAATCCGCCCCGGCCGTGGCTGGCGCTATTACGAAGACCTTGTGGCACCATGATTGCGATCATTTCGGATGTTCACGGCAACCTTCCCGCACTGAAGGCCGTGCTTGAAAAGATCGATGCGCTCGGATGCAAGACCATCATCTCGCTCGGGGACGTCGTTGGTTACTATGCCCAGCCGGGCGAATGCGTCGATCTGCTGCGCCAAAGGGGTATCGTCAACATCCTCGGCAATCACGATCATTATATCGTCAGCGGCGAGGGCTGCCCCCGCTCGAAGCTGGTGTCGGATATTACCGAGTATCAGCGCGGTATCATCACGCCGGATCAGGTCGCATGGCTCGCCCAGTCCCGGTCCACCATAACAGACGGCTCGACCTGTTTCGTCCACGGTGGCTGGCAGGATCCGGTCGATCAGTATCTCTATGCGATCGCAGAAACGGATATTCCCACCGGGGCCGAAACGCTCTTTGCCGGGCATACGCATGTGCAGGTTCTGCTTGACGTGAACGGCAAGACCTTCTGCAATCCCGGCGCCGTTGGCCAGCCACGCGACGGCGATCCGCGCGCTGCATTTGCCACCTATGAGAATGGGCGGATCGAGCTGCGCCGGGCCGACTACGACATCGACCAGACCGCCTTTCACATGCGGGAAGCCGGCTTCCCGGCCAAATGCTATGAAAACCTCTATATCGGCGCGCAGATCGGTGGCCGGATCGATAAGATCGTGCTGGCCTGACGCTTCTGTTGGCGTTCCACGTCAAGTGAAAAGCGGCTTGTGCAATGCCGATGCATGGCGCAAGTCTCATTGTCTGTGTGGCGTGTGTGGTCAGGCCGGATCGGGCAGGCGGACGCAATAACCGCCCGGCGATGAGGCAAGAACGAGCTTGCCGTTGATGACCGGATCGACCTCAAAACGGTCTGTTTCCTTCAGATAATCGTTGAGCGCGGTCAGTGGATCATTGCCGCGGAACCAGGATTTTGAGCGTTTTTTCGGAGACTGATCCTCGCCCACATGTCCAACGGCCGTATCGGCAACGACGAGGTAGCAGCCCGGCGTCACCAGCGGACCGTAAGCGCGGCATTCGGCAAGCACGTGGCCATAGGAATGATCGCTGTCGAGAACCACCATCACCCGTGCACCTTGGGGGATCAGATCGCGCACGGCATCGAGCGTGCTGTCATCGACAGAGCCGCCCTCGATAAGCGCAATGCGGCTGGCCATCGGATGCGTCTCGATGGCTTCGCGGTTATGCGCGCGGATGTCGATATCGACACCGATCACCTTGGCCTTGTCGTTGCCGGTCATGGCCAGGATCGACGCCATGAAAATCATCGAGCCGCCGCGCGCAACACCGGTCTCGATGATGATGTCGGGTTTCGTGTTCCAGATGATTTCCTGCGTCGCCATGATATCGGCGGGAAGCTGGATGATTGGAACCCCCATCCAGCTCCAGAGATAGGAATAGTCATAGGTATCGAGCGCAATCATCGTGTCGATCGACTGCCTGAAAACCTGTGTGTCCCTGCCGAGCGCCAGGCACATTTCTTCCTTATGGGCCTCAAACTCCTGGCGGTCGTCGGTGGTCGTCATGGGACTTGCCTTTGTCGGTGAAGGCGGCCGTCTGAGGCCGTGTGGGAGGCGGCGGACTGCGCCGGTGTTTCAGGCGGACTTCGCCATGTATGGTTTGCCGGTTGCACGGGTGCCGGTCAGGCTGTCGATGACATCGGTCACGCGGTCGATCTCCGCCTCGGTCATGTCGTGATAACTCGGCAGGTTGATGGCGCGCTCCGGAATATCCCAGGCATGCCGGTTTTCGCGCCGCTCCGCAAACATCGGCAGGCTCGTCAAGGGGTGGAAGAAGACGCGCGCATCGATATTGGCCGCAGCGAATGCCTGCTGCAGCAGCTCGCGGGTGATGCCGGTATCGCGGTCGAACACGGCCGTTGGCATCCAGGCGCCGTTGATGGTGCCGGTATTTTCGGGGTTGAGGCTGATGCCCGGATAGCCGTTCAGCTTGTCGGCATAGCTCGCGAGAATTGCGCGTTTGCGAGCGATCAGCTCTTCGACCCGCTCCAGCTGGGCGCAGCCAAGCGCGGCCTGGATGTTCGACATCTTGTATTTGAAGCCGAGATCATCCGGCCAGAATTGTTTTTTCTGGTTGCGGGCGCGGCCATGGTTGCTGAGCGTCAGCACCTTTTCGAACAGAGCGCTGTCGCTGGTCACGAACATGCCGCCTTCGCCTGTCGTCAGCGTCTTGGTGCCGTGAAAGGAGAAAGTGCCGAAGGTTCCCATCGATCCCGCGCGCCGGCCGTGCCATTGCGACCCGATCGCCTCGGCAGCATCTTCAATCACCGGGATGCCGTGGCGGCGGCCAATATCCAGCAGCCGGTCCATGTCGCAGAGATTGCCGTAGATATGGGTGGCGATGATCGCTTTGGTGCGCTGCGTCACGTGGCGCTCGACCTCGGCCGGATCGATGCACCAGCTGCCGGGCAGGATATCGACAAAGACCGGCGTGGCGCCGAGATGGACGATGGGGGCGGCTGTGGCGATCCAGTTCGTGTCGGCGAGGATCACCTCGTCGCCGCGCCCGATCCCGAGTGCGCTCAGGCCCATATGCATGGCGCCGGTGCAGCTCGATGTGGCGATGGCATGGGCGGCGCCGAGATGCCGGCGGAAACCATCTTCGAACCGGACGATATAGTCGTAGCAGCGGTCGCCCCAGCCATTGGCAGCGGCGTCGGCCGCATAGGCGATCTCCAGCTCGGTGATCGAAGGCCGTGTATAGGAAATTCTCGGCGCGGCCCCGGTCATGCGGCTCTGTTGTCCTTGGTATAGAGCGCGCCGCCGCAGATCAGCCCGATCGGCGCCAGCATCAGCCGGACCGTCCTGTAGAATTCCCGGGCGTCGCGGGCGCCGGCGATAAACCGGTCGATCAGCAGGACGCCGTCATGCAGGCCGCGCCGTTCATCCCTCTGCCGGATCTCATGATATTCCGGCCGGAAGACCGGTGCGAGATGACCGCCTTCGAACGCCTGCAGCGCCGCAAAATAGGCATTGCCCTTGGTTTTAAAGGCCTCGCGGTCCGTCTCCATCATGCAGTCGATCATCAGCGCCCGCACAAAGGCTTCGCTGCCGCCGGACCACGGCGTATCGAGTTCGCGCAGGACATGGAACTGGACCTCTGCCACCGCACTGGCAAGGCCGATGCCGGAATGGAAGGGGAAATTCCAGGGGTGGAGCGGCGGTTGGGCGGCAAAAGGCACGATGTCGATCGCCGACATCGGCCGGGCGCAGAAGGCGAGTTCATTGGCAAACAGAAGCACCTTGGCCGCCCATTCATATTGCGGCGATGGCGTTGACCAGTCCTGCGGCTCCGGCAATTGCAACAGCACGTCCAGCAGCGAGCGCCGGATGGCGGCGTGATAGAGGCCGAAAGGCATTTTCGGCACGTTCAGGCTGTTTTCCCAATAGAAGAAAGCCTTCAGCATGGCGGTCTTGTCGAACGTCTCGATATGGTAATTGGCGGGAATGGCAATCGAGCTTGCCTTGCCGGGTTCGGCATGGCGGTCGATCTGGAAAGCATTCCACGCAAGCGCATCGACATTGGGCGAGGTGGTTTCGAGAAAGGCGACCATCGTGGCGAGATCGCTTTCAAGGACGTCCGATGGATTGATCAGCGTCACCCAGTCGCCCTTGGCAGCCTGAGCCGCCTGGCGCCAGAGATGCTGGCGGGCGGCACCGGCGGCTGCATCGGTAATGGAGATATTGGCGCCGCCGGCCGCAAGCTCGATGACGCCCTTTGGGAGCGCGACATCCGCCGGCTTTGCAATGACGATCTCGAAATCGTTGCTTTGCTTTTCCAGAAGCATCGCCACCAGCGCCAAAACGTCCTGCGCGGCGGTTTCCACGGGAATGCAGATCGAGAGTTTGGTCATGGCTTGCCTCGTGCGTATCGCGGTCGCCGCCCGGGCGCCACCGCGAGCGGCGCTTCCCGAAGGCTGGTCACATCAGCAGGCAAGTCCCTTCTGCACCAAGGAGGGTGCGGTCCTGTCTCGCAGCGGAAGGCATTGCCTGCTGATATGTGCTTGAGAGGTAGCGCGGGAAACTTGAGCGAAGCTTTGCATCGAGGATGGCGAGCCCGGCGCGTCAGGCGCCGAGCGAGAGTTTGATGGCAAAACCGACAATGGTGACTGTCACTACGCCGAGCAACCACAGGCCGACGAACCACAGGAGCTTTTTCGCGACGCTGTTTTCGCCTGGCATCAGTGATAGCCCTCCTCGGGATCGATCTTGCCGCGAAACACCCAATAGGCATAGCCGGTATAGATCAGGATGATCGGGACCAGGAAGGCCGCGCCCCATAACAGGAAGGCAAGGCTGGAATCCGGCGCTGCGGCATCCCAGATGGTCACCGATGGCGGCACCATATAGGGGTAGAAGCTGATGCCGATGCCGGCAAAGCCGAGCACGAACAGCCCGAGTGCCGCCAGAAACGGCTGCGCGTCACGCTTGGCGCGGATGCCGATCAGCAGGAGCGCAAAGCAGCCGAGCACCAGCACCGGCACGATAACGCTGAAGATCGCCGTCGGCCAGCTGAACCAGCGTTCCAGGTAGATGGGTTCGAGGAACGGCGTCCACAAGCTGACGATGCCCATGGCGGCGATCGTGGCAAAGCAGGTCCGCAGCGCCACCTTGCGGGCTCTTTCAGCGAGATCGCCGGTGGTCTTCAGGATCAGCCAGGTCGAGCCGAGAAGCGCATAGCCGATCAGGATGGCAAACCCAGTGGCGATGGAAAACGGCGTCAGCCAATCCCACCAGGCCCCGGCATAGGCGCGGTCTGCGACCGGGATGCCCTGCACCAGGGCGCCGAGCGCCACCCCTTGCGCAAACGCCGCAATCATCGAGCCGCCGGCAAAGGCCCAGTTCCACAGGAACTCGCCGCGCCGGGTGCGCCAGCGATATTCGAAGGCAACGCCACGAAAGACCAGACCGAGCAGCATGGCGATGATCGGCGCATAGAGGGCCGACAGGATGACCGAATAGGCGAGCGGAAAGACCGCCAGCAAACCGCCGCCGCCAAGCACCAGCCAGGTCTCGTTGCCGTCCCAGACCGGGGCGACGGAGTTCATCATCACGTCGCGGTCGCGTTTTTCCGGAAAGAACGGAAAGAGGATGCCGACGCCGAGGTCGAAACCGTCGAGAATGACATAGGCGAGCACCGCAAAGGCGATGATGGCCGCCCAGACGAAAGGAAGATCAATGACCATGATGGCTGCTCCCATGGGTGTGTCCGGTTGCGGGTCCCGGCATGATGCCGGAGGTTCTGATCGGCCCGTCGTCGAGATCGGGCATCGGATCGCGCGGCAGGCGCTTCATCAGCCGCAGGATGTAGAAGGTGCCGGCGCCGAAGACGAAGAAATAGACGACGATGAAGGCGATCAGCGAGGCGGCGACGGCCGGGGCTGCAATCGGTGAGATCGAGTCCGCCGTCAAAAGCTGGCCGTAGATCGTATAGGGCTGGCGGCCGACCTCGGTGGTGATCCAGCCGGCGAGGACCGCAACGAAACCGGCAGGCCCCATCGTAACGGCTGCCCGATGCAGCCAGTCGCTGCTGTCGAGCGTGCCTTTGAAGCGACACCACAGGCTCCACAGGCCGATGCCGAGCATGGCAAACCCGATACCCACCATGACCCGGAAAGACCAGAAGACGACGGCGACCGGCGGCTCGAGATTGTCCGGGATGGTATCGAGGCCGGCAAGCGGTGCGTTCAGGTCATGCTTGAGGATCAGGCTTGAAAGTTTCGGAATCTCGACCGCGTAGTCGATGCGTTTTTCCGCCGTATTCGGAATACCGAACAGGATCAGCGGCGCGCCATCGGGATGGCTGTCGAAATGGCCTTCCATCGCCATGACCTTCACCGGCTGGTGTTCCAGCGTGTTCAGGCCATGGAAGTCGCCGGCCATGATCTGGATCGGCGCAACGATCGTCGCCATCCACATAGCCATCGAAAACATCGTGCGCGAGCGGCGCGGCGCGGTGTTTTTCAAGAGATGCCAGGCGCCGACGGCGCCGACCACGAAAGCGGTGGTGAGATAGGCGGCCAGCACCATATGCACCAGGCGGTAGGGGAAGGAGGGATTGAAAATCACCTTCCACCAGTCGAGCGGAATGAACTGTCCGGCCTCGTTCATGCCGAACCCTGCCGGCGTCTGCATCCAGGAATTGACGGCAAGAATCCAGGTGGCCGAGATCAGCGTGCCGAAGGCGACCATGAAGGTGGCGAGGAAATGCAGTTTCGGGCCGACGCGGTTGAGCCCGAACAGCATGACGCCGAGAAAGCCGGCCTCGAGAAAGAAGGCGGTCAGCACCTCATAGCCCATCAGGGGACCGATGACCGGCCCGGCCTTGTCGGAAAACACGCTCCAGTTGGTGCCGAACTGGTAGGACATGACGATGCCCGAGACGACGCCCATGCCGAAGGCCACGGCAAAGATCGTCTTCCAGAAATTGAACAGGTCCATATAGACCTGGTCTTTCTTCCACAGCCACAGGGCCTCCAGCACGGCGAGATAGCTCGCAAGGCCGATGGAAAAGGCTGGGAAGATGATGTGAAACGACACCGTAAAGGCAAATTGGATACGGGCGAGCAACGTCGCGTCAAAACTCTCGAACACGGTACAATCCTTTCGAGGGTCTGGCCGCCGTCTCCTGGTTTCTCCACCGCCACGGTTTGTCCCCGTCGTGGCGGATGAGCATGACGCTGGACCCCTGGGACATAGTCTGCGCCAATAGCGCTGGAAATCAATGACATCGGCGCAACCATGATGTCACACTGCGACAATGTTCCACCTGCGGCATAGTTGCATCCGGCAGGCCTTATGTATGCGCACCGTCACGCATCGGATAATGCGGGAGGGATTGTCTCGAAACGCGGCATCGGTAAAATTTTAATGGTTCGCTTAAGTGTGCCGCAAACGCTGGCGGCTATGGTTGGTCATCGAAGAACGGAACCTGCCGGACGGCCCTGTTGCATGATGACATCAGCGCCTTTGCCAGGCTTCGATCTTGATGGGCTGCACCGCCGGTCAAAGCTTTTGCCGCCGCGTGCAGGCCCGGAAATTTGATGGATCGCACCTTGCGATAGACGTGCCTACACTGTCCCGACTTGCCGCAGGAACGTCCCTTCCTGCGGCTTTTTCTTTTTTGAAATGTCAGGTCCGGGCGAGATAGGCTTCCGCCAGCTCGGTCCAGAACGCGGCGCCGACCGGCAAAAGGTCGTCGTTGAAATTGTAGCCGGGATGGTGGAGCGACTTCTCATTCCCGGTGACGCTGGAGCCGAGGAAGAAATAGGTGCCCGGCCGGTCCTTCAGCATATAGGCAAAGTCCTCGCTGCCCATGAAGGCGCGCTCGAGATCGACAACCTTGTCGGCGCCGGTAAAACGGATCGCCAGATCGCGGACGAAATCGGTTTCCGCCTTGTGGTTGATCGTCGCGTCGTAGCTGCGGGTATAATCGACGCTTGCCCGCATGCCGTAGCTTGCCGCCTGATTTTCGGCGATCAGCCGGATGCGGCGTTCCAGCTCGTCGCGCACCTTGGGATCGAAGGAGCGGATGCCGACGACGATTTCGGCGCGTTCGGGAATGATGTTGCTGGCCGAACCGCTGTGAAACGAGCCGACGGTGATGACGGTCGGGTCCATCGGGTGGATGTTGCGCGAGACAATCGACTGCAGGGCCATGACGATCGAGGCGCCGCAGACGATCGGGTCTGCGGTTTCCTGCGGTTCGGCGCCGTGACCGCCCAGCCCATGAACGGTGATCCGTGCCTCATCCACCGCAGCCATGATCGGGCCTTCGCGCAGCGCGAACTGGCCAAACGGTAGTCCCGGCTCGTTGTGGAGCGCAAACACGGCGTCGCAGGGGAATTTATCGAACAGGCCTTCGTCCATCATGATCTTGGCGCCGCCGAAATTCTCTTCCGCCGGCTGGAAGATCAGATGTACGGTGCCGTCGAAATTCTTGCGCTCGGCAATGGCGCGGGCCGCACCCAGAAGCATGGTCGTGTGGCCGTCATGGCCGCAGGCATGCATCAGGCCGGGGGTTTTCGAGGCGTAGTCAAGACCGGTTTCCTCGAAGATCGGCAGCGCATCCATGTCGGCGCGAATGCCGATCGAGCGGTTGCTTGTGCCGTTCTTCAGCGTGGCGACGAGGCCGGTCTTGGCGAGCCCCCGCGTCACCGTGTAGCCAAGGCCTTCCAGGCATGTGGCGACGAAATTGGAGGTGCGGACCTCCTCAAGCCCCAGTTCCGGATGGGCGTGCAGGTCGCGGCGGATGGCCACCAGTTCAGGCATGGAGTTGGTCAGGTTCACGTTGACAGTCATATCAGGCACCACGGGTTGGTATGCGATTTTCGAGGTAGCGGAAGGCGACGACCAGGATTCCGGTCAGGCACATGTAGATCAGCGCAAGCAGCAGAAGCGGCTCGTAGGTGATGTAGGTATCCTGCCGGACCTTGGAGATCACGGCATAGACGTCGATGACGGTAATGGTGGCAACCAGGGGCGTTGCCTTCAATTGCAGCACGGTCTCGCCGTTCAGCGTCGGCAAAGCCCGGTGAATGGCACGCGGCAGCCAGATGCGGCGAAACAGCGTCCAGCGGCTCATGCCATAGGCTCGCGCCGCCTCGATTTCGCCGGCCGGAACGCCGGCAAAGGCGCCGCGCATGACCTCGCCTTCATAGGCTGCAAAGGAGATCGTCAGCGCCGCCACCCCATAGGGCCAGGATTCACGTAGATAGGGCCACAGGAACGACTGGCGGATGGCGGGGAACTGCGGAAACAGCGAGCCCAACCCATAATAGAGAAGCCAGAGCTGCAACAGAAGCGGCGTGCCGCGAACGACGGTGCAGAACCCCTTCGCCAGCGCTTTTAACGGCCAGGGACCGGTCACCTGCACCAGTCCGAGCGGTACGGCCAAGAGAAAGCCCAAAATCGACGTGCTGAACAGCATCGCGAGCGTGATCATGATGCCATAGCCGAGCCGTGGCAGATATTGGGGAATCCAGTCCCAGCGCATGAACCAGACGATGCAGAAGATCAAAGCGGCTGCGATTGCCAGGAGGACTATGCGGTGCGGCTTGAAGAAGCTCGCAGCCGTCGGCAGGTCTTCCGGCGTGATTGCCATGGCATGCGTGGTGACGTCGGTGGCGGGGGTCTCGCTCATGATTGCTCCACGAAACCGCGCCGGGCGCGGCGCTCGATGAAGCGGATGATGAGATCGGAAATGAGGGTCAGCATCAGGTAGAGCACGCCTGCCGCACAAAAGAACAGCAGATACGCCTTGGTGGATCCGGCCGCCTGCCTCGTGACCAGCGTCAGTTCGGAGAAGCCGACGACGGCCAGCAGCGCCGTATCCTTGGTGGCGATCAGCCAGAGATTGGAAAGGCCGGGAATGGCATAGGGCAGCATGGCGGGCAGGGTGACACGGGTCATAACCTTGAACGGAGACATGCCATAGGCACGCGCCGCCTCGATCTGCCCGGCCGGCACCGCCTTGATGGCGCCGCGCAGGACCTCGGTCGTATAGGCGCCCTGCACCACGCCAATGACGAAGATGCCGGCGACCAGCCCGCTAATATCCACCTGGCCGATGCCCACGAGCCCAAGCACATAATTGAGCGCATCGGTTCCGGCATAATAGAGCAGCAGGATCAGGACCAGTTCCGGTACCGCGCGCACGATGGTCGTATAGCATTCCATCAGATCGCGGGTGATCGGGCCGCCATAGAGCCTCCCGCAGGCGCCGCCGATGCCGAGCAAAAGGCCGAACGCATAGCCGCCGATGGCGATTTCGATGGAGTTAAGAAGGCCGCGCAGCAGCACCCCGCCCCAGCCGGGCGGCTCCAATGCCAGAAGGCTCCAGTTTATGAAGGATACGGGATCGGCCATGGGTCCTCTTTACCGGGAGCTCTGCGTCTGTGGCATCACCCCCCTCTGTCACTGCGTGACATCTCCCCCTCAAGGGGGGAGATCATTCTTTTCCCGCACCGGCTTCCTTGTGGTGGACGCACAGTAGATGCGGTCAATCTCCCCCCTTGAGGGGGAGATGTCGGCGTCGCCGACAGAGGGGGGTGGGCCCTCCGCGGGCGCTCAGCGCATCACTGCCCGTAAACGTCGAAGTCGAAATACTTCTTCGAGAACGTGTCGTAGGTGCCGTTGGCGCGGATCGCCTTGATGGCGGCGTTCAGCTTGGTTTTCAGTTCGTCTTCGCCCTTGCGGATGCCGATGCCGACACCGGCGCCGAGGATGGCCGGGTCATCCTTGACCATGCCCTTCAGGTCGCAGCATTCCTTGCCCTGGTCGCTCTTCAGGAAGGCGCCAAGTGCGATGGAATCGGCCTGAACGGCGTCGAGACGGCCGGCGGCGAGGTCGTTATTGGCTTCGTCCTGCGTCTGGTATTCCTTCACGGTCGCGCCGTTTTCACCGAAATATTTCGAGGCATAGACCTGGTGGATGGTCGAAACCTGGACACCGATCGTCTTGCCCTTCAGGCCTTCCGGCGTGGCTTCAAACGTTTCGCTCTTCGGGCCGATGACGCCCGTCGGGGTGTTGTAATACTTATCGGTGAAATCGATGGTCTTCAGGCGTTCCTCGGTGATCGACATCGAGCCGATGATCATGTCGATCTTCTTGGAGGTCAGTGCCGGAATGATGCCATCCCAGGCCACGGGCGTGATCACGCACTCGAGCTTGGCTTCGGCGCAGATCGCCTTTTCAAACTCCACTTCCCAGCCTTCCCAGTTGCCGGATGCGTCCGGCGAGGTGAACGGCGGATAGGGCTCGGCCGCAAAGCCGACCTTCAGCGGTTCGGCAGCGACGGCACCGGCGGCAACGATGCCGAGCGCAAGCGACAGGGCGATGGTTTTGAGCGTCTTTTTCATGCTGTTCCCTTTTTTGTTTTCGTGGTTTTTGGTCTTAGTGGATGGAGCTGATGAATTTTTTCAGGCGTTCGGATTTCGGATTGCCGAAGATCTCGTCCGGCGTTCCCTGTTCGTCGATGACGCCGTCGGCGAGGAAGACGATGTGATTGGCGACGTTGCGCGCAAATTTCATCTCGTGGGTGACCAGGATCATCGTCCGCTTTTCCTTGGCGAGGTCACCGATGACCGTCAGCACTTCGCCGACCAGCTGCGGATCGAGCGCCGAGGTCGGCTCGTCAAACAGCATGACCAGCGGCTGGATCGCAAGCGCGCGGGCAATGGCCGCACGCTGCTGCTGGCCGCCGGAGAGAAAGGCGGGATAAGCATCGCGCTTCTCGAACAGGCCAACCCTGCGCAGGAGCGCTTCGCCGGTGGCCGTTGCCTCATCCTTGGATTTGCCGAGCACATGGACCGGAACTTCGATGACGTTCTGGAGGATGGTCATGTGTTGCCACAGATTGAAGCTCTGGAACACCATGCCGAGCTGGGTGCGCAGGCGCTGCACCTGTTTGCGGTCGGAAGGCATCAGCCCGCCGTGACCGTCTTTCTTCATGGCGATCGTTTCGCCATGCACCGTGACCGAGCCGGATGTCGGCAGTTCCAGCATGTTGATACAGCGCAGGAAGGTCGATTTGCCCGAACCGCTGCCGCCGATGATGGCGATCACGTCGCCTTCATTCGCAGTCAATGAAACGCCCTTGAGCACTTCAAGCGGCCCGAAACGTTTGTGGAGGTTTGTAACCGCAATCGCCTGGGCTGGTTCCGTCATGAAAAGTCAGTCCTGTCGAGACAGGTCGCCACGTCTGAACGCATGAAAACAGTTCCCCTGTTTGTCTGTCGTGCGGCATTTTTGCCTGTCACGCTGTTCCATGAAACGCATCGTGGCACTTGTGCAGAAATTATTCAACCGTATAATAATTTCGACGCTGCTTTTTCTGGCAGCCCCCGCTAATGAACAATTTTCCAACAGGAGTAGATGATGACGGCTTATGGTTCGCAGGAGATGTCGGCCAATCTGGCACGCGTGTTGATGCGGCGTCCGGGCGCAAGCCTTGCGTCTGCCGATCCTGCGAAATGGCACTACGGTCCGACCTTTGACGGTGAAAAGGCGGTGCACCAATACAACGAATTCGCCCGCCTGGTGGAAAAGTCGGGTGCCGAAATCCTGTGGCTGGAAGACAAGGGCGACGGGCTTGCCGACGCCATGTTCACCCATGATCCCTCTTTGATGTCAAACCACGGCGCCATCCTCCTGCGCATGGGCAAGCCGCTGCGCGAAAAGGAAACGGCGCTGCACGAGGCAGCCTACAAGGCGGCCGGCATTCCGATCTTGGGCCGCATCCTTGCGCCGGGCACCGTCGAAGGTGGCGATTGCATCTGGCTCGACGCCGAGACGCTGGTCGTCGGCCGTGGCGTGCGCACCAATGAAGACGGCATCGCCCAGTTGACCGAGATGCTCGATCCGCATGGGATCACCGTGCTTGGCTATGATCTGCCGCTCTGGCACGGGGAGGAGGCCTGCCTGCACCTGATGTCGGTCATGAGCCCGCTGTCGCGCGATCTGGCGCTGGTGTTTGCGCCGCTCCTGCCGGCGGCATTCTATCAGCTCCTGAAGGAATGGGGCATCACCCTGATCGAGGCCCCGGCCGACGAGTTCCATGCCAGCAATGGTCTGAGCCTCAACGTCCTGCCGGTCCGCCCGAACGAAGTGATCATGGTTGCCGGCTTTCCCAAGACCAAGGCTGCGATGGAAGCGGCGGGCTGCAAGGTCGAGACCTTCGAGGCCGACGCGCTGTGCATTGCCTGCGAGGGCGGCCCGACCTGCCTGACCCGGCCGGTCCTGCGGCGGGCTGCATGAACCGCCGGACGTTCCATCGCGCGCCGGAGGGGGAGCGGCGGCAGGAGTTGATCGAGGCAACCCTCGATACGATTGCCGAGCTTGGCCTGCGCGGTGCGACCGTCCGCCAGATCGCCATCCGGGCCGGCGTCACCGCCGGCCTCGTGCGGCATTATTTCGCCTCCAAGGACCAGATGGTGGAGGAGGCCTACCGTTCAGTTCTGGCCACCTTCGCCGCCAAGGCAACGGATGTCACCGGCGATCCGGGCACGCGGCTGAAGCGCTTCATCACGCTGAACCTGACTGCCCCGGTCGCCAATGACCGCAGCCTGTCGCTCTGGGCATCGTTTATCAGCCAGGTGCGGCTCGATCCGGAGCTCGCCGCCATCCACCGCGAAGGCTATCTCGGTTTCCGCAACGATTTGCAGGGCTTGATCGGCGATTTTCTGAAGGCGCACGACCGGCCTTCCGGCGAAGCCGAGTGCCGCCGCCACGCCATTGCCATCAATGGCATGATAGACGGGCTGTGGCTGGAGGCTTGCCTTGCGGGCGAGCTTTTCGAGGAGGCCGAGCTTGTGGCCATCGCCGTGTCGTCGAGCGAGGCCCTGCTGGGATTGCCGTTCGGCGGGAACGAACACGATTTTTGACTGAGGGTAGGAGAACCCCTATGCGCTATTCATCGATCACCGACCGTCTGGCCGATCTCGGATCGGAAAAATGGGCTCTGCACATCCGCGCCCGCCAGATGCAGGCAAGCGGCACGGAGGTCATCCAGCTGACGATCGGCGAACCCGACATGCCGCCGGATGCCGCGCTGCTCGCCGAGGCGCAGCGCGCGATGAATGCCGGGCGCTACCGCTATTCCAACGGCCGCGGCGAACCCTCGGTGGTCAATGCGCTGACGGCCCGCTACGCCAAGCGCCGCGCCGACGTCACGCCGCAGAACGTGCTGTGCTTTCCAGGCACCCAGACCGCGCTTTTCGCCGTCATGCTCGGGCTGGTCGAGGCTGGCGACGGCGTCCTGGTCGGCGATCCGCTCTATGCCACCTATGACGGCGTGATCCAGGCGGCCGGCGCCCATCGTGTTACCGTGCCGTTGAAGCCCGAGCATGGGTTTCACATGCAGGCCGACGATCTCGAAAAGGCGATCACGCCGCAATGCCGCGTGCTTTTGCTCAACACGCCGCACAATCCGACCGGTGCCGTGCTGACGGCAGACGAGATCAGGGCGATCGGCGGCATCTGCCGCAAGCACGATCTCTGGATCGTCTGCGACGAAGTCTACGAGGAGCTGATTTTCAACGGTCCGTTCGCCTCGCCCTTCGACGATCCGGAGCTTGCCGAGCGCACGATCGTGGTCTCGTCGATCTCCAAGTCGCATGCTGCCCCCGGTTTCCGCAGCGGCTGGGCTGTCGGCCCTGTTGAATTTGCAAGCCGCCTGCTGCCGGTGTCGGAGACCATGCTGTTTGGCGTCCAGCCTTTCATCGCCGATATGACGGCCTATGCGCTGACCCATGAGATCGGCACGTCAGCCGCCATGCGCGCATCGTACAAGACCCGCGCCGACCTGATCGTCGAAGGGCTTTCGAATGTGCCGGGGATCGTGCCGCTGCCGCCCGAAGCCGGCATGTTCACGCTGATCAATGTTGCGGGCACCGGTCTGACGGGCGAGGCATTCGCCTGGATGCTGCTGGAGCAGGAGCATGTCGCCGTGATGCCCGGCGCATCGTTCGGCAACGAGGCAGCGTCCTTCGTGCGCGTCAGTCTGACGGTGCCGGACGAGGTCATCCAGGAAGCCTGCCAGCGGATCACCAAGCTGGCGATCCGGCTACAGACGCCGAAGGAGCGCCGCGCATGAGCGAAACCTTGAAAACCGTCGGCGAGGTGCTGGTCGATCTCCTGGAAGCCAATGGCGTCGAGGTGGTGTTCGGCATTCCCGGCGTCCACACGGTCGAGCTCTATCGCGGCCTTGCAGCCTCGAAAATCCGGCATGTAACGCCACGCCACGAACAGGGCGCCGGCTTCATGGCCGATGGTTACGCCCGCGTCAGCGGCAAGCCCGGCGTGGCCCTTGTCATCACCGGGCCGGGGCTTACCAATACGATTACGGCCATGGCGCAGGCGCGCCAGGATTCGATCCCGATGCTGGTGATCTCGGGCGTCAACCGGCGTGATTCGCTCGGCCATGGCCGCGGCCTGCTGCACGAGCTGCCGGACCAGCACGGCATGATCAAGACGCTGGCGCTTTATTCGCAGACCCTGCTCAATCCGGCCGACCTCGGCCCGGTGGTTGAGCGCGCCTTCGCCATTCTCACCTCCGGCAGGCCCGGCCCCGTCCATATCGAAATCCCGACGGATGTGATGACGGCCCGCATCGCCGCACCCCCGCTCCGGCAGGCGACGGCAACCCGGCCGAGGGCGGATGCGGAAACCTTGCAAAAGGCCGCCATTTTCTGCGGCGATGCGCAGCGGCCGGTCATCCTGTGCGGTGGCGGCGCGATCACGGCGGAAGCGGAGATCCAGGAATTGGCCGAACGGATCGGCGCCCCCGTCGTCATGACCGTCAATGCGCGCGGCATGCTCGCCGGCCATCCGCTCCGGGTCCCGGCAAGCCCGAGCCTCAAGGCCGTGCGCGCGCTGATTTCCGATGCCGACCTGGTGATCGCGCTCGGCACCGAGATGGGCCAGACCGATTATGACATGTATGCCGATGGCGGCTTCCCCATCCTCGGCAACCTCATCCGCACCGATATCGACGCTGCCCAGCTGGCACGCGGCCCGCATGCGGCCCTGTCGATCCTGTCGGGCGCCAAAGCTGCGATCTCCGGTATTCTGGTATTTCTGACAGCAAAACCGGCAGCGCGGAGTGCCGAGCGCGCAGCGGCAACCCGCAAGGCGGCATTGGCAGAGCTGACGGCGAAGATGCGGGCCGAAATCGGCGTCATCGATGCGATCTATCAGGCTCTGCCAGACTGTGTCATCGTCGGCGATTCCACTCAAGCCGTCTATGCCGGCAATCTCTATTGCGATGCGCCGAGGGCAAAGAGCTGGTTTAATTCGGCGACAGGTTTTGGCGCGCTCGGCTATGCGCCGCCGGCCGCTGTCGGCGCGGCCGTGGCCGATCCGCAAAAGCCGGTCATCTGCCTCGTCGGCGATGGCGGCATCCAGTTTTCGCTGGCCGAGCTGGGGTCGGCAGCCGATATCAACGCCAATGTCATCTTCGTCGTCTGGAACAATGACGGCTATCAGGAGATCGAGAGCTTCATGGTCGAATCCGGCATCACCCCGGAAGGCGTCAAGCCATCGGCCCCCGATTTCCTGCTTGCGGCTAGCGCCTACGGCGTCCCGGCGGTTCGGCTTTCCAAGGCCGGCGATCTGACGGCGGCACTGGTGGAAGCCCGCAAGCGCGGCGGTCCCTCGCTGATCGAAATCCACCAGACGCGCACGGCAGGCGTCACGGCGTGAAAGCGGCGGGGTTGAGGATGTTCAACAGGCCTGCCTGATGGTAAGATTTGACTTTGGCGGCGGGCGATGGTTTTTAGGCCCGCTTGCACGCTGAATCGGCGTGCAATTCGGTGATTTGCCGTGAAAACGGCACGCCAACGGGAAGGACGATGTCCTCTATGGGCATGAATGGCAACAGCATCGACCGGAACCAGGCAGGCAAGTTTTTTGCCGTGCTGTGGATTCTGGCGGCGGCCATTGCCATGCAGTTCGTCGCGTCCGCCCAAGGGTTTTCGTCGCGGTTCTCCACGCAGCAAAGCGCTGGAAATTTCTCCATTCCCGAAAGCGGCACATCCGACACGGCCCTTTCGCGCCATGCCGTGCGTGCCTTTCCTGTAGCGGATCTGCGCTTTACTGCAGACCGAGCCGATGGCAAGGCTTCGCCGGGCGGGCCGGGGCCGTTTCTTCTTCCCGCTCCCGTCTTCGTTGCCGCCGTATCGTACGGCAGCATGCCGATTGCAGTTTTTTCCGATGCGGTCATCACAGGCGCTCCCGGCGATATCGCCCGTGCGCGCGGCCCTCCGGCGTTGAACGCCTGATCGCTGTCCTTGCGGACAGTTCTTGCGCGTCAGCGCATATTTTCCTTTACGCACACATCCGCTGTCCTCTGACATAGTCTGAGGAACGCGGGCTATCATGGAACCTCAACATGCGCACTTCGAAATGGGCCGTTCTGGCCTATGTCGCGATTACCCTCTTCGGGATCATCGCGGCGCTGCCCAACGTGCTGCCGGCCTCCGTCCAGCAGCAATATGCTTCCTTCCTGCCGGTCAAGCCGGTCACGCTCGGCCTCGACCTCAAGGGTGGTTCGCACCTGGTTCTGGAAGTGGATGCGGCTGGCCTGCGCCAGGCGCGTCTTAACACGCTGCTCGACGATATCCGGGGCGCACTGCGCACCGAGCGTCTTCCGACGTCCTCGGCCCGCATTGCCGGCGATTCCATTGCCGTCAAGATTCCCGAACAGGCTGATCGCGACAAGGTGATGCCGAAAATCCAGGAACTGGCAGCCCCGGTTGGCACGCTCGGTTTCGGTACATCGACCTCCGATATCGACGTCAGCACGGCCGGTGACACGATCACCATCCGGCAGACGGAGGCTGGTCTCAACGAGCGCATGACGGCGGCCGTCGATCAGAGCCTTGAAATCATCCGCCGCCGCGTCGACCAGGTCGGCGTTGCCGAGCCGTTGATCCAGCGCGTCGGCTCCGACCGTATTCTCGTCCAGCTGCCCGGTCTGCAGGACCCGACACGCCTGCGCCAGCTGCTCGGTTCGACCGCGCAGATGAGCTTCCACATGGTCGATACATCGGTCGATCCGAACACCACCACGCCGCCGCGCGGCGTCGATATCCTGCCGGGGACCAATGACGGCGCGAAATATGCCGTCGAAAGCCGTGTGGCGATTTCCGGCGAGCGTCTCGCCGATGCCAAGGCCGGTTTCAACCAGCAGAACAACGAACCCATCGTTTCCTTCACCTTCGACAGCCAGGGTGCGCGTCAGTTCGCTGAAATCACCCGCGACAATGTCGGCCTGCCTTTCGCCATCGTGCTCGACGGCAAGGTTTTGACGGCGCCGCGCATCAACGAACCGATCCCCGGCGGCCAGGGCCAGATCAGCGGTAACTTCACCGCTCAGGAAGCAACGGTTCTCTCCGCACTGCTGCGTTCCGGCGCCCTGCCGGCTCCGCTCACCATCATCGAGGAACGTTCCGTCGGCCCGAACCTCGGCTCTGACTCCATCCGCATGGGCATCTACACCGGTCTTGCCGGCTTTGCCTTCGTCGTCGTGATGATGCTGGTGCTCTACACATCCTGGGGCGTCATCGCCAATATCGGTCTCGTCTTGCACACGATCCTGACGATCGCCGTGCTCGGCATGCTGGGCTCGACGCTGACGCTTCCCGGTATCGCCGGTATCATTCTCGGTATCGGCATGGCGGTGGATGCCAATATTCTGATCAATGCCCGTATCCGCGAGGAAACGGCGGCCGGTGCCGGTGCCATGAAGGCGCTGGATGTCGGCTTCAACAAGGCTTTCGCCACGATCGTCGATGGCAACGTGACGACCCTGGTCGGCACGATCCTGCTCTTCATGTTCGGTACCGGACCGGTTCGCGGTTTCGCCATCACGATGATGATCGGTATCGTCATCTCGATGTTTACGTCGATCACCGTTGTGCGCCTGATGATGTATCAAATGGTCGTGCGCCAGAAGCTGAAGAAGATCGAAATCCATTCCATCTTCGGCAAGGTTCCGGCCATCCCGGCCTTCTCCTTTATGCGCGGCCGTTTTGTTGCCATCGGCATGTCGGCGTTCCTGTCGATCAGCTCCGTCGTGCTGTTCTTCACGCCAGGCCTCAACTACGGCATCGACTTTGTCGGTGGTATTCAGGTCGAAGCCACGTCCGAGGCGCAGCTCGATCTTGCCGCCCTTCGGCCCAAGCTTGAGGACTTGAACATCGGCGAAGTGGCGCTCCAGGATTTCGATCAGGGCAAGGCCGTCCTGATCCGCGTCCAGCGTCAGCCGGGCGGCGAAGCGGAACAGACCGTGGCGCTGAACGCAATCAAGGAAGCGGTCAGCCAGGCCATCCCGGGTGCGTCTTTCGAGCGTACCGAAGTGGTCGGACCGACCATCAGTGCGGAACTTGCGCGCTCGGGCTTCCTCGCCGTCGGTCTCGCGATGGTGGCGATCCTGTTCTACATCTGGTGGCGCTTCGAGTGGCACTTTGCCGTGGGTGCGATCGTGACACTGATTCTCGACATCACGAAGATGATCGGGTTCTTTGCGCTGACGCAGATCGACTTCAACCTGACGGCCATTGCCGCCGTGCTGACGCTGATCGGTTATTCCGTCAACGACAAGGTGGTGGTGTACGACCGCATGCGTGAAAACCTGCGCAAGTACAAGTCGATGCCGTTCTCCGACCTGATCGACCTGTCGATCAACCAAGTGGTGATGCGATGCATCTTCACGTCGGTCGCCATTCTCGCCTCGCTGCTGCCGATGGCGATCTGGGGCGGCGATCCGGTAAAGCCATTCGCCTGGCCGATGGTGTTCGGCGTCATCGTCGCAACGACCTCGTCGATCTATATCGGCGGCCCGATCCTGCTGTTCCTTAGCCGCTGGTGGAAGGAACGCGAATCAACCCGCGCGCCCGGCACCGAACTCGCCAAGAACTGACCGGATCACAAAAAACCGAAAGGGCGGCCCGGCCGCCCTTTTTTTGTCTCATGATGCGCCTACATAAGCCCATGAGAGCAATGCGTGGTCTTCTTAGAAAGTAGATTTTCATTCTAGGATATCTAACTTCGGGAACACACCTTGCTGCACATGCCAGAAATAACGACTGAACTAGTATTATTTTGCGCGGATAGCCAAATTTAATTGACTAAATTTGTGGTCTATCCTATCTTGTGGTTGTTCGCAGATGGCAAGAGCCGGAGCGGAGACCTTGAACCAGCCCGGACAGCATCCTGCCGGGCCTTGCCGAAGGAGAGAGCCATGTTTGACAACGCCCGCATCGCGACTTTCCGGGGCACGCATTCCCATTGTCGCACAACGAAAGACCTTTGCATTCGCACGTGGCGAATGTGACCTCGACGCAGTCTTTTCCTTGAATGTTGCACGATTTGAATGATCCGCGCCAAGGCGTGGTAGGAGCGCTTTCCCATGAGCAAGCAGGTAATAGAATTTGGCGGCGAAGCCGTCGGTGTTGTGGTCCCGGATGCAGGCCGGCTGAAGTTTGTCGCGGTGAAATATCACGTCTGGGATCTTGATTCGCGGCATTTCCGGTCGGCCGACGAGGCACGGGCGGCAGTACGCCAGTTGATCTCAGGCCAGGCTTCGCGGCGGGCAATGTTGCGGGTTCAGGACACTCCAACCGCATTGGCGGTCGCATAAGCCACAAATATCCATGAAAACCGCAGTTTGGCCATGTTTTCCCTAAATCGGTATATTGGCCCGGCTTCTCTTGTGATATGCCGGATTATATGAGGGCAATCAGCAGATAGGCGCTGTTTTCAGTGCCTGTTTGTAAAAAGAGCGAACTGCGATGCTGACCAAAAAGGGAAAATACGGATTGAAGGCGCTGGTCGATCTGGCGCGGCTCGATCCGGGTGAGACAGCTTTCATTACCGAGATTGCCACCCGCAACAATATCCCGAAGAAGTTTCTCGATACGATCCTGCTGGAACTGCGCAATGCCGGCATTCTCCGCTCGAAAAAAGGGCCTGGCGGCGGCTACTCGCTCTCGCGCCCGGCCTCCGAAATCCGCATTGGTCAGGTTGTACGCACGCTGGATGGCCCCCTGGCGCCGATCCGCTGTGCGAGCCGCACGGCTTACGAAGTCTGCGACGATTGCAATGATCCTGATACCTGCGAAGTGCGCCGGTCGATGACGACAGTGCGCGATGCCATCGCCGATATTCTCGATACGATGACACTGGAAGCCTTCGTCAACAATCCCGGCCAGATCGGCGTTGGCGACGATGAAATCATCGCGCAGCGGGCAGGCTGAGCCCGCAGACCCGCAGTTTTGGCCTGCAGGCTTGACGATTTTGCCAATTTTACCAATAAGAGCGCAAATCCGCCTTTTTGGTTTGATCTGAGGTGCTCTGGTTGAAACCGGATGCCCCGTTGTGGTTTTGGAGTAATAGCATGGGTCTTAGGCAAGTCGATACGAACCCTCCGCAGGCAGGTCTTGTCCTTGAATCGCTGCGGCGCTCGATTGCCACGGCGGTTGACGGGATCAATGCCTTTGCGACCCAGTTTGCCAACGATCCAGCGCTTTCGCGCAGCCTGGTCGATGCGGTTGAGTTGATTGCCGGCGGCCGGGGCCGCGTGGTCGTGTCAGGTGTCGGCAAAAGTGGCCATATCGGCCGCAAGATCGCGGCGACCATGGCATCGACAGGTACATCCGCCTATTTCGTGCATCCGACGGAAGCCAGCCATGGCGATCTCGGCATGATCACCTCCGAGGATCTTCTCATTCTTTTGTCCTGGTCGGGAGAAACCGTCGAGCTTGGAAACATGCTGGCCTATGCCAAGCGCTTCAATGTTCCGGTCGTGTCGATCACGTCCAATGCCGAAAGCCTGCTGGCGCGCAATTCCAGCGTCGCCCTGACCCTGCCGAAAGTGGTGGAAGCTTGCCCGCACGGTCTGGCGCCGACCACCTCTGCAATGCTGCAATTGGCCGTGGGCGATGCCCTGGCGATCGCACTTCTGGAGCGGCGCGGCTTTTCTGCGCAGGATTTCAAAACATTCCATCCCGGCGGCAAGCTCGGTTCTCAGCTGCTTCTCGTGCAGGAACTCGCCCATGAAGGCGATGCGATCCCGCTCCTGCCACTCGGCAGCCCGATGGGCGATGCCGTCATCCAGATGTCGTCGAAAGGCTTCGGCGTCGTCGGCATTACCGGCGAGGCGGGCAAGCTTGCCGGCGTGATCACCGATGGCGACTTGCGCCGCCATATGTCGCACGATCTGCTGGTCGAGACCGTCGATACCGTCATGTCGCACAACCCGCGTGTCATCAAAGGCAGCATATTGGCCAGTGCCGCGATGGAAATCATGCAGGCACAGAAGGTGACCGTGCTGTTCCTGGTGGATGATGATGGCGCGCCAAGCGGCATCCTTCACATCCACGATCTTTTGCGCGCCGGTGTCGTTTGATGTGACGATGCGGAGTGGCTGATCAACCCTTAAACTTTTAGCCTGCTCCTGCAAGAGGTGGAGTTCCGAACATGGCCTCGCGAGCAAATGCCCTTGTCTGAGCAGCACCAAATTGCGGCTTCAGGTTCAGAGCAACCGTCAAGCCAGGCAGCTGGCGGTGGTTCTCTCCCTATCAAAAAAATCACGACGTACGCCTTCCACATTCATGAGTGGAAGCAGGATATTTTCCGGCGCTATTTTCCGGACCGCAGCTTTATTTTCGTTTCGATGTATGTGAGCGAACCCGATTTTGAAGATTGGGCTGCCCGCATTCTTCTTGAGGACAATCCGCAGATTTTCGTCTGGAGCCTGCGCACACCGCAGAAGCTCAAGCCATTTGCGGCCAAGCATGGCATTCCTGTCTTCTATATCGAGGATGGGTTCATCCGTTCGGTCGTGGCCACGGCCAGCTATACGCCGCCCTTGTCTCTCGCCTTGGACCAGCGCACGGCATATTTCGATTGCCGCGAGCCCTCCGACTTGGAGCGGCTGTTCTGCACTTATGATTTCGATGGCGCACCGGAGCTTCTGGCACGGGCAGTCGCCGGTATCCGCTTTCTGCTCGAAACCGGCGTTAGCAAATACAACAGCGATACCAGCGTCGATATCGATCGTCTCTACGGCCCAAAATCCGCAAAACGCGTGTTGGTGATCGGCCAGGTCGAGGATGACGCATCGATCCAGTTTGGATGTCTCTCCGCTGTCACCAACAACGACCTGGTGCGCCTTGCGGCCCACGAAAATCCGGGCGCTCAGATTATCTACAAACCCCACCCGGATATTCTCAACCGCGTACGCCTCGCCCAATCCAATCCGAGGGATGTCCAGCATCTCTGCCAGATCATCACACAGCCGCTGTCCATGGGACAGGCGTTCGAAACGATCGATCATGTCTACACGATCACATCGCTCGCCGGCTTCGAGGCCCTGCTTCGAGGCCTGACAGTCACTGTCTATGGATGCCCATTCTATGCCGGCTGGGGACTGACGGATGATCGCCAGCCCAACGAGCGCCGTGGCCGGAACCTCAGCATCGAGGCGCTGTTTGCGGGTGCCTATCTCCTATACCCCCGATATTTTGACCCCGTGAGTGGAAAGAACGTCTCCTTTGAGGAAACGGTAGATGGAATATCGCGGCACTTCGCAAAGGAAAAACGGGAGCCTGAGCCTGCACGACGGTCGATCCGCCTTGGTCCGCCATGGCGGGCGTGGGGACCTTACGGCATTCTCGGCTGGAGACATCTGCTGACGCCGCCTTTGGCGTTCATCATTTCGAAAATCGGCAACAACCATGATGCACAATGGTTCCGGCAGGACCCGATCCTGTTCTTCCGGGAAGTGTCCAATCCAAAGTTCCGGCTGATTGGCCGCATCCTCTATCCGTTTGGATAGCACAGCATTGCCCGGCGGATCATGCCAGCGCTGTCAACCGAACACCGTGTAGACACCGAACCCAGCTCGTGGGCTCAATGGCCGTGGGCACGATGATTGCGAAGCGTTCTCTCAAGCGCCAGACCAAGAACCATGACCGCACAGGTCCACCCGATAATATAGGTCAGCGACAGCATATGGGTCGGATAGGTGGGATAAAATGCGGTTCGAAATAGCCCCACAAAATGCATGATCGGGTTATAGGCCAAAATATTCTTGATCTGAGGCGGCATATATTCCGGTATGAAGAACACGGCGCTAAAGAAGATCTGAACGCGCGAAAACATGCCCCAGATGAATTTCCACAACGGAAACAGGAAGATCAGGAACGAGTTGATCAAACCGATTCCGAACGCAAAAAACGAAATCAGAATAATGAATTGCACAAGCGCGATCGGATTGAACGGTACGGCATAACGCGACAGATCAAAAGCGGCGATCAGCGCGAAGAAGCCGATGAAGGCCATCGTAAAAGATAGAAATTCCACAAAAGCGCGGGCAATAGCGTAGTCGATCGCCTCGATAAAGGGGATGCTGGTCACGGCTTTTGCCGCCTCCAGCGCAGAGGCCGTGCGGATGCTGATGCTTCGAAAGAACAGAACGGGAAGAATACCCGTCGTGATGAACAGCAGGAGACTGTCCCCGATCAGCAAATGCCGTCCGAGAAATGTGAAAATGATGAAATGCGCAACGATGAACACGACAGCTTCGAGCAGGTCGAACAGCTGCGAGAATGCATGCTTGCTATTGCGCAGCCGCACTTCGCGGATCGTCAGCGCGCTAACGATCCGCATCTGCCGGGAAACACCGAGCGCGATTGTATTCATGGACGCAGCCTCAGTTCCAATCCACCTTGATCAAGCATGGTCACGGATACTGTAGTAGATCAGCGTCAGGACCACCCAGATACCGATGGCGGACAGAAATACCAGCAGCGTATCGACAAAAACACGCGGGTAGGATGCGATCTGCGCAATGCCCGGCTGGACATACGTAGCCAGATAGGTCTGGTTGTTGTTGGCACGCATGCGCGCCTGTTCGTAGTTTGTCAGAGATGACGTGTAGAGTTTCGTCGCAATGTCCACATCGGTCTGCAACTGATCGTATTTCGTAATTCTCTGAGCGTCATCCAGACTGCCAGGCGTCGTGTCGTCGGCATTCGATATCTGCGTCTGCAAATTGGCGATCTGCTCCCGTGCAGCTGCAATCTGGTTCTTCAGAACAGTTAGGCGCGGCGAGGTCGGATCCATATAGCTCGACAGGGCCGAATATTGCGCTTCGAGTTCAGAGAGATCTCCGCGCAATTTATTGTTCAATACGATTTTACCTTCGGCATCTTTTCTGATGTCGATGCTTTTCTGACCGGACCGCAATTCCGTTTCGCTCTGGCGAACCTCTTTCAAGCGAGCCTCGGAACGGTCAAGCTCGCCCTTTGAGAAAGCCATCTGGCTCTGGCGCGCCTTCTCGGAGATGTCGTTGACCAGTTGCTCGCACAAGGCTTGCAAGGCGACGGAAATCTTATGGGCGTCCTGGGGCGAAAAGGCAGTGACTTCGATGACGTTGATACCGGTCATGATATCGTAGCTGGTCGAAACGCGCTTGCGCCAATATGCAACGAGCTTTTCGAGCGATGCGCCTTCAGGGAGGCGGGACAAGCCATCGATGCTGCCGTCGGAATAGAGTTCACGCAATCCGATCTTTGTTTCCAGCGCCTCGACCGCATCGCGGCTCAAGGCATAGTCAGAGACGATATAGCTGTTGGACATGGCAAGTGCCGCGTCCGCAGCTACACTGGACGCCATGGCACTGCCGTCTGTCGGGCGAACCGAGAAACGGAACTCGGACATATATTGCGGTGATGCCACGAATGCGAAATAAAGCGCGCCGATGATCGTCGGCAAAACAACCATGAGGAAGAACGAAACCGCCGTACTGGAAATGCCGCCCTTTGCCTTGGCGACCATGCCGGTTATGCGCTGTGACTTGTAGATTATGGTTGTCTTGCGGGGAAATTGCTTCGGCAAAACAGACGGTGCGGCGCCAGGCTGCTGACGCGCCGGCCGCACTTCGTCAAGCCTGAGAACCAGCGCGCCGCTATCGTCCGAGCGTGCTTTCGATTTGTCGAGCTTTGCCGCCCCGGACATGTCCTTCAAACTTCATCTCCTGAATCGAGCCTCGTATGCTCTGAGACAGCCTCATAGCATGGATTTGCAACCCGAAAAAGTCCACCAAACGAGAAGCTCCATCGGCATGGCCGACGGAGCTTTAAGCATGACAACTGGGCAGCTTTGAGATGACACGCCTTTTAAAGTGTTATCGTCCCAAATCAGACAATGTGTTTGAAACCGATGCCGCCTGTGCGATCGGTGCTGCCGTCGAACTCACCAGAGTTGCAAATTTGCGAACTTCGGCAAGTGACGAATTTGCAATATAGATCAGGTCGCGATTGCGCAGCGTAAACCCTTTCAACAGGAAGAAGCCGCTCGGATCGGTCAGATCGACCTGATAGATAACGTTGGCTGTCGGGCCGTAGGAGGAGAAATCCTTTTCCGGCATCAGGCGGCGAAGCAGCTTCGTCGATTCCGTCCGATAGATGAACACACCCTTGGCATTGGCCCGTTCGTCGTTCAGGCCGCCGACCTTGGCAAGCGCTTGGTTGAGGTAAAGCTGCGATTCGTCGAACTGTACCGATGCGTTGGCGGTCGATGCCCCAAACACCGTAAAACTCCGGGGCTGGCGGATTAGCGCTACGACATCGTCCGACTGCACATAGATATTTTCGGTCGGGTCGGAAATCAGACGTTCCATCGGTATGGTTTCCGTCCGCCTGCCGCGCGTGATCTGCACGGAAAGCTGGTGGGATTCCATACGCGGACCGCCCGCTATGGCGATGACATCCAGCAATTTCTCACCGCGCGGGGACAAAGGAATTCGCCCGCTGCTGGCCACTTCACCGGTAACCGTGACCGTATTGGACACGTTTTTGACGACGCTGACCAGTACCTGCGGCTGAACGGCCATGCGGATGAGGGCCTTCTCGACAGCTTCCTTGACCTGGTCCGGGGTGCGGTTTGCCGCCTGGATAACGCCGGCATAGGGAACGCTGATGGTTCCTGCTTCCGATACCGGCTGTTCCGGTATCTGAGTTCCACCGCCGCGGCCCGCGCCACTGGAGAACAGGCCGTCAGGGGACGCTTCCCAGATCGAAATTGCCACCGTATCGCCGACGCCAATCAGCGCCGAGCTACGCTTCCTGCTGTTTCCCAGTGTGACGGCGAGTTGCTGGTCCAGATTCTGGTCCAGGGCCGAAACGACGTTGGGGTTCACATTGATCAGCGTGTAGGGGGCATATGTCTCTTTGGCTCCCGACTGGATCTTGTTCGCGCTGGGGCCGGAGCTTGGCATCGTGCAGGACGACAACGCAACGCATAACGCAGCCAACGAAAGTCTGGTGAATGTATTCAAACGCCCCATGGGAACCCTGTACTGCTGACTCGTATCCAAGCCCATTTTCAAACTCAATTTCCGATTCTGTTTTGGATATCGCACCGGCTGCCCGCAGACAATGACATTGCCTGACGAAAGAGCAGGTTTGAGTTAAAGGCGACACACAACATCATCGATGACCCATCAATAACGATTTTTTTGCAACACTTCCGGTGAGCAGTCCCAGACTTTGTCCTCGAACCGAACCGCACGCGGCAGCGGAAACGCGTTAAAAAGCGCCTCTCCGGTATAATCGAGCGGCTGCCAATGCGTATCGACAAATGCCATTGCCTTTTCCCAGTCCGTCGCTTCATGAAGCGGATGCAGGTAGCTCAAGACCGAATCCCGCCCTGCGCCGCCATAGAAATCGATCATGCGATGATCGATCGCCCGCGACCCGTCGATGGGCAGAAAACCGGACTCGCCCCGGTTTGTTGAGAACCAGGCACAGGGGATGTTGTAGGTCTCAGCAATGACCAAACCGTGAAGACTGGTGGAAAGAATGCGGCGGCAGGAAACGATTTCCTCGATTTTGTCGCGCATGCCGGAAAGGTTGGCACCGGTATAGGTATTGATTATTTTGATATTTTCGGAAAGTTCGGGCGCAATATTGTAGCGGATGAGATTTTCGCGAACCTTGGCTTTCGCCGTGGCCTCATCCAGTTCCGAAATATGAACGATGACGCCCAGCTCGTATTTTTTCTGAAGATTGGCAAAGGGAAAGATGCGCGGAAGGAACCAGACCGGGTCGCCGAAAATGTCGGGCACGTCGATGCCAAGCCTGCGCAGGCCCTCCGCCGTCTGCTTTCCTCTGACGGCATGAACGACCAGCGCGGTCTCTTCGGGGAGCTGATAGGCACCGACAGCGCCGGTCGGCCCGCGATTGAGATCAAAGCCGGTGCCCCAGATATGCACCTTTCCGCCACGCTGCGCGTGACCGATCGTGCCGACTGCAGCTATTCGTTCCTGAGAATGATCGAAAGCTGCCGGCTCTATTTTCAAGCCGGACATCGCCGATACCATGACGGCACTTAATGCATCGCCAAGGTTTGCATCCGGATGCTGTTTGGTGGTCCAGACCCAGGACAGCCGGACCCGTTTGGCCGTGGATCGTCCCTTGGTCAGCGCACCTGCTGCTGGCGAGGTTTCCCAGCGCAGCAAGCGCTTTACTGTTTTCAACCCCATGGATACGACCACCTTTTAGCGCGTGCGCCGGAAAATACGCGAAAGCGGGCCAAGTTTAGCGCGTTCGAGAATGTTGGGTTCCCGGCCAACCGGCACGGCGCGGATCAATGGATGATCGAACGCGCTACCGGTCGGGCCTTTTTCCAGCATGGCGGACGGCAATGGAAAGGCTTCGATGAGCGGATCCTCGTCGAGATATTTCTGTTCCCAGACGCGATCGATCGTCTGGATCAACGCTTCCCAATCGGTTTGCCGGCTGCGCGGCTGGTACCAGACATCCAGGTGATCCTGGCCAAGGCCGCGGTAAAGATCGACAAATCGCAGATCAAGGCCCTCTTCGAGCGTCAGATCGATGCGGCCCAGTCCGGCTTTTGTGGATCGCGGGGAAAAATAAAGACAGGGGATGCCGTAGGATTCCGCAAACACCATGCCATGAAGACTTGTCGATACAATCCGCTTGCAAGCGAGGATCTCGTCGAGCCTTTCTCTCAAGGCGGCGATCGAGACAGGTGTTACCGTGTTGATCAGCTTCACGGTCTGCCGGTCATCGCCCTCGATGATGTGGCGCTTCGTGTCCGCCTTTGGATGCGCTTCATGCTCGCGGTCTGCCAGTTCCGACAGGTGCAGAATGACGCCGAGTTCGTAGGTTTTTTCCTTCGGCGCCTCGTGAAAGCGCGGCAGAAGCCACAAGGGATCGCCATACACCGCCGGGCCAGTTGCCTCGGGCACCAGAACCCGCCGGCTGAAGGGCCCCCGTGTTGCATAGGCATGAAACTTGGTGCCGGCAGGCCGGACATAGGGGATTTTCGGCTGTTCCGATTGATTGGGATTGGCGTTGGGAGAGGTGCCGGTTCCCCAGAAGGAAACATTGCCGCCGGCGAACATATGGCCGATCGTGCCAACTGCCGCCAGTCTCACAGCATTCGTCTTTGTCGCTACATGCTTGACTGGCAAACCCGACATCATGGAGACAATGACGGGAGACAGCGCGTCGCCCAAATTGAGATAATTCTGATCTTTACGGGTTGAAACCCACGAGAGCGGGATCGCTGCTTGGGAGCGAATAATATCAATGAGTTCTTGCGACAAATTTCACCATACTGGCTTACGATAAAAGCTTCAGGCAATGCCTATGAAGTGCCACCGCCGTTTCAGTTACGGCGGCCTATACCATACCGCTTTAATGTGCGAAAGTGGCGCAAGTGGGAACCCAAAGAGAGTTCCGGTCGCCCCTTGAACAGCATTTGCGACGTGTAGGCATCCATGTATCGTCTTTCAATGCGGCCTCTTTCGATCGAAACGCCGCGTGTTCTTTTTGACATTTCGCGTCTTGTCCGCAGTTACGGAAAATCGTTCGGTACAGGCGTCGATCGTATCGATCTGGCCATCGGCCTCGACCTTTTGCAGCGGTTTGGAACCAACTGTCATTTCGTGCATGCCGGCATCCACGGCATTTGTATTCTGCCGCAGGATCTTGGAAAGGACGTTCTGGAGCATCTTCAGCGGGCGTGGAATGACGATGCGGAACTTAAAATAAAGACGAGTCCCTCAAAGAGGCTTCGCCTTTGGACCGAGCCCTTTATCCGGCGCTTTCTGGCTGCAAGCGGGCAGATCGTCTCCGAACAAACGACCTATGTCGTGGCGTCGCATTCGGGTGTGGGCAAGGTCAAGGGAGGGATGCGTCGTCTCGACCCATGCCGCAAGATGCAGCGCCTCATCTATATCCACGATCTCATTCCACTCGATTACCCGGAATATCAGCGGCCCGAAACGAAGCGGCAATTCCTTGGCTTTCTGAATGAGCTGACGGACGCGCCGGTGACCGCTGTTGGCAATTCATGGGACACGCACCAGCGCGTTGTATCCTTCGCCTCGGACAATGGCTGGCAACTGAAGGCAACGGATGTCATCGTGCCCACGCTGGATTTCAAGCCTGCGCGCGAAACACCCCTTGCGCCGCCTGTGAAAGCGTTTTTGCAGGATAGGAGACCTTTTTTCGTCGTGCTTGGCACGATCGAACCCAGAAAAAACCACCTTCTTCTGTTGCAGGTCTGGCGTGAACTGGCGCAGCAGGAAAACCCGCCGCGTCTTTGCATCATTGGCAAGCAGGGCTGGGAAAATGAAAATGTGCTGGATATGTTGGAACGATGCGAGGTGATCAAGGATTCCGTCTTCGTATTTTCCGGCCTTTCGGATTTTGATGTTCAGACAATGCTGCAACAGGCAAAGGCACTTTTATTTCCATCTTTTGCGGAAGGGCTGGGCATACCCCTGTTGGAAGCCGCAGCGCTTGGCGTCCCCAGCATTGTCTCCGATATTCCTGTGTTTCGAGAAATTGCCCCGCCCGGTACAATATTTTTAAACCCGCTGGACGGCACCGGCTGGCTTGCAAAGATTGCCGCACGGGCAGGCGGTCCGACAAACGGCAGGTGAGAGGCTGAACGCGATGATCGAATTTATCAATGTCCACAAGACGCTCCGTCAGAAGTCCCACCGGACCAAGGTTCTGGAGGGTGTCGATGTCGAATTCGGCCCTGATCGCCTGACCGGCATTCTGGCGCCGCCGCGCAGTGGAAAGACCGTTGTCGCCAACCTGACGACGGGAAAACTGCGCCCTGATATAGGACGGGTGCGGCGATCGTCGCTCGTCTCGTTTCCGGTGGCCTCCGGCGGCGTTTTCAACGGAGCTCTAACCGGCCGTGAGAATCTGGCATTCCTGTGCCGGGTCTTCGGTTTCGATCCGGTCCCGATCATCCGCTTCGTGCTGGATTTCACGGAAATCGGCAAGTCGATCGACAAACCCTTCAGGCACCTCAACCGGGACGAGCGCACCAAGCTTCTGTTCACCTCATGCTATGCCATTCCTTTCGAAACCTATATTATCGACGAGAGCCTTATTGGCGGCCGTGGTGCTTTCAGAACCAGATGCGAAGAGCTGGTGACCGAACGTATGCGCTCAGCCGGTTTCCTCATCGTGACCTCCTCGCCGACGCTGTTAAGAAAATACTGCAATGACTTCTTCATCATCGACGAGTTCAAGATTCAGGAAGTCAATTCCGCTGAAGAAGCGGAAAACTGGTTCGGAAAAGACAAGCTCAAGGATGGTATCGGAGAACTCGAACATGTCGCGGATGGTGACGAGAACGATATCATTCCTGTGTAATGCCGCGTCGTCCGCTACCGGCACTCTCAACTGGCTGGATAATGGGCATACCGTCTCTTTCTAATCACCGGAAAACAAACTATCGGTAAGGCCGTCACCGCAGGACCGCCATCTCTGCCACACATGTTTTCTCTAGCACATCGTCAAATAGGCACTCCCGACGTCATCGCATGCCGGTCGCAAAAGGTTGCGTCCAAAATGGCAATCCCCTAGATAGCAAGCGACTGTGTCAACGCAGGTCATGCGCAGCGTTCTTGCCAGGCGCTTGCACACAGGCGCAAGGCCGGCGAAATGCAGGATCCGGATCGGGTTTGACCGGTAACAATTAGGATTTTTAATTCATGTCCAATGCCCGCATCATGGTCGATGGTTATAATCTTGCCCTGGAGAAGGGGACAGGGGTAGCGACCTATGCCCGGAACCTGAGCGAACAGCTGTCTGCGCTCGGCCACAAGGTGGACCTGATGTACGGGGTCCGGTCGTCGGCTGGGAAAAATGACCTTCTGGCAGAAGTCAGCTTCTTTGATCCTTCGATAAAATCGATGAAGACCCATGAGGTCGTGCAGCGGCTGATCACGTCGCCGCTTGGGGCCACCGCGAGACAGGTTCCGATCACCGGCAAGGTCATCGCTAAAACCGCAACCGGCGGACTGCCGGCGCATGACAGGATCGTCAATTCGCGCGACCTCTTCACGCTGTCGCGCTGGCATTTTAAAACATACGGTCAGTTTTTGAATGTCGATTATCCTGGCGCTGCTGACGTTGCGCATTGGACATACCCGCTGGCCGTGACGCTCAAGAAAGCGGTCAATCTCTATACGATCCATGATCTCGTGCCCTTGAGGCTGCCTTACACGACCCTCGACAACAAGAAAGAGTTCTTGAAGAAGGTCCGCCGCATCGCCGAGAAGGCAGATCATATCGTCACCGTCTCGGAAGTATCCAAGCGCGACATTATCGATCTGCTCGGCGTCGATGAGAGCCGTGTGACCAACACCTATCAGGCGGCCAGTCTGCCGAGCTATATTCTCAACCGTCCGGAGGATGAAGTGCGCCAGGAGGTGCGCTCCATTTTCGGCCTCGAGCACAAGGAATATTTCCTGTTTTTCGGTGCGATCGAACCGAAAAAGAATGTTGCCCGTATCATTGAGGCCTACCTGGCCAGCCAGACGAACCGTCCGCTCGTCATTGTCGGCCAGCTGGTCTGGAAGAATGCGAATGAGTTGCGCCTCCTCGGTGTTCCCACCGATACCGATAAATCGCGCAAGGGCCAGCCTGCCGATCCGACGATCGGCCATGTGTCGAAAACGTCCTCGGTCGTCCGGCTGGAATATCTTCCGCTCAACCTGCTGACATCGCTGATCCGCTGTGCACGGGCCGTCGTATTTCCCTCGCTCTATGAGGGCTTCGGGCTGCCGATCCTGGAGGCCATGCAATTGGGCACGGCTGTCATCACAGGCAGCGAAGGTGCCAATCCGGAAGTTGCAGGCGAGAGTGCGTTGATCGTCGATCCCTACAATGTTAATGCAATCTCGCAGGCGATCAGAGACATGGCAAATGACGATGGGCTGGTTGAGCACTATCAGACGCTGGGCGTGGAACGGGCAAAGCTGTTTTCTCCGGAGAAATACCGCGAGCGCCTGCAAGACCTTTATGCCAAGTTCAAATAAGATATTTTAAATCGTCAGGCGAAATTTTATGACGCAGAAATCAGGCCGTCGATGACCGATCACAAATCGTCTCTGAATGAACTCATCGCAAGAGCGAGAGAGGCAGCGCAGGCGGCGCCGGACCAGAATACAACGGCGCTCCTTCTCGAAGTCTGTTCCGCCGCGTCGGACCTGATGGACAAACAGGACGAAATCCGCAAAGAGGCGTTTCGCGATGGCATCCGCGGGGCCGCAAAGGTCATTCGCAACCGCCAGGCAGCGCCGGGATCGGCACTGTCCGAATTGTTTACCGGCGATGGCGGCAATCCGGATGTGTTTGCCGACGAATTGACCGGCATAGCAGATAACCTGACCGTGACCGTTGCCGACTTGCGCAAGCTGCGACAGAAGATCAATGCCGCTACCGAAGGTGCCGACGACATCGATGACGATATCCGCCGGGTCTATTATTCGGTGATGAACGAGCGCAATCCCACATCCGCTGATGTCTTGCCGCCGGGTTCGCCGTCGCGCTCGCTGGATGTCGCCACCTTCGTGATCGAAAAGATATTACGCAAGGGATGGTGGACGCTTGGCAATAGCGGCGTGGATGCGGATGACAAGCCGGTCGGCAAGGTCGGCCTCAGCGCCAACGAGAGTTCCAAGCCCCAAAGTGCTGCAACCCCGCCGCTGACATTGCTGTCGACCCTGGTACTGGCACTCATCGAAAGCAGCAAATCCCGCTAGACGCCGCATGCCCGATTGCCGCACCGCCAGACCGGTCAATGAGGACGGCGATTGATCTTGGCTGGTTTGCGGCGGGGAGGCGGGTCGGTAAAGCCGCCGGGTTGATTGAGCGACCTGTCGTGCAGTCTGTTGGCGATCGCATCTGCGCCGGCATCGGTGCCGGTGGCCGAGTAGAAATTTCCCCTGACCTGGATTGCTGCCGCCAGCAGGCGGAAAAACGCTGATCGCACGGCGTCCTGCGGGCCCGCCGGAGCTTTCCAGAATTGCTCAAGGTCCGACTGATCGCTGAGACCGGCGATGTCGAAGACGGCGGTTCCAAGCACCTTCACGGGCTTGCCGAGTTGCAGGGCATGAAACCCGACGGTGGAATTGATGGTCACGACACCGCTGGTTTTCATCAAGAGCGCATTCAGGTCGCCGCCATCCAGAAATTTGACCCGGCTGCCAATACCAAGTTTTGTGGCCAGCGCCTCGACATAGGCCCGCCAGTCGATCAGCCCATTGTCGAGCGGATGGATCTTGACGATCAGGCTGGCTGTCTCCGGTGCGTGGGCGGCGAAGGAGGTGATCACCTCGGTGATGGCTTCCCGCTGATCATGATAGGGCGAATGGGCCCGTAGCTGGAAATCGGTCTGCAATTGCAGCGGAAAAACGAAAAATGCGGTGCCGGAGGAAAGAAGGGTGTCAACGAGCGCCGTTGCCGCCAATGTTCTTTTCTTGCCCCCCGCCAGCCGCAACACCCAGCCGGCATATTCAGCCAGGGGATGAAACAGGGCGTGGCGGCGGTAGTGCGGGAAGAGAAACCACAGGAACACATTGGGTAAATTGTAGAGAAGATCATAAGCCGCTTCGGCGGCAAAGCTCTGCGTGTAACGTCGCGCCCAATCCGGTTCGGGAAGGGTACGGGCCGCATCGATGATCGCCTGCGGATCGTTGGGAAAGTGCGAGTTGGAGGACATGCCGTCGCGCTCGAGCGTCAGCCAATCCGGCCGCAGATAACCCATTTCGACGACCGCTACCGCGATGCCGTGGTGATTGGCAGCCTCGATCGCAATGAGATGATAGGGGCGCTCCTCACCTAAGAGGACGAGGTCGGTGACGCCGTGCTGGACGAGAAAGGCGGCAATATAGATGCGCCAGTCCTGTCCGCCGCGGCCGCGGTAATGGTAGCCACCTTTGCGCCGCCAAAAGATCTGGTCGCCCGGATTGAGGTTGATCCGCAGGCAGAGATGGCCCTTGGCCTCCAGCCGGTCGGCAATCTTGGCAAAGATCGGTGAGGATGGCCCCTGCAGGAAGAGGAAGACACGCCGCTCCGGCCCGGTTTGCATCCCCATCATCGCGGCCCCCTTGAAACCAGCGCCGGCACTATCGCAGGTCGTCCTTGTGCAGATTGGCGTGTTTTAGCATGGCTTCCATCAGCTTCCAGGGTTCCTCGTTGCGGGGAAATGTCGGCGCATTGTGGAGCGTGCGGGCGGCCGCCAGGGGTACGATGAAATAATCGGTGCGCGGATCGGGAAAAGGGTCGGCGAAGGATTTCAACAGCGGCGCGTGGTCGCCGTAGAAAACCAGCCAGACGGGGCGGTCGAGCCGGTTGAGATGATCGACGAGTTCGCCCAGGGCCTTGTCGGATTGCTGCAGGATCTCGAGATAGATCTTAACCGGATCGGTCACGCCTTCGACACGGTTCGGCTCCCAGGGGCCATGATTGGCCATCGATGCGACGAAGAGAAAGCTACCCTTGCTGTCGGTCTGGCTTTCCACATCGGCAATCACCTTGCGGGTTAAGGTCTTGTCCGACACATAAGGGCCATCGCGGCCCGGATCATGGTCGAACTCATCGAGCATGGTCATTTTCTCGAAGCCGAGCTGCGGCATGGCCTTGTGGCGCAGGAAGAAGGTCCGGTCATAGGGATGCATGAAATGCGTGCTCCAGCCCGCATTCTTCAGCTTCGTCGGCCAGACCACATTGGTATAGTGGCTTGCCCGCAGATAGGGGTAGCTCGCGTCGATATGCAGATCGTCGGGAACAAGCCCGCTCAAGACGGCAAACTCCGTGCGCAGCGTGTAGCCGCCTTCAAACACGGTTGCCAGGCGCCCCCATTGCACGGCCATTTTCTGCAGCCTGTCGATGGCCGGCAGCTTGACGCCGCTGACGCCGCAATGGCGCATGTCGATGAAGGATTCCGACTGCCAGACGATGACGAGTGGCGCCTTGTTATCGGCATCGTGGCCAATGAGGTCGTTGACGGCGGCAAAGAAGCGTTCCTGCAGTTCGGCAACGATCTTTTCGCGGCGGCGGCCGAGCCAGAGGACGAAATGAAAGATGACGGAACCGAAGGTTCCAAAACGGATCGTGCTGACCTTGACGTTGGGCTTGCCGACCAGATGCTGCACGAAATCGGCGACCGGCCGGTTCACCGGGCCGTAGAACAAAAGAAGCCAGGGCACGTCGGCAACGAGGATCATCAGTATGATCCAGAGCAGCTTGTGGCTGTTGGGCAGGACGCTGGGCTCGAAATACATGTACAGCGCCGAGACGCCGAACACATAGAGGAAGGCGACGATCCAGAAGACGATGTTGAGCGAATTGGCGTAGAAGATCGACTTGTATTTGAAGACGTCGGCCACCAGGGCAATGTCTGAAAAGACCAGAGGCTCGCGGATGAACCTGTATTTCGCCCGGGAGATGCCGGTGAAAATGACGAAAAAGCTCATCGTGCCGGCGCTTGCGTAAAGCGGGCGCCAGGAGATCGCGAAGAAGCCTGCAAAGACCAGCGCCATGATCGGCAGCCGCGAGATGGTATCGACGAGGCCACGCCGGCGGCTGACGGCCGGGCGGTGTCTCCGGCGCTCGCGCGCGGGCAAGGCAAACTTGTCGGTATAGAGGATGACAGCACAGGCCAGCGCGAAGCAGAAGAAGGTCAGCATAAGCGGATGGGTGTGCATGTAGAGCGACGTCAACGCCAAACGAATACCTTTGATCTTTCATCGGTCACGGACGCGTCATGCATCGCCGCGACGAAGGGACAGTTAAAACCTATTGGTGGCGGATACAAGCAGGCTCTCATGTTCAGCGCCTTGGTATCATCCGTCGAATGCCCCGGTCGAACCACCAGTTGAGAACCGGCTTGACCGTCGCGCCAAAGCGTCCGAGCGCCCACAGCGTCCAGCCGAAAAATACTTCGAATTGGCCTTTGTCTATCGCACGCACGATCCGCAAGGCAACGGCAGAGGAGGGCCAGGGGGCAACGCGTCCCATGATCACGGTTGCTTCCAGCGGCCGGTGTTCCAGTTCGCGCGCAAATTGCGGCGTTTCGGTATCCGGCGGAAAACAAACGGAAATAGTGACCCCATGAGGCTTTGCTTCGGAGCGCAGAGCATCGGCGAAACCATGCAGGGCGAATTTCGAGGCGCAATAGGCGGCATACCCGTAGATGCCAATCAAGCCCGCGCCGGACGAGACCAGCATGATCTTTCCGGAGCGCCGCTCTTTCATCGCAGCATAGACGGCGCGTACCGCGTTGACGCTGCCAAAAAGATTGGTCTCGATCTGCTGACGGAAGACGGCGGATGTCTGCGTTTCGAACCGTCCGGGTTCGACAATTCCGGCAGAGGTGATCAGGATGTCACAGGGGCCGAACGCAGCCTCGCATTTTCGTATGGCCGCCAATGCCTGACCTTCGTCGCTGGCATCGGCACTTTCGATACGCACCGATGTCTCGCCGTGTCGCCGCGCAAGTTCTAACCTGGCGGCTTCAAGTGCGGGCAGGGAGCGTGCCAGGAGAGAGAGGCGTGCACCGCGCTCGGCGTAAATGCGGGCCAGCGCCAGCCCGATGCCGCTCGAACCACCGGTAATGATCACATGGGTCATGCCGCAACACCGGTTCGGTTCATGGAGGTTGGCCTGGCTGTTTGCGCAGCGCGTTAGCGGGCGGCGAGCATCTTCATCATCTGCTGCACATCGATCGATGCGAGACCGAAATTCCGCTCGGTGAGATCCTTGAGCTTTTCCGCCGTCAGGGCCACGGTCTGGCGGATCTGGTCTTCGGTATGCTCGCTGGTGATGAAGAACCGCAGCCGGGCCATGCCTTCGGGAACGGCGGGGTGAATGATCGGCAGAGCGTTGATCCCCGCAGCAAGAAGATCATTCGACAGCTGCACCGCACGCAGGGAATCACCGACCAGAACCGGAACCACGGAAAAACCGGCACTCAAGCCGGTATCGAGGCCCGCTTCCTGGGCAAGCTTGAGGAACAGCGAACCGTTGCGCCGCAGCGCTGCGACGCGTTCCGGTTCGCCCTCGAGAATATCAAGGCTCGCAATCGCCGACGCTGTCAAAACCGGTGCAAGTCCAACGCTATAGACGAAGCCGCCGGCGGTTGCCTTCAGCACGGCGGCCAGAGCAGCGCTGCCGGCAATATAACCGCCGCAGCTCGATGTCGTCTTGGAGAGCGTCCCCATCCAGATATCGACCTGGCGCGGATCGATGCCGAAATGTTCGGACGTGCCTTTGCCGCGCTTGCCGAGAATACCGAGCGAATGGGCTTCATCGACCATCAGCCAGAAACCATATTCGGCTTTCAGCTTCATGATCGACGGTAGATTGGCGATGTCACCATCCATCGAATAGACGCCTTCGACGATCACCAGGATACGGCGGTAATCGCCTGCAACTGTCCGCAGAACATGTTCCAGATCGTTGGCATCATTGTGTTTGAACAGCCGGCGTGTCGCGCCGGAGAGCTTGATGCCCGCAAGCGCGCTGTTATGAATGAACTCGTCGTGAACAACGAGGTCCTTGGGACCCATCAGGCAGCTGATCGCCGCGACATTGGTGAGGTAGCCGCTGACGAAGCAAACGGAGGCTTCAACACCATAGAAAGCGGCGATGCGCTCTTCCAGCTCGGCATGGGCCGGGCGTTCGCCCGCCACAAGACGGCTGGCAGATGCGGAGATGCCGAATGTATTGATGGTGTCGCGGGCCTCGGCCAGGACATGCGGATGCCGGTTGAGGCCGAGATAGTCGTAGGACGCGAAATTGATCAGCTTGCGACCATCGATCACCGTCGTTGCGCCAGCCGCCGTCTGGTGCGCCCGGTAGAACGGGTTGTCGATACCCAACTGTTCGCTGGCGATCTTCTGGGTCTGGACCTGTTTATATTCCGGCAAGTCCTCAAACCGCGTCTGCTTGCGCCTGACGGGCGGAGGAACGTCGCGCTCGGAACGGGCCATGCGGTTACGCTCCGAGGACTGATGCGCATTGCGCATCTTGTCCAGAAGGTTCTCCTTCAGGCTGCTGTTCATTTTCGAAGCGGTGTTGCGTTCCTCGTTCTCGCTCATTGGCTCGCTACCTTTTCCGTACCGTTGCCGGTATGGCGCTGCGCAAGCTCGTTGACAATCTTGTTGTCAGCGGGCTCGCTGTCTTCGTCGCTGCCATGATCCCGCTTGCTCACCTTGTCGTAAAGCTTGCGCGCGACGTCCCCGACCGTGGTGTTGTCGGCAACGCCGCTCAACGGCATGTCGAAGCCGGTATTCTGCTGGAAACTGATGCCCAGTTCCACAGCCATCAGACTGTCGAGGCCGATTTCCTTGAGGATCTTGTTGCGCGAGATCGTATCCTTCGACACGCGCAGGATCGCGGCAATCTCGTTGGCGACCAGATCATAGAGGATATCCTCGGCTTCCTGCGGCGATTTTCCATCGATCATCGCCACGAGATCCATAGTCTTGCCATCGCCGCCGGCCGTGTTCTGGTCAGCCGTCCGCAGGATCACCTCGAACAAGGCGTTGCGAACAACCGGCAGGTGACGGGCCGCAGCCCAATCGAGCTCGGAAACCATCGCAACGGCCGCATCGACAGTGCCCGGATCGGAGCGGATATAGCTCTCGACCTGGAAAAGGGCGGATTGCGCCTTCAGCGCCGTCTTGCCGATGCGCTTGGAGAGCAGGTCGTTGACGTCTGTATTCGCGGCCAGATAGCCCTTGTCGGCGATTGCGCCGAAGCCGATGGCAAGCCCCGGCAGGCCGTCGATCCGGCGTGTCCGCGCAAGGCCCTCGAGATAGCCATTGGCGGCCACATAATTGGCCTGGCCTGGATTGCCGACCAATGTCGTTGCCGAGGAAAACATGATGAAATGATCGAGCGTATCGGCGCGGGTCAACCGGTCGAGAACGGCAGCCCCTTGCGCCTTCACGTCGATAACTGGCCGGTTGCGTTCGCGGCTGAGATTGTTGATCAACGCGTCATCGAGAACCATGGCGGCGTGAATAACGGTTTTCAGCGGGCCGATCTGGCGAAGCGTGTTCAAAAGCGCGTCTGCGGCAGCCTCGTCGGTGACATCGCAGGCATGCACGGTCGCCGAGACGCCCATGTTTTCCCAGCGCTTGATTGCCTCAAGCGTCTCGATATCGGCAATGCCGCGGCGGGTTGCAAGCGCGATGTTGCGCGCACCCTTTTCCGCCAGCCAGTTGGCAGCGGCAAGACCGAAGCCGCCAATACCGCCAACGACCAGATGCGTGCCGAGGCTATCGACAGACATGCGGCCGGCCGGCAGATTGGCAACCTCATCGCGCCCCGCGACAGGCGGTATGACGACGATCTTGCCGATATGACCGGCATTCTGCATCAGGCGGAAAGCATTGCCGATCTCGTCGAAGCCAAAGGCGCGATAAGGCAGGGGCACAAGCTTGCCCTCTTCGAACAGCGCACCGATTTCGGTGAAGATCCGCTTGGTGAGATCCGGAGCATTGACCAGCAGCTGGTCAGCATCGATGCCGAAATAGCTGATATTGCGACGGAAAGGCCGAAGACCGATCTTGCTGTCGCCGTAATAGTCGCGCTTGCCGAGTTCAAGGAAGCGGCCGAACGGCTTTACCAGCGACAGGCTCTGTTCCATGGCCTCGGCAAACAGCGAGTTCAACACCAGATCGACGCCTTCGCCGCCGGTCACGCCGAGGATATCGTTGACGAAGGCGAGCGAGCGCGAATCAAAGACGTGGTCGGCGCCGAGCATTTTCAGGAAACGGCGCTTTTCGCGCGTTCCCGCCGTGGCGATGACCTTGGCGCCGGCAAGCTTCGCAACCTGCAGGGCGGCAAGACCCACCCCACCGGCAGCACCGTGGATCAGGATCGTTTCGCCGGCGCGGATGCGGCCAAGCTCGATCATGGCGTAATAGGCCGTGAGGAAGGCGACGGGAACGGTGGCCGCCGCAACGGGGCTGACGGTTTCCGGCAACCTCGCGACACCCGAGCGCGACACGACGACATGGGTGGAAAAGGCTGCAGGCGCGATCGCCATCACGGCATCGCCGACCGAAAGATCCTTGACGCCGCTGCCGATGGCGACGACATGGCCGGAAAGCTCCATGCCGATCGTTGCCCCGGCAAAGCCGTCCTCGAGTGCTTCTTCCGGCAGAAGTCCCATCGCCCACATGACGTCGCGGAAGTTGAGGCCGGTTGCGGCAACCGCAACGACGACATCGTCGGGACCTGCCTGCGGGATGTCCGACTGTTCCCAGGCAATGCTGCCGACCTGCGAGCTGACACGCTGGCGAATGGTGGCCGCCTTGAAACTGGTCGTCTTGCGCAAGCCCTGATCGACCGGGCCGGGCACGGCGCGGATTTCAGACAGCATGCCGCTTTGACCATCCAGCAGCCATTCGCGGTTTTCGCTGGTATCACCGAGCATCGAGATTGCTGCCGCAAGCTGATTGCCCGCTTCTACCTTGGGACCGGTGAAATCGAGCGAATGGATATCCAGGATATCATATTCGTTTTGAAGCACGCGGGCAAAAGCCCACAGGCCGCTATTGACGCTGGAGCCGGAGACAGGCTTGCCGCGCGCAGCCAGTGTGACGGGCGCACCGCCGGGGGCAGCGATGACCAGGCGCGGGCGCTGATCGGCTGCAGGCTCTGCATGCGCATAATGCTGGCGAAGTGCTTCCGCAAAGGCGCTGAGCGAGAGAACGCGATCTTGCAGGGCAGCCGAATCCTCTTTGCGATCTGCCGCAGTCGGCGAAGACAGATAGACGGCCCGAACCGGTTTTTCGTTCAGCCCTGTGATCGCGTCGGCAATCCTGTCCCTGTCGCTATCGAAATCGCCGGTCAATTTGACCTGGATAAGAGGCGCCTGAATGACGTCCTTGCCCGGGAGCTTGCTCTGCAGGTTCGAAACGCTGCCATCGTGAAGCACGAGCACCGGCGTGGCGACCTGCGCAGGCTGGGCGTCGGCCGCCTGTGCCGTATCAACGAACCGGCCGCCTTGCGCCTCGACCGTAATGATATTGCCATGCGACAATTCACGGTCTTCGACGGTGATATTGCGCAGGCCCAGATCGGTCAGATCCTTCTGCCATTGCGTGACCGTTGCCAGCTTGCCGATCGGAAACTCGACGGCCTGGGTGCGGGCAAACCAGTTTTCGGTCAGGCCGAACGCAAAATCGCTGAATACGGTCGGTGCATTGGTCGCGGCGACAAGAGCCCCGTTTTCCTGCAAACCGACACGCAGGGCGTTGCGAATGGCACCGTCTTCGTCGATCAGCGTAAAGACCGTATCCGAGGCGCTAACGACGAGATCGAAAGCCGCAAGCGATGCGAACGCATCCTTTTTCAGGACGCGAACATGCGCATCTTCCTCAAACGCGATCTCCAGATTGCGCTGGGCATTTTCGCGGGGTTCGACGACGATCAGGCTGGCGCCATGGTTTGCCGCCAGCGTCGCGAGCTGGCGGGTGAAACCGGCAGAGACGGTGCCCGCTTCGACAATCCGCAGACCGGTCTTGCCTGTTTCCTTGGTAAGAGCCTTTTCGACCGCAGCCAGCACCAGATCCATCCGCTGACGGGTGGATTCGGAATGCACGGTCTGGTGGTCGAGCGTTGCATCGCTGATGAAGCCCTGCGGCTTGGCCGCATCGTCCGGCTCGCTGCCGGCTGTTTCCAGCGCAAACAAACTGTCGATGCGATCCAGCGCTTCGGCATAGGAATTGTTGATCAGCACCGCTTCCACGGCGCGCTCGGAGCGCTCGCCATAGATTTCCTTGAGGATGTCGCCAACGGGCGGAAGCGAAAATTCGGTTGCGATCTTCCAGCTACCCGCCCGGTGTTCGCAAAGACCGGCATCTTCCAGGACATAGAGGCAGTTGGCCAGGAAACTGCGGAACGCAAAATCGCCGGGGAGGGACCGCGTATCGACCTTGGCCGTGCCCTTGCCGAGCTTGAGCGCAATTTCATGACAGGCGCGGTAGATCGCCGCGTTGAACAGCAGCGTCGTATTGTCGATGCCGCTCTCGTCCATGGCAGCAAGCAATGGCAGAGGCAGAACCTTCGACTGCCCCAACACGCCAAGCGGCGTGGCGCGATCGGACGGCACGGCCTCATAGTGGAAGGACAGCATGTCCAGCGTCTTGTGCTGGCGCAGATAGGTCCGCCGAAAGCGGCAATCGTCGAATGCTGCAACGACCTCGCCGTTCTTGCCGAAGAAGCGGAACTTCGCCTTGATCGAATTTGCGCTGATGCGCTCGATCTCGACCACGGCGCGTTTGATGGTCACGCCCGAATTGCTGAGGCGCACGGCGCCGAACCGCACCGGAATATAAGGCGCGCCGCCGGCATCACCGGTAAACCGGTCAAACAGCGCCACCATCCCATGGAATGTCGCATCCACGGAAATCGGATTGAGGCTATAGTTGACAAACGGATTGCCGGTCTTTTCAGGATCCCTCAGCTCCACATCGATGAAACGGTCGCCATAGCAGACGGCCTTCGCCATCAGCTGGAACCGGGGACCGTAATCCAGGCCGAACTGGCGCGCGGTTTCATAGGCTTTCACCGGCGTCACGGTTGCCGTCTTTTCCATTCCGGCAAAGGCGTTTGCGGGAGTGATCGCCTCTGTGGGGATGGGTTTGCGGCTTCTGGCCACCGCATTCACGGCCCAATCGTCTTCCGAAAGACGCTCGCGCGAGCGAATTTCGATATCACCGGTTTCGGGAGACAGGATGGTCGAAAGTTCCATCATCCGGTTGTCGGCCAGCTCCAGCGGCCGCACGATTTCCAGATTGGTAATATCGACTTGCGTTGTGCCGTAATATTGCTGCGCGGCGGAGATGGCGATCTCGATAAAGCCGCTGCCGGGAAGGATGGGTTTGCCATCGACGACATGTTCCGCCAGATCGGGAAACAGATGTGCGTCGACATGGTTCTTCCAGCTGCCGCTGTTCAGATCAGTCCGCCAGCCTGCCAGCGTATAGGGTGTCTTGGAGCCGCGGCCGAACAGATCGCTGGCGTCGCTCGTCGAGGCCGGGCGCAGTTCGATCTGCTCGAAGGGCAGGTTGGGCAGCCGGACGAACGCATTGCGCTTGCCAAACAGGCGCGCTTCGTCGAACGCCGCCCCATGGGCGATGGCACGCGCCATGGCACGCGAAATCGGATCCTGGCCCTTTTCGCCGGTATCGCGCAGCAACGTCGCAACGACCGTGCCCGGGATCGACGATTGCTTCACCGTTTCCTTCAGATAGGAGGAAAGGATCGGCCGTGGCGAGATCTCGATGAACAGGCTGCAGCCAAGGTCGATGGCGGCTTCGGTCGCGGCCTGGAAGCGGACCGGCTCACGCACGTTCTTCCACCAGTAATCTGGATCAAGCTGCGTGCCGTCCATGCGCTCGCCGGTGACGGTCGACAGATAGGCAAGCTCTGATTTGCGCGGCGCAATATCCGGGATATCGGCGAGGAAAGCCTTCTTGGCGCGATCGATGATCGGGTGATGGAACGGGTAGTTGATATCGAGAATCTGGACCGGGATTTTCGCCTTGCGGGCGGCATCGCGAAACGCAGAGACCTCATGCGCCGGGCCGGACATCGTCACGGAATTATGCGCGTTGATGGCGGCGACGCAGATCTGGTCGAGGCCGCGCGCCTTGGCAAACGCGTTGGCAGCCTCTTCGCCCAGCATGGCGGCGGCCATGGTGCCCTGGCCAGCCAGCAGATCCTGGTGCAGCGAGCGCTTGGCAACGATCGACACCGCATCGACCAGCGACAGCGCGCCGGCCGCATAAGCGGCCGCGATTTCGCCGACGGAATGGCCGAAGACGGCCGTCGGCTTGATGCCCATGGCAACCAAAGAATCCGACAGGGCCGCCTGGACCGCAAACAGGAGCGGCTGGGCGAATTTCGTGTCGGACAGCTTCTTGTCGAGATCCGGGTCGGTCAAGAGGTCGGTGAGCACGATGTCCGAGTGAAACTTGAACAACGCGCTCACGGAGGTGAAACACTGGCGGAAATGCAGGTTTTCGCGGAAGGCCTCGACCCCCATGCCGGCCCATTGCGAACCGTTTCCGGAAAACACGAAGGCGACCTTCGCATCCTTCGTCACCACTTCGCCGGTTTCGCCGATATCCGACGCCGGCTTTTCCAGGTGGCTGGCAATGGCGCGAATAATGTCTTCGGGATGATCGCTGCGCGCCGCAAAGCGGTGGCGCATCTGCGTGCGGTTGGCCCCGGACGCGGCAATGACAGCCCGCGCTTCGTCCTTGGAGGTCTTGGCAAATGTCGATTTGTACGACTTCAGCAATTCGTCGAGGCTGTGGGCGGTATGGGCACTGGCCATGAAAACATGGCCGGTCGCATGATTGCGGCTGCGTTCGTCCTGGACGGGATCGGGATCGCTGATGACCACATGGGCGTTGGCGCCGCCAAAGCCGAAGGAGTTGATACCGGCGAGGCGCGCGCGCTTGCCGCGCAGAAGTTCGATCGGGTTGGCGGTGACGCGCACGTTCAACCCGTCGAAATCGATATTCTCGTTCGGCGTCTCGAAATGCAGCGATGCAGGCAGATAATTGTTTTCAAGCGCCATCACGGCCTTGAGCATGCCGAACAGGCCGGATGCCGGCTCCGTATGGCCGATATTCGATTTGATCGAGCCGATGGGAACGGGGGCGCGCCGGTTGGCGCCGATCACCGTGCCGATCGACCAGACTTCGGAGGGGTCGCCGACCTTGGTCCCTGTTCCATGGCCTTCGACGAAGGCAACCTGGTTGGAATCGATATTGTTGCCCTCATAGATCGAACGCAACAGATTGGCCTGCGCTTCGCGCGACGGTAATGAAATGCCGTTGGTACGCCCGGCCGAGTTGACGCCTGTCGCAACGATCTTGGCGTAGCTGCGGTCCTTTTCCTGCCGGGCCCGATCGGAACGGCGCAGAACGAACACGACGCCGCCCTCGGCGCGCACATAGCCTGCACCGTCATTATCATAGGCGCGGCAGAGCCCTTCCGGCGACAGCATGCGCGCCTGCGCAAAGCCGACAAACGGCAGCGGGTGGGCAAGAACATTGACGCCGCCGACGATCGCCGTATCGATTTCGCCGGCATTCAACGCCCGCATCGCCTGATCGAGCGCAACCAGCGACGACGAACAGGCGGTATCAACCGTCATGCTGGGGCCGCTGAGACCAAAAATGTGGGAAATACGGTTGGAAACAATCGAAAGCGTATTGCCGGTCATAAAATAAGGACCGGCCGCCGCCGGGTCCTCGACCGTCAGATTGGCATGGTCAAGGCTGGACGCCCCGATATAGACGCCGACATTTTCGCCATGCAGCGAAGGAATGGAAATATTGGCGTCTTCCAGCGCGCGCCAGGCCAATTGCAGCAAAACCCGCTGCTGCGGGTCCATATGCATGGCTTCGCGCTGCGACATGCCGAAGGCTGCCGGATCGAAAGCATAGATGCTGTCGAGAACACCGGCCGCAAAGGAATAGGTCTTGCCCGGATTGCCGGAAACAGGGTGCCAGAAGCGCGCAAGATCCCAGCGGTCGGACGGAATGCGCGTGACCGTGCATATGCCCTGCCGCAAAACCCGAAACAACGCCTGCGGCGAATTCGCTCCAGGGGCGAGACATGCGCGCCCTATGATTTCAACTGTCATATTGTCTCGAACGTTTTAGCTGGCTGTAAGTTGCCTTGCTGATTGCACTTGATACGCGAAAAAGCAATTGGAACTTCTTCATCAGGTTCGCAGGTGGCCGGATTGTTGTCTTTACTGTGATCTATATTAGCATCTTTTTTAAATTATGGTCACGAGGTTTCAACCCCTCTCGCGGGAACATACACACGGTCTGGCCCACTCCAAGACAATTATCAATTCAACACGTAACCGTTGTGAGCAATCTGTTGCCGGAAAGGCGCACTGCGCATCCTCTAGTATAAATTACGGTAAATTATAACGCAATGATTGTATTTTTCAGCACGCAATTCAGCGAATGTTGCAATCGTGCAGCGGCGCTGTGGATAACCGAGATGGCCGCGACTGAAAGTTTCAAGGCTACGATAACACGCTCTTTCCGCACGCCGGTGGATGACACTAAAAGTCGGTTTTGGCATGTCTTTCGACATCGCCGAAGAGGCTAAGCCAATCATGTCACGACGCTGCATCTGAGCATTGACGCGCATCTGGTGCCCGTTCGCAAAAAGTTGCTTTTGCGGCATAAGAAAATTTAGTCCGTATAGAAATTTTCACTGCGAACATCGCGCCGGACCAGTTTCAGCGATCGGTCCGGTTGCAGGATATACGTTTCATCGGCAACACCGCCCAGGACCCGGAAGGTATTGTGCACGACGCTGCCGATGGGCGCCTTCGTCAGCTTGGTGCGGGGCTGGCCGTCATAGGTAATGCTGCCAGGGATCGGCTCGACATCCGGTGTCGTGCATGAAGCCAGCATCAGCGCTGCTATACCGAGTAAAACGAAAGATTTCATCGGACCTACTCCACAAGAGCACTTACCGAAAACAAGTGCTCGGATAGAAAGCATGTACCGCGATCGTTCCTGTATTCAAGCTCTGGCACCTTGCCGATCTGATCCGTGGGTTGACCCGTCGTCCGGCAGTTCGCTTCCTTTGAAGGCCGTTAAAGCTCTCAACAAACCTTATCTAATGCTTTGGCCTGTCCGTGTTCGAAACCGGGAACACGAAATGCAATTGCCCCGACTTGATCGAGGCCCGCTCGATCAAAGCTCTGTGCTCTTCCCGCATCGCCTTTGACCGCTCCCTGAACGCCCTCGATCGCGCCAGAACCGCCTGCGTGCGTGCCGTAATCTCGTCAACATGGCTCATGTCATACCTCTCGACGGTTATCCGATGGAACAGTCCTGCAGGCGGTGTTTGACCGTCTGCCAAATGGAATCTACTTCATTTGTTCACTATATGTTCTACTCCTCGCAACAAGTCAAGATGCAGCCTTTACGGTGCATCGCGGTGATTGTGCTCGAGAATTGGTGGCAGAAGAGAGTGTTGCCAAAGGCGGCCCCGAACAAATTACCCGGCGCCGCGAACGACCTTCCGGAACGTGAGGGAGATCCGCCTGCCGCGTTCCACTTTCGCTCCGAGCACGATATCCGACTTCCGCGCTGGAATTTCATGTGTCCAGTCATAGCGGCCTGCCCTTGTCAGCGCTATTCCCGAGCGTGGCTGGAGCAGCACAGGGAGCGACCTGGAGCTCGACCGCTCCCGGAACACCATTTCACATTGCGACAACAGGCTTATCGAAATGATCGTGTCGCTGAAACACGGTACGCAATCGACATGCGCGCTGATGCCTTGGCCGGGAAGATACTCATTCGCGATCACCTGGTCCGGTTGATCGGCGCAATATCCGCTCGCCACCAAGCGCTTGGCCAATGTTTGAAGCCATTCCGGCAATTGGCCGAGATAAGCGTCTGCGGCCACTGCGCGCGCCTTGTAGTCATAAAGATATCCGAAATGCTGGACGCGGCGTTTCAGAATATTGCTCCATTCGCCAGCGTCGAGCCGAAACCTAATCGTTTCCTCTTCTGCGCAGGACAGAAAATCGCTAAAATATAGGACGCCTGGGGGCAGGTGCGGCGCTCTCAAGATGGCGTCCATTTGCGGTCAGCTCTCCAATCAAACCGAAACACATCCTCATTTCAACGGGCCGTCGGCCCATATCAAAAACGCATCACGGGCGGGCTATATTGTCGGTGAAATGCGCATCGCCGGCATTCGGCAGAGAGCCGCATCGCCGAGCTTCTTCGAAGCCAAATCGAACATATGAAACCTGCCAAACCAGAGAACAAATCTGCAAATCAAATAAGTCGGTCAAGCTACTGGAAATCAAAAACGCGGAAGAAGGAAGAACTAAAAATGGTGCCCGGAGGCGGATTTGAACCACCGACACGCGGATTTTCAATCCGCTGCTCTACCAACTGAGCTATCCGGGCATCCTTGCCTTGCGGGCAATGGTTCGTTTTGAAGAACCGTGGGGCGTTGGTTGCGCCCCGGAAGCGAGCGGGGTTATAACATCTTGTTCGGCGGTGTCCAGCACCAAATGACGTTTTTTCGACAGGAAAATTTCATTTGGTGCAAATGCCTGAAAAACAACGGATATCCCGCGAAAATCAGGGTGCGGTCATTCCTCGCCGTCGGCTTTTGCCTCGTCGTCGGCTACGGGAATGGCGTAGGAACCGGTCAGCCATCTGTTGAGATCGACATTGCGGCAGCGGTCTGAACAGAAGGGATAATGTTCGCGGTGCGAGGGGCGTTTGCACTCCGGGCACGGCACGGTCTTGCGCAGCGGCGCCACGTTGGAGGCACCCTTGGTTTCGTCTGAGCTCATGGCTGTCAGCCCTTCATCCAACTGTCATGCACGTCAAAGCCTTCGCCGGAAAGCAGGCTCACGGTCTCGTAGAGCGGCAAGCCGACGACGTTGGTGTAGGAGCCCACCAGCTTGACCACGAAGCTGCCGGCGATGCCCTGAATGCCATAGGCACCTGCCTTGCCGCGCCATTGTCCCGAAGCCAGATAGGTGTCGATATCGTGGCTGGAAAGACGCTTGAAGCGAACCTTGGTGTCGATGACCTTCTGGCGCACGGTCTTGTCCGGCGTGATCAGGCAGACGCCGGTATAGACGCGGTGGCTGCGGCCAGACAGAAGATGCAGCGCGCTCGAGGCTTCGCTGACCAGTTCGGGCTTTGGCAGGATGCGGCGGCCGACGGAGACGACGGTATCGGCGGCAAGGATATAGCTTCCCTCCCAGCCCGGTTCGCCCTTGATGGCTGACAGCGCCGCCCTTGCCTTTTCGGCAGACAGCCGCCAGGCCAGCGAACGCGGATGTTCGGTGCGCTTGGGCGTCTCGTCGAGATCCATCGGCATCAGGCGCGCGGGCTCGATGCCCGCCTGCGCGAGCAGTTCGACACGCCGCGGCGAGCCGGAGGCCAGGATCAGCTTATGTGTCAATGCCATCGCAACAGGGCCATCGATCTCGAGTTTGCGGCCAGGCCGCGCCGCGCTTACTTGAAGCGATAGGTGATACGGCCCTTGGTCAGGTCGTAGGGCGTCATTTCGACAAGCACCTTGTCGCCGGCCAGAACCCGGATGCGGTTCTTGCGCATGCGGCCGGCCGTATGGGCAATGATTTCATGCTGGTTTTCGAGCTGGACGCGAAACGTTGCATTGGGAAGCAATTCGGTAACGACGCCCGGGAATTCGAGGACTTCTTCTTTCGCCATGTAGGATATTTCTTTCTGTGCTTCGATAGAGGCGCGTGCCGCGCCTTTTAAAAATTTGGCGGAAACTACACAATCGCCGCGGTTTTGTGAACAGCAGCGACTTCATTTTCCGGTTTTGCCACATTTTCCGGTTTTGTCAGCGCCCTATGCCATCTTATCCGGCATTTGTCCAAGCAAACGATGCTTGAGAAGGGTTGCAATGTGATTTCGAACCTCGCGATAGGCCGAAACGATCTGTTCCCGCGTGCCGGTCGCAACCGTCGGGTCCGGTGTCGGCCAATAAACCACATCGATCGCCATCGATCGCGTCAGCTCCAATGCCGCATGATGCGCTTCAGGCGCCAGCGTCACGATCAGGTCGAAATAATCATCCTCCAGCTCGTCCAGCGTATGTGGCTGGTGGCGTCCGGCCGTCAGCCCGATCTCCTCCAGAACCACATCGACGAAGGGATCGCGCTCTCCCGGCCGCACGCCGGCCGAGGCAATATAGGTGCCCGGTGGCAGCATGGCTTTTGCCAGGACCTCGGCCATCGGCGAACGGATCGCGTTCATCCCGCACATGAACAGCACCGATCCCGGCGATTTCGCGCTGCGCTGCGGCTCGTTGGGGGAAGCAGCGACCGTCACGCTCATCCCCGCCAGTAGAGCACACAGACCAGCGTGAACAGACGCCGCGCCGTATCGAAATCGAGTTTGATCTTGCCCGACAGCCGGTCCATCAGGGTCTGCGAGCCCTCGTTGTGGATGCCGCGCCGGCCCATGTCGATGGCTTCGATCTGGCTCGGTGTCGAGGACCGGATGGCCTCGTAATAGCTTTCGCAGATCATGAAATAATCCTTCACGATCCGCCGGAACGGCGTCAGCGACAGGATATGGGTGGCAACGCCGGCGTCGGTTTCGGTGGTGATCGCAAAGACCAGCTTGGAATCGACCAGCGACAGCTTGAGCCGGTAGGGGCCGCCGGCATGGCCGGCCGGCTCGAAGACATTCTCCTCGATCAGATCGAAGATCGCAACCGCCCGCTCATGCTCGACATCGGGCGTCGAACGGCCGATGGTCTCATCCAGCACGACATCGCAGAGACGGTGGCTGGATGTCATCCCTCGCCCCCGAGATTGAGCCTGATGGCGACAGAGCGCGCATGCGCTTCCAGTCCTTCCGAGCGGGCAAGGGCAATGGCTGCGGGTCCAAGATCGCGCAGCTGGTCGGCGCCAAGCCGCAGGATCGAGGTGCGCTTCATGTAGTCAAGCACGCCGAGACCGGAGGAAAACCGGGCAGACCGCGCCGTCGGCAGCACATGATTGGAGCCGCCGACATAATCGCCGATGACTTCCGGCGTGTGGCGCCCGACGAAGATGGCGCCGGCATTGCGGATCTTCGGGATCAGCGCATCCGCATCGGCAAGGGCAAGCTCGAGATGCTCAGCCGCAATCCGGTTGGCCAGCGGCACCGCCACGTCAAAGTTAGGCACCAGGATGATGGCGCCAAAATCGCGCCAGCTGGCGCTTGCCGTTTCTGCCCGGGGCAGGGTGCGCAGCTGCCGCTCCACCGCCGCCTCGACCTCAGCCGCAAACAGCGTGTCGTCGGTAATGAGGATCGATTGCGCGCCGACATCATGCTCGGCCTGCGCCAAAAGATCGGCGGCGATCCAGTCCGGATTGTTGTCGCTGTCGGCAATGACGAGCACTTCCGAAGGTCCGGCGATCATGTCGATGCCGACGGTGCCGAACACCTGGCGCTTGGCCGCAGCGACATAGGCATTGCCGGGACCCATGATCTTGGCGACCGGCGCGATCGAGGCGGTGCCATAGGCAAGGGCTGCGATCGCCTGGGCGCCGCCGATGCGGTAGATTTCCTCGACACCGGCCATGCGCGCGGCCGCGAGAACCGCCGGATTGATCACGCCGCCATTGGCAGGAACCACCATGACGATGCGCTCGACACCGGCAACCTTGGCCGGAAGCGCGTTCATCAAGACCGAGCTCGGGTAGCTCGCCGTACCTCCAGGTACATAGAGGCCGACGGCATCGATTGCCGTCCAGCGCGATCCAAGCCCGACCCCCATCGAGTCCTCGTAGATATCGTCCTTCGGCCGCTGGCGGGCATGATGCGCCTCGATGCGCACGGCAGCGACTTTCAGCGCGCCCAGCACTTCGGATGGCACGGCATTGATGGCCGCGTCGATCTCGTCTGCCGTCACGGCCATGCCGGTCACGGAAAAATCAAGGCCGTCGAACTTTCGGGTATAATCGGCAAGTGCCGCATCGCCGCGCAGGCGCACATCATCGATGATCGCCTTGACGACGGTATTAACGTCCTCGGACACTTCCCGCTTGGTCGTCAGAAAGGCTGCAAACTCGGCTTCAAAGCCGGGGTTCAGATAGTCGAGACGGATAGCCAATGAAAACGTCCTTATGGATGGTCGGCAACGATGCTCGGCCGTTTGAGGCCGCGAGGGGTCAGGATATCAGGCGCCGGCTGGATGGCGCGGCTTGAAACCGGTTTCCCATGCGCCGCCGGTATCTGCAAGCTGAACCTCGATACATTCCACATCGAGCATGATCGAGGCTTCGCCCGACAGGATGAACTCGACGGTCCCATCCGGCCCTTCGCCAGTCTGCTCGAACTGGACGGCAAGCAGCGATAGAACCTTGTCGTCGTCCTTGCGGTCGAAACCGATGGAGCGGACGGCGGTCACCCGTTTGAAGGCGAGAAGGCTGCGGCGGCGCTCGAACGACTTGCCGCGGCCCTCCGCAGTTTCCCAGACGAAGCGGTTGATCACCAGCGACAGCTGCCTGGAGCGCGGCGCGTAATCCAGCCCGGAAACCTTAAAGACCGCATCCTGCACATGGGCGGATACGATCTCCAAGTCTTCCTGATCCAGCGCCATCAGCTTCAAAACATCCATGCCACTCATCCCTTGCCTGCGCAGCGCAAGCTGCCATCATCATGACACAGGACATAGGACGCCGGCATCGAATCCGCAACAGCATGCGCGGATGCGCGGCTTCGCATCAGTCGCTGACGCGCTCCACCTGGGCGCCGCAATTGTTGAGCTTTTCTTCCAGCCGCTCGAAACCGCGATCGAGATGATAGACGCGCGACACCATGGTTTCGCCTTCGGCCGCAAGACCCGCAATCACCAGCGATACGGAAGCGCGCAGGTCCGTCGCCATCACAGGCGCACCCTTCAGGCGGTCAACACCCTCGATCTTCGCGGTCTGGCCAGACAGCGTGATCTTGGCGCCAAGACGAGCCAGTTCCTGCACGTGCATGAAGCGGTTTTCAAAGATCGTCTCGGTAATATGCGAGGTGCCGGCTGCCTTGGTCATCAGGCCCATGAACTGTGCCTGCAGGTCGGTCGGGAAGCCGGGGAAGGGGTCGGTCACCACATCCACCGGCTTGATGCCGCCGCCATTGCGCACCACCCGAAGGCCGCTCTCGGTTTCGGTGATTTCGGCACCGGCGCGGCGGACGGCTTCGATCGCCGTGTCGAGCAGCTTGGCATTGGTGCCCTCGAGCACGACGTCGCCGCCGGTCATGGCAACGGCCATGGCATAGGTGCCGGTCTCGATCCGGTCGGGCAGAACGCGGTGGCGCGCACCCGACAGCGAGGTGACGCCCTCGATGGTGATCGTCGAGGTGCCGGCACCGGTGACCTTGGCGCCCATGGCGTTCAGGCAATTGGCGAGATCGACCACTTCCGGCTCGCGCGCGGCATTGCCGATTGTCGTCGTGCCATTGGCCAGCGTTGCCGCCATCATCATCACATGGGTGGCGCCGACCGAAACCTTCGGGAAGACGTAGCGCGCGCCGACGAGGCCGCCCTTCGGCGCCGTGGCATTGATATAGCCGCTATCGATTTCGATGTTGGCGCCGAGCGCCGTCAGGCCCTCGATGAACAGATCGACCGGCCGCGTGCCGATGGCGCAGCCGCCCGGAAGCGAGACGCGGGCCTTGCCTTCACGAGCAAGAAGCGGGCCGATGACCCAGAAGCTGGCGCGCATCTTGGAGACCAGCTCGTAAGGGGCCGTCGTATCGACAATATTGCGCGAGGTGAAATGGATGGTGCGGGAATAGCCTTCGCCCTGGCGCTCGCGGCGGCCATTGACGGAAATGTCGGCGCCATGATTGCCCAGGATGCGGATCAGCTGCTCGACATCGGCCAGATGCGGCACGTTTTCGAGCGTCAGCGTGTCATCGGTCAAAAGCGAGGCGATCATCAGCGGAAGCGCTGCATTCTTGGCGCCGGAAATCGGGATGATGCCGCGCAGCTCGTTGCCGCCGGTGATTCTAATGCGATCCATAGGGTACCTTACGGGACGCTGCCCGCCTTTCCTGATAGTCCGAACGTAAAGAGATTGGCGCCTCCATAAAGGAAGCCCCGTGAAATGAGAAGCAAATTGAGCTGATATTAAAGCGCATCCTAAGGGAGGCAGCGGTAATACCCGTCATGACTGGTCTTCGTGGTGATGATTCATCAGGTTGGATGACGCATCGGGGTTGCGGGAAGGACATGGCTGACCATCGCAACCCGCCCCCGGATCCGCTCGATGGTGTTGGCGCAGTCTAGTCCGCAGATTCGTCCGTTTTTGCGGCAGGCAGGCCGGATGTTTCATCGGCCGCCCCGGCGCGGCGCGCCCGTCCCTGCTGCTTGCGCCGCATGAGATTGTCGCGCAGGGTCTTGGCCGCCCGCTCGCGCCGCGCCTCCGCCTGCCGCTCCGCTTCGTGCCCAGGTTCGAGCTTGCCCGGCTCCAGCTTAGCAGGCTCCGGCTTTCCCTGTTCCTGCGCGCCCTGTTCATGCTGGCGAGAGCCAGCATTTGCCGCAACGCCCTTGCGTGTCTGATCGTTGTTATCTTGCATGACCGCTCAAATACCGCAAAACCAAGCGCTCCGGAAGGGTGCCACGGTTTTCGGCCGTGTCATCCCATGAAAACTTCGCTTTGCGGCTTGCGCTCCGCAACAAGCTATGGCAATAGGCCCTCGCTCGCGCCGGACAAACACTGATCCGACCGCACGATGCTGCTATAGCTCAGGGGTAGAGCACTCCCTTGGTAAGGGAGAGGCCGAGAGTTCAAATCTCTCTAGCAGCACCATTTCCTCCCGCTCAAATCATCAGGATTTTCCGCAAGAGGGTCAATCCGTCCGCCATTTATGCGTATGTGCGAATGAACTGTTCAGGCGTCCTGCTTTTGTATATTGGCTGGCAGTTGCGGATCATTGTGCAAAGGACTTTCCGGTGAGATCGATTTTTAACGCGCTGGTGGATCGTGCATCCGGCAAGAAGTCCAATCCTCTGGCACGCTATGCCCGCCGTCATGGCAAGGTTCCCTTGTCCTGGGCCGGGTCCACGTCCACGATGGATTATCTGAATGTGGGCGATGCGCTGAGTGCTGTCATGGTGGCGCTTCTGTCGGGGCGCGATATTGAGCGTATTCCATCCCAGTCGCAATCGCTGCGCATGGCCTGCGTCGGCACGATCGGCCATGGCTTTGCCGGTGGCGAGGTCTGGTTTTGGGGGACAGGCGCGTCGCTGTGGGAAAATCCGAGCGCTCCAGTCGAGGATCGCCGCCTCTTCAGCGTTGCCGGCGAAAAAGGCTTTCACGTTGCAGCGACGCGAGGCCCCTATTCGGAACAGCTTCTGACGGGGCGGCCGGAAGGATCGGTCGGGGTCTATGGCGATCCCGTCTGGCTGCTTCCGCGTTTTTACAATCCGGCGCCCGTGAAGAAATGGAAGCTCGGCGTCATCGTTCATCTCTCGGAGCTTTCCGACCGCGATCCGGAGCCTCATATCCGGCCGGAGCTTTTGCGCTACGGTATTCCCGAGCACCTGCGCGGCGATATCCATCTCATCAACACCGTAACGCCGATCGGAATGGACCCCATCAAGGGCAAGATCGACGAGATCCTTGCCTGCGAGCGGATCGTCTCGACGAGCCTGCATGGCATGGTCTTTGCCGAAAGCTATGGCATCCCGTGCCTGCATTTCCCGGTACATGGGCCGCAAAACGGACTGCATAGCCGCGATCTCGGCGAAGGCTGCGATCTGGATACGCGCGTGATCGATCTTTACCGGGGGCTCGGTCTTTCAAAATTGCCGGTATATACGCAGGCCCACCGGGAGCCGACGAACTGGGAAGACCTGATGGCCGCGATCGACCGCGCCTGGGTGGAAAAAGCCTTCGATGCTGAGAAACTCATCAATGCCTTTCCACTCGATCTGGAGCCGCTGCAGGCCCCGCAGGGCAAAACCATCTGGGACCATCCCGTGCTTCAGGCGCTGGTGCTTCAGCATGATGTCAATGAATTGAGACGGCTCGACAAGCTTCGCGCCGGTTAGATAATCGTGCTGTCAGTTGCGCGGCCCAGCCCGCCCGCCCTCAGGTGAACCGTCGCCATTCTGTGTGATTTTGGTGACGGCTGGCTTCTATGTCGAGGAGGCATCGGCCGCGCGGTAAGGGCTGCCTTCGAAATGTCCTAATAAGAAGTGAACAGATGCAGTGTCCGTCATTTGCAACGATCCGGCCCGTCTTGCGTTCATTATACCGGGTTGGGATCGCTGCAGCATTCGATGACTGTTGTGAATCTATCGACTGAATGGCCGCGTGCATTATGACGGCCCCGGTTTGAGAAGGAAAAATGATGAAGAGAACCCTTGCTTTGGCGCTGACCACCGCGACCCTGGCTCTGACCGGCACGGTTGCCGCTCGGGCTGCCGATCTGGCCAATGGTGCGCCGGCTCCCAGCTATGAAGAGAGCGATGTGCGCGGCGGCGTGAAAATCGGCTACCTCGAATGTGAAGTCGGCGGCGGTGCCGGCTACGTTCTGGGCTCGGCCAAGGAAATTGATTGCACGTTCCATTCCTCGGTCGGCCGGGAACGGACGGATCACTATAGCGGCGCAATCCGCAAGATGGGTGTCGATCTCGGCTTTACCACGCGCAGCAAGCTCGTCTGGGCAGTGCTTGCGCCGACAGCTGGCTACCATCAGGGCTCGCTCAGCGGTCTCTATCAGGGCGCCAGCGTTGAAGCCACGGTCGGTGCGGGCGTCGGTGCCAACGTGCTCGTTGGCGGCACCTCGGGCTCCATCCACCTGCAGACGATCAGCGTAACCGGCCAGCTCGGTCTCAACCTGGCTGCCGGTGGCACCTCGGTGACGCTGACAGCCGTCAACTAAACAGCTTGGCTTCTCCCCTTCGCGTGTCTGCGGAGGGGAGAAACCGCAACTCTTTTATCTCTTTTATTATTCTGCCGGTTCGGGATTGTCCGTGCGCAGGCTTTTCGGCCTGAGCAGGCGGATGGTTTTCCCCGCCGGGCTGCTTTGCAGCTGCAGCACGCGTGTAAAATAGCGGTTGCCGGAAGCGACCCTGCCGATATTCACCACGGCCGCATGGCCTAAGGCCTGTTCCATGAAGGTCAGCACCTGCTGGTAGGCGTCGCGGTCGAGCGTATCGAGCGTTTCGTCGATGATCACCCAGCGCGGTTTGTGCAACCCCAGCCGCGCAATGGCAAGCAGCCTGATCTCCACCTCGTTCAGCTTCAATTTCGTCCGCATATCCTGATCGAAGCTGTTTTGCAGCTTGCTCAGCCCCACCCTCGACAAAACCGAGACCAAATCGCTTTTGCTGAAACTGCCGGGATTTTCGGGATAGCTGAGCACTTCTTCCAGCGTTCCGGGCGGGAAATAGGGCGTTCGCGGCACAAAGGCGATGTCCGCGCCGTCGGGCAGCGCAATGCGCCCCTGTCCCCAGGGCCAGAGACCGGCCAGGGAGCGGAAGAAGGGCGCCTTCTCCACATCCGATTCGCTGGTCACCAGAACCCGGTCGCCCGGCCGGATTTCCACATGCTGTTCGGCAAGCTTGATGCACCCTGACGGCAGGGCGATTTCCAGCCGGTCGATGGTCAGGCGGTCGCCGTCGGCCTTGGCGAAATCGATACGCTTGTCGTTTTCGTGGCGCTCGTCGGTCATCAGGATCGCAGACCGGAAGGCGGCGACGCGAAGCAGCGTCGCGCGCCAGTCAGCGATGCCGTCAATATTATCGACGAACCAGCGCAGGGACGTGTTCACCTGGTTGAAGGCACCAACCGCCATCATCAGGCCGCCAAAGCTCAGATCGCCGTTGAAATAGACCGGGGCTGCAATGACGATGGGGGCAACGACCGTCAGCCATCCATAGCCGGAGGTGACCCATGTCAGCCGCGTCAGCGCCATCATCAGCCTGTTGCTGATTTCCAGAACCGAGGCGAGATCGCGCTGGAGTCGTCGCTTTTCATTGCCCTCTCCCGAAGACAAAGACACCGCCTCGATATGTTCATTGACCCGCATCAGCGAGAAGCGCAGGGCGGCTTCGCGCGCATAATGGTCGCCATTGATCTTGACGAGGGGACGACCAACGAACCAGCTGACGGCCGCCGCAGTCCCGGCGTAAAGGAAGGCGGCCCAAACCATATAGCCGGGAATGTTGAGATCGTAGCCGCCGACGTGAAAGATGAAGCCGGCCGAGAGCGACCACAAAACGCCGACGAAACTGGCGAGCAGAATGCCCGACTGGAACAGGCCGATGGTGAGGCCCGCCGTCAGATCGGCGAGATGGCGGGCGTCCTCATGCACGCGCTGGTCGGGATTGATGCCGATGGAACCGGCATTGGCAAGGCGGAAGGCGCGCGCCGGCTTCATCCATTCGCCAATCAGATCAAGCGTCAGCCCCTCCCTCAGCTTGATCCGGATCCATTGATTGAGCCAGGTTTGCAGCACGTTGAGAACCAGAAGCGTCCCCGCGATCTGGCCGAAGGTGATGAATTGCCGCAGAAATGCCGAGAGATCGCGTCGCTCCAGCGTGTCGTAAAAGGGTTTGTACCATCGGTTCAGCAGGATCTGCCCGAAGGCGGTCGCCAGGATGACGGTGATGATCCCGATAGAAAGCCAGATGATGGTCTTGCGGACAGGCGAGGCGACAAAAGCCCGTTGCATCATGCGGAGCTGGTCGAAGAAGGGCTGCTCGTCGTCTGTCTCTAAGGGCTTCTTGCTCTTCCCGTTCATGTCATGCGGCATTGGCGCGAATCTCTCCACCACGGTCTTCACCTGCGAAATATAGCGCGTCCGGAGCGCTCCCCCTAAGAAAGATTAGCAGAGCAGCATGGAGCGAGGCAGTTCAGATCATCTGTTGCCGGCTATTATCGCAAATTGGCAGTGAGATGGCTGTTCACGTTTCGCGGAGCTTGCGGTGCACAAAGGCCTTCGCGATCGCGATGGCGGCTGGAAGCGCGTCGCCATGGGCAAGGCGCGCTGAGATCGCGCTGGCCAGCATGCAGCCGGTGCCGCGTATCGCCGCCGCCAGGCGCGGGGAGGCAAAGGGTTGCTCCTCATGTCCGGCCCGGAAGAGGATATCGATCGCCTGCCGGCCGTCAGCGTGCCCGCCCTTGACCAGAACCGCCTCGGCTCCCGCCGCCAAAAGGTATCTTGCCTGATCGGATGTGTTGCCCGGCATGGCGACCAGCACCGAAAGCTCCGGCAGATTGGGGGTGACGAGCGTGCACGCCGAAAACAGACCGGGCAGAGCTTCCGTCGCGTCCGGATCCAGCAGAGCGCGGCCGGAAGTGGAGACGAGAACGGGATCGAGCACCACGGGGATGCCGGGATGATCGCCAAGCACCCGGGCAACGGCAAAAATCGTCGCCGATGTCGCCAGCATGCCGATCTTGATTGCGGCGATGGGATTGGACGACAGCGCCGCGCGCATCTGTTGCGCCACGCGCTCCGGCGCCACGGGATCGGCATGCTCGACACCATGATGGGTCTGCACGGTGATGGCGGTGATTGCCACCGAGGCCTTGACGCCGAAGGCGGCCAGCGTCTCGATATCGCGAACGATCCCGGCGCCGCCGGAGGAATCGGAGCCTGCAACGACAAGCACGTGCGGCATGGCGGTCATCTCGTTCTGCTCATCGAAAGCGCCGGGTATGCTCTATCCATTCCCGCACGCGGGTATCCGGATCGGCGTTGAGGGTGATGTCGGTGACAACAGCGGCACTGTCGGCGCCATGGGCAAAGACGCTGCCGATCCGCTCGATATTGAGGCCGCCGATAGCCACCAGCGGCAGCGATCCGATCCGCGTCTTCCAGTCGCGCAGCTTCTCCAGCCCCTGCGGCGCCCATTTCATTGTCTTCAGGATGGTCGGCCAGACCGGCCCAAGCGCCACGTAATCCGGCTCGGCTTTCAGTGCCGTCTCCAGTTCCGCCTCGTCATGCGTCGAAAGCCCGAGCTTCAGCCCGGCAGCCCGGATGGCGGCTATGTCGGCCTCTGCCAGGTCCTCCTGGCCGAGATGGACGAAATCACACCCCTCATCGATCGCAACGCGCCAAAAATCGTTGACAATCAGCTGGCAATCATGCGCCGCACAAACCGTTTTCGCGCGGCGGATGGCATCGCGCAAGTCCGCATCGCTGCAGTCCTTCATCCGCAACTGCACCAGCTTGACGCCGAGCGGCACGAGGCGCTCGATCCATTCGGCGCTGTCGACGATCACGTAGAACGGGTCGAGCTTCATGAAAACACCGCCTTGCCGATGACCGGGGTGGATGGAACCGCCATGTCGCGTGGCTCCAGCATTCCGGCGTGAAAGGCCGAGCGCCCCGCATCGATCGCGCCGGTGAAGGCCGCAGCCATGGCGACGGGGTCGGCCGCACCGGCAACGGCTGTGTTGAGCAGAACAGCGTCGAAGCCGAGCTCCATCACGGTGGCGGCATGCGAGGGGCGGCCGATACCGGCATCGACGATGAGAGGCACATCGGGAAAGCTTGCCCGCAGGCTGCGCAGCGCTGGCAGATTGACCGGCCCCATGGCCGAGCCGATCGGCGCACACCACGGCATCAGTACCTGGCAGCCCGCCTCCAGCAATCGCTCCGCCACCACAAGATCATCTGTCGTATAGGGAAAAACCTTGAAACCGTCGCCGCTCAAAATGCGAGCCGCCTCCACCAGCGCAAAGACATCGGGCTGCAGCGTGTCGTGATGACCGATCACCTCGAGTTTGATCCAGTCGGTGGCAAAGACGTCGCGCGCCATTTTCGCAGTCAGCACCGCTTCGGAAACCGTGTGGCAGCCGGCGGTATTGGGCAGGACCCGGACGCCCAGCGCCCGGATCAGCTCGAAGAAGGCGCCGCCGGTGCGGCTGCCTGCGCTTTCCCGGCGCAGCGAGACAGTGACAATACCGGTTTTCGAGGCGCGGACGGCATCGGCCAGAATAGCGGGCGAGGGATAGCGCGCCGTGCCGAGCAGCAGGCGGGAGGATACGGTGGTGCCGTAGAGTTCAAACATATCAGCCTCCCTGCATCGGCGACAGGATCTCGACGCGGTCGCGGTCGCTGAGCACGAACCCAGTCCGCTCATCGCGGTGCACCAGTTCGCCGTTGACGGCCGTTGCCAGCCAGTCGCCCTCGTAGTCCAGAGACGTCAGAAGCTGGGACAGATCGGAAATGTCGGTTTGATGGTCTTCACCGTTGATTGTCAGTTTCATCGGCTTGCTCCCATGGGATTTTCGGATCGGCGATGGATGATCGCGGCCGGATCGAACGGCTTGACCGGCCGGATCGCGTTGGTTTTCGAGGTGGAGAAAATGTGCGCCGCAACCTCCTGCGCGAGCGATGGCGCAAGCAGAAAGCCATGCCGGTACAATCCGTTGACCGTTATCATGCCGTCCTTCTCCGAAAACCTCGGCAGGTTGTCGGGATAGCTCGGACGGACCCCGGCGCCGGTCTCGATGACACGCGCCTCGCCGAAGGCCGGGTGCAGCGCATAGGCGGCATTGAGCAGTTCCATCAGCGAGCGGGCGCTGACCGGTCCGCCATCGTTGCTTTCGATCATCGTCGCGCCGACCATGAAGCGGCCATCGCCGCGCGGCACGATATAGAGCGGAATGCGGGGATGCAGCAGGCGGACTGGGCGTGACAGCGTCACATCCGGTGTCTCCAGCACCAGCATTTCGCCCCGCACGCCGCGCAGGCCCGCCGATGTCCCGATGGCGCTGGCGCCTGTGCAATCGATTATGTGGTCGAAGCCATCGCCGGGAAAATCCTGCGCGGTGCCGAAATGGAAGATCACACCCATTGCCGCCAGTTTGCCGGAGAGCGCCGTGATCGCGCGCCTCGGATCCAGATGGGCTTCCTGCTTGAAGATAAGCGCCGTCCGGAACCGTCCGGCAAGGTCCGGCTCCAGCGTTTCGATCTCTTCGCCGTCCAGCCAGCCGAATTCCGATGTGCGGGCCGCAAAGCGTCTAAGTTCCGCCGTATCGCGCGGCGGCGCAACGACCAATGTGCCCTTGCGGACGACATGGCCGGGCAGTGCCGCGTCCCACCAGTCTGTCGATCTGCACCCCAGCGTCACCACTGTTTCCGGCGCGCTTTCGCGCTCGCACCAGGGTGCCAGCATGCCGCCGGCAAACCAGGAGGCGCCGCCGCCGGGTTTGGCTGCAATCTCGGCTACGGTGACGTCGATGCCGGCAATGGCAAGTTCATGGGCCACCGTGAGGCCGGCGACGCCGGCCCCCCTGATCAGCACGCGCATGGCTACTCTCCGGCCGTTACGATATTTCCATCCGGATCGAGCGGCATATAGAGCGCGCCGCCCGCCTGGAATTTTGCGGCCATCGCCTCCAGCCCCTCCTTCTGCGCCTCGGCGCGTATGTCGTGGGAAATCCGCATGGAGCAGAATTTCGGCCCGCACATCGAGCAGAAATGCGCCACTTTGTGAGCTTCCTTCGGCAGGGTCTCGTCATGGAAGGAGCGGGCCGTTTCCGGATCGAGCGACAGGTTGAACTGGTCCTCCCAGCGAAACTCGAAACGGGCCCGCGACAGCGCGTCGTCGCGCAGCTGGGCGGCGGGGTGCCCCTTGGCCAGATCGGCGGCATGGGCGGCGATCTTGTAGGTGATGACCCCGACCTTGACGTCGTTGCGATCGGGCAGTCCCAGATGCTCCTTCGGCGTGACATAGCAAAGCATCGCCGTGCCGAACCAGCCGATCATCGCAGCACCAATGCCCGAGGTGATATGGTCATAGCCGGGCGCGATATCGGTCGTCAGCGGCCCGAGCGTATAGAAGGGCGCCTCGCCGCAGACTTCCAGCTGCTTGTCCATGTTTTCCTTGATCTTGTGCATCGGCACATGGCCAGGGCCTTCGATCATCACCTGGCAGTCCTTGGCCCAGGCGATCTGAGTGAGTTCGCCCAGCGTTTCCAGTTCCGCAAACTGCGCGGCATCATTGGCATCGGCGATCGAGCCGGGCCGCAGCCCGTCCCCGAGCGAGAACGTCACGTCATAGGCGCGGGCGATGTCGCAGATCTCGTCGAAATGCTCGTAGAGAAAGCTCTCCTTGTGGTGATGAAGACACCACTTGGCCATGATCGAGCCGCCGCGCGAGACGATGCCGGTGACGCGATTGACGGTGAGCGGAATATAGGCGAGCCGCACGCCGGCATGGATGGTGAAATAATCGACGCCCTGTTCGGCCTGCTCGATCAGCGTATCGCGATAGACCTCCCAATTGAGATCCTCGGCTATGCCATTGACCTTTTCCAGCGCCTGATAAAGCGGCACGGTGCCGATCGGAACCGGCGAATTGCGGATGATCCACTCGCGGATATTGTGTATATTGCGGCCGGTCGACAGGTCCATGACGGTATCCGCACCCCAGCGCGTCGCCCAGACCATCTTCTCGACCTCTTCCGCCATCGACGAGGTGACGGCGGAGTTGCCGATATTGGCATTGATCTTCACCAGAAAGTTCCGGCCGATGATCATCGGTTCGGATTCGGGATGGTTGATATTGGCGGGGATGACGGCGCGGCCGCGGGCAATTTCCTGGCGGACGAATTCCGGGGTCACGTGATCGGGAATGCTGGCGCCGAAATTCTCGCCGTCGCGGATCAATGCACCGTTGGGCGGCTTGCGGCCGAGATTTTCGCGGATGGCGATATATTCCATTTCCGGTGTGATGATACCGGCGCGGGCATAGGCGATCTGGGTTACGGCCTTGCCGTTTCTGGCGCGCAGAGGCTGATTGCGGATCGGAAATTCCGGCGTCAGCCGCTCGCCGGCGGCAAAGCCGTTATCCTCCGGTTTGACATGGCGGCCGTCATAGGCCTCGACGTCGCCGCGTGCGGTGACCCAGTTTTGGCGCTGCCGGGGCAGGCCGGCATCGATCGAGACGAGATGCGCCGGATCCGTATAGGGGCCGGAGGGATCGTAGACGGACACGGGCGGTTCACCGGAGGTCGGGTGCACGGCAATTTCGCGCATGGGAACGCGGATATCCGGATAGAGTTCGCCGGGAATATGCACCTTGCGCGATGCCGGCAGCGGGCCAGTGGTGACTGTGGGGGTAATGTTCTGTGCGGCAATAGTCATGGTTGAGGCTCCAAAGTTGGAGACCCAGTCATCAGAGCCGGAATGATGAAAAGACGCCGACGCGAATCCGCGAACGGAATCCGAATCTCAGCAGCGCTTGCACCGTCCCTACGCCAGTATGAACTGGATCAGGTTCAACGGGTCACTGCGCTGCTTGAGGGTGGCAAAGCCACCTGTCATGCCAGCAGAATCTCAGCCCCTTGTCGGGACCCCCCTGGTGAATACGCCAATCTAGGCACAGTTTTGGACGAAGCGTCAAGGGCCGTTTGGCGCGGTAGCCGCCACGCAACCCGCTTGAACGGCCGCAAGACTGTGAAGATATCCAATGATTACAATCGCGCCCTCGACAGCGTCGCCCCGGCAAATTATCTATAAAACATGACCTCAGCGAGCGAAGACACGATTGCCAGCCGCATCAGCCGCATCCTTGCCGACAGGATCGTGACCGGACAATTGGACCCGGGCACGAAGCTGCGCCAGGACCATATTGCCGAGGAGTTCGGCACCAGTCATGTGCCCGTACGCGAGGCTTTCCGCCGGCTGGAAGCGCAGGGTCTGGCGGTCAGCGAGCCGCGCCGTGGCGTGCGGGTCGCCTCCTTCGATCTGAAGGAAGTGCGCGAAGTGGCGCAGATGCGCGCAGCCCTTGAGGTTCTGGCGCTTCGCCACGCGGCCCCGCATCTGACGGCCGCCATCCTCGACCAGGCCGAAGAGGCGACCGTTGCCGGCGACAATTCCCATGATGTCCGCTCCTGGGAGGAGGCAAACCGGCGCTTCCACACGCTGATTCTCACCCCTTGCGGCATGCCGCGCCTGTTGGCCGCCATCAGCGATCTGCATGCGGCCAGCGCCCGTTTCCTGTTCGCCAGCTGGCGGTCCGAATGGGAAGTGCGCACTGATCACGATCACCGCGCCATCCTGACATTTCTGCGCCAGGGCAATATCGAAAACGCCGCACCTGTTCTCGAACGTCATGTGCAGTGGATCGGCCAGAAACCCGTCCGCAACGCGTCTGGCGCCACGCGCGACGCCTTTGCGATCGTCGGCTGACGATTTTTTCCAGTTTTCTTTCTCGCTGATTTAACCAGCTTGCGGCGCGTGTTGCGGCCGCTCGACGGCGCGCGATGCGCGACTTTATCCGCCTCCAATCAAAAAGGCTCTTGCGATTTTCCACTCTTAGAGAAATTATAGATAATTATTATTTTTAATCTATTGAAGGATGCGTTGAATGCTGAGAGACGAAGATCCGACCGATTTCACGGCGGAAATGCCTGTTGAAGCCGGAGTTCACCCTGCAAACGGTTCAGGTAAACCGCGATTTTCACTCGACGATGCTAAAATTATCTATAATTTTCCATTCAACGATCTGCTCTTTCAGGCGCAGTCCGTTCACCGGCAAAATTTCGATCCCAATGCGGTCCAGATCAGCCGGCTTTTGTCGATCAAGACCGGCGGATGTGCCGAGGATTGCGGCTATTGCAGCCAGTCGGCGCGCTCGCCCACAGGGCTGAAGGCCTCCAGGCTGATGATGGTGGAAAAGGTGCTGGCGGAGGCCCGCAAGGCCAAGGCCGAAGGGGCCAGCCGCTATTGCATGGGGGCCGCCTGGCGCAGCCCCAAGGACCGCGACATGGACACGCTGGTGGATATGGTGGCAGGCGTGAAGGCGCTGGGGCTGGAAACCTGCATGACGCTCGGCATGCTGACGCCGGAGCAGGCCGGAACGTTGGCCGGCGCCGGGCTCGATTATTACAATCACAACATCGATACGTCGGAAGAATTCTATCCGCAGGTCATCACCACCCGCACCTTTGCCGACCGGCTGGAAACGCTGGCCAATGTCCGCGATGCCGGCATGAAGGTCTGCGCCGGCGGCATTCTCGGCATGGGCGAGACCACGGATGATCGCATCTCGATGCTGGTCACGCTCGCCAATCTGCCGGAGCCGCCGGAAAGCGTGCCGGTCAATATGCTGATCCCGATCCCCGGATCGCGGCTTGCCAATGCCGAACCGGTCGATCCGATCGAATTCGTCCGGACCATCGCGCTCGCCCGCATCCTGATGCCGCGCGCGCATGTGCGCCTCTCGGCCGGGCGCACCCAGATGAGCGACGAGATGCAGGCACTCTGTTTCTTCGCCGGCGCCAATTCGATCTTTTCCGGCGATACGCTGCTGACGGCGGACAATCCGGGCGAGGATCATGACACCGCCCTGTTTCGCCGTCTTGGCCTGAAGCCGATGGACCTGCCGCAATGATGTCTTCAGGGCTTACCCGCTACGAGACCACGCTGGCGGGCCTGGAGCGTAAGGGCAGGCGGCGTGTCCTGATCGACCGGGCCGGGGCCGATTTCAGTTCCAACGATTATCTGGCGCTGGCCGGATCGGAGCGTCTGGCTGCAGCGATTGCATCCGCCGTTCAGCGCGGCGTGCCGGCCGGTGCCGGTGGGTCGAGGCTTCTGCGCGGCAATCATCCGGAGCATGAGGCGCTGGAGGCGGAGGCCGCCGCGTTCTTTGCAGCCGAGCGTGTGCTTTATTTCGGCAGCGGTTATGCCGCCAACACCGCCCTGTTCTCCACCCTGCCGCAAAGGGGAGATCTCGTCATCTATGATGCGCTGGTGCACGCCAGTGCGCATGAGGGCATTCTGGCCGGCAAGGCGCAGGCGGTGGCCGCCGCCCATAACGATGCCGCATCCTTCGAACACGCGATTAAGCGCTGGCGGGCCAACGGCGGAACGGGCCATCCCTGGATCGCGGTTGAAAGCCTCTATTCGATGGATGGCGACCGCGCACCCTTGACGGCGCTTGCCGCAGTCGCTGAAAGGCATGACGGTTTCCTGGTGATCGACGAGGCGCATGCAACCGGCGTTTTCGGCCGGGATGGCCGCGGTTTTGCAGCGGACTTGAAAAACCGCGCCAATGTCATCGTGCTGCATACCTGCGGCAAGGCGCTCGGCGTGTCCGGTGCGTTGCTGGGTGCCAGTGCAGTACTCTGCGATTATCTCGTCAACCGGGCACGCGGTTTCATCTATTCCACTGCACCATCGCCATTGATGGCGGCAGCGGTTCGCCAAGCCTTGGCGATGCTCGTGGACGAGCCGCAGCGCCGTACCGATTTCGACACGTTGCGCCGTTTTGCCAATAGTGAACTGACAGAAAAACTCGGCGTCGCCGGCAGCGGATCGCAAATCCTGCCGGTGCTGATCGGCGATAACAGCCGGGCCGTGCGGATTGCCGCGCGCATGCGAGAGGCAGGCTTTGATATCCGCGCTATCCGGCCGCCAACGGTGCCGGAGGGCACCGCAAGGCTGCGGATCGCCATCACGCTGAATGTCGATCGGGCAACGATATCCCGCATGTTCACCAGGCTGGCAGCCATTATTAATGAGGAAAAACCATGATGCGCTTCGTGGTGACGGGTACCGATACCGGCATCGGCAAGACGATCTTTTCGGCTGCCCTGGCGTCAGCACTTGGCGGTTCCTACTGGAAACCGGTGCAATCAGGGCTGGACGAGGAGACCGACAGCCAGGCCGTCCACCGGCTCGGCCGCCTGCCGCCAGAGCGTATCTTCCCGGAAGCCTACCGTTTGCGCACACCGGCTTCGCCGCATCTCGCCGCGCGGATCGATCATGTGGCGATCGGCACCTCACAATTGACCCCACCTTTGACGGACGCGCCGCTCGTCATCGAGGGTGCCGGCGGCTTGCTGGTGCCGCTCACGGAAACGGAGGTCTTTGCCGATGTCTTCGCACGCTGGCAGATCCCGGTCATCCTTTGCGCCCGCACCGGGCTCGGCACGATCAACCACACGCTGCTGTCGCTCGAAGCACTGCGCCACCGCGCCATTCCGGTTTTCGGCATTGCCTTCATCGGCGATGAACAGACGGAAACCCAACGGATCATCGCGTCGATGGGGCAGGACCGCATTCTCGGCCGCCTGCCACGTCTCGATCCGTTGACGCCGGAAAACCTCAGTCAGGCCTTTCTGGAAAACTTCCCGCTGTCCTCGTTCACCGGGAGCACGCCATGAACTCGCCCGTCTGGCACCCCTTCACCCAGCATGCACTCGAACCGGCGATGCGGCGGATCGTCGAGACCGGCGGCGCCTGCCTGATCGATGACGGCGGATCGCGCATTCTCGATGCCATTTCCTCCTGGTGGGTGATCACGCATGGCCACCGCCATCCAGCGATCATGGCGGCGATCCAGGCCGCATGCGACCGCTACGACCAGATCATTTTTGCCGAATATACCCATGAACCGGCCGAGGAACTGGCGCACGGCCTGTTGCGGATCGCTCCGCCGGGGCTTGCGCATGTGTTTTATTCCGACAGCGGATCGACCTGCGTCGAAGTCGCGCTGAAAATGGCGCTCGGCTTCTTCCACAATTCCGGCACCCCGCGCCGGCGCATCTGCGTTCTGGAACACGGTTATCACGGCGACACGATCGGAACGATGTCGGCCGGGCAACGCGGCGTCTTCAACGCTGCCTATGAGCCGATGCTGTTCGGCGTCGACCGCCTGCCGTTTCCGCATGCTGGCCATGAGCAGGAGACGCTGGATGCCTTCGAGCGGTTCTGCGCTTCCGGCGACGTCGCGGCCCTGCTGATCGAGCCGCTCATCCTCGGGGCAGGCGGCATGCTCATCTATTCACCAGACGTCCTCACCGCGCTGAAACGCATCGCCGAACGGCACGGCACGCTGCTGATCGCCGATGAGGTGATGACCGGCTGGGGCCGCACCGGCAGCGTCTTTGCCTGCGAACAGGCCGGGTTGGCGCCCGATATTCTGTGCACATCCAAAGGCTTGACCGGTGGCACCCTGCCGCTTGCCGCTACCCTTTGCACGGCCGAAATCTTCCAGGCGCATCTGTCGGGCGACCGCCGCAAGACGTTTTTTCATTCCAGTTCCTACACCGCCAATCCGATTGCCTGCGCCGCCGCCGTCGCCAATCTGGCCGTCTGGGAAAACGAACCGGTGCGCGAACGCATCGGCGCATTGGAGGCCATGCAGGCCGAACGCTTGCAGCACTTTGAGGCGGATCCCCGCTTTGGCAATGTCCGCCGGATCGGCACGATCACGGCCCTGGATCTCACGGTGCAGAGCGCGGGCTATCTGGCAGATGTCGGGCCGAAGCTGAGAGCGTTCTTCCGCGAGAGAAGACTGCTGATCCGGCCGCTCGGCAATATCCTCTATCTGATGCCACCCTATTGCGTGACGGCAGGCGAACTCGACCGCGCCTATGATGCGATCGACGAGGCAGCGGACTGGTTTACGGCGGGACGCCTGTGAGGCGCGTGCGTTCCTCCCGCCTTGCCGGTTTCGGCCATAGCGTGCCGGGTCGCTGTGTCGAAAATGCCGAGATCGAGGCGAGGCTCGGCCTTGAGCCGGGATGGATCGAACGCCGGACCGGCATCCGGAGCCGCTATTGGGCTGGGCCTGGCGATACGCTGTCTGCGCTTGCGGCACGGGCGGGGGAGGCGGCGATCGGCAATGCGGGCGTCGATCGTGCGGATATCGCGCTGACGCTGCTTGCCACCTCGACACCCGATCATCTGCTTCCGCCGTCAGCGCCGCTGCTCGCCCATCATCTCGGATTGGCCAATTCCGGTGCCGTCGATCTCGCCGGGGCCTGTTCCGGCTTTCTCTATGCGCTGACGCTCGCCGATGGTTTCGTGCGTACGCAAGGGCGGCCGGTGCTGGTGGTTGCCGCCAATATTCTGAGCCGCCGCATCAATCCCGTCGAGCGGGCAAGCTCGGTCCTGTTCGCCGACGCTGCCGGCGCAGTTGTCCTCATGCCGTCCGAAGACGAGGATACCGGATTGCTGGGCGTCGATCTCGCCGCCGACGGCAGCCGCTATGACCTCATTTCTATCCCCGCCGGCGGCAGCAGTCGTCCCTTTGCAGCCGGTATCGCGGCAGAACAGTGCCTGATGACGATGCGCGACGGGCGCGACATGTTCACCCAGGCTGTCCGGATGATGAGCGATTGCGCCCGCCGGGCTCTGGACCATGCAGAGATCGGCGCCATGGAGATCGACCGGTTCGTTCCGCATCAGGCCAACGCCCGGATCTTCGATGCCGTCTGCAGCGATCTCGGGATCGCACCGGAAAGAACTGTCCGCACGATCGATACCTATGGAAACTCGTCTGCGGCAACGATTCCGTTGTCGCTCTCGCTTGCCCATCAGGCCTCTCCATTCGTATCCGGGGAGAAATTGCTGTTGACGGCTGCTGGTGCCGGATTGACGGGCGGCGCCTGCGTCATCGGTATGTAAGTATAAACTTACGTTATATCATCCGTGATCAGGCGATTTCGCGCACCTGTATCAGTTGCGCCGCACCATCATCTTTGGTAAATTTTGTGTAAAGATTGATGGAGCCATCATCCCATGTCGGGCATTACGCAGCGTTTCGAAAGTTACATGAGAAACGGCATGGGTGGCTGGGCGCGGTCTCAGCCGGTTTTCATCCGGGCGCGGCTGTTCCTGCCGTGCTTTGTGGAATATCTGTTGGTCTATGCGCTTACGGCCCTTGCCATCGTGGCCGTGGTTATACTCATGGCGCTTGTGGCCATCTTCCGGCTGGACGCGGAGCGCCAGCCCGGCCTGCGCTGAAAAAATCGTCAGCGCAAGCGTTGAAGCTCCCGTATCTGGGCCTTCAACATCTAGGCCTTCAACGGTTTCTCGATATAGTAGCTTTCATAGCTCTTGCGGTATTTTTCCGCCGCGCCGAAATCGCTGTATTTCCCAAGCTCGTCCATATCCGTCTTGTTGAGCATCACACCGAGGATCTTGGCGTTGAATTGCGGATCGGAATTCAACACGTCGCGGACCAGGCGGGCAGGGGTCTTGCCCCATTCGATCACCATCAGGAACCCGTCGGCAAAGGGCGAGAACGCCTTGGCATCGATGACCGGCGCCAGCGGCGCCAGATCGACGATGACATAATCGAAATTCTTGCGGGCATTGGCAATCAGGGTTTCCATGCCCTGCGAGGCCAGCAGCTCGTTGGTGTGGTAGAGATGTTCGCGCGGCGCGATCGGCAGGATTGCCAGCCGCGTCTGCGGATCGACCCTCAAGCCGGCGGTCCAGTCCTCTTCACCCAGAACGGCTTCCACCAGTCCGGTTTTCGGCGCCGGCGAAATCATCCGGCTGATGGCCGGATTACGGATATCGGCATCAATCAGCAATGTCCGCTTGCCGCTGGCGGCCAGAAGCCCGGCAAAATTCGCAGCAATGGTCGATTTGCCCTCGCCAGGCAGCGCCGAGACGACGCCGATCACCCGGTTGGGGCGTCCCTGAAGGATCACGTCACTGGCAAGCTTGGCATTGCGCAACGTTTCGGCAAATGCCGATCGCGGCGCATCGACGGCAATCCGGGTCATGCGCGTCAGCGGCATGTCGGCTTCCGGCGGCTGCCCGGCCTTGTCCGCTTCCGGTTTGGAAAGCCGCTCGCGCGTCTTGCTCCACATGCTCACCGTCTTCTTGCCGATCAGCGGCAGGTAGCCCAGCGATTTATGGCCAAGGACGGAGCGGATATCTTCTTCCAGCCGGAAGAACCGCTCGCGAAACTCCTGAAGGCCGGCAATGACGGCGCCCAGCATGAAGCCGAGCACGATGGACAGCGCCAGCACCATCGTCCGCTTCGGGCTGGAGGGCGAGACGGGAACGCCGGCATCCGAAATGATGCGGGCCTTTGCGATCGGGAACGAGCGCTGTTGGGCGGCCTCCTCGAAGCGTCCGAGATAGGATTCGTAGAGCGTCTTCAGCGCGGTCGCGCGCTGTTCCAGCCCGCGCAGTTGGACGAGCGACCGGTTGGCCTGCGAATTGTTGCCGACCACGCCTTCGATACTCTTGCGCAGAGATGCCTCGCGCGATTTGGCGACTTCCATTTCGTTGCGGTAGCTGCCGGTGATCTGCTGCAGCTCCCTGAAGATCTGGCCGGCCAGTTCCGTCTTTTCCGCTCTTAGACTCACGGCCTGGGGGTGATCGGCGCTGAAATTCTGGGTCACGGCCTGTTCGCGCTTGCTGACGGCAAGGTAGCGCGTGCGCAAATCCTGGATGACCGAATTGTCGGTCTGGTTGGACGAAATCGTTGCATTGTTGACGGCGTTTTCAGCGCCCTGATCGATGATCGACTGAAACTGGTTGTAGCGGGCCGACGCGCTGGCGCTATCGGCCTGCGCGACGATCAGCTGGCTGTTGAGGTCGGAGAGCTGCTGTTCCGACATCAACTCGCCGCGCGTCGACGTGAGCCCGTTTTCCGCCTTGAATTTCTCCGCCTCAAGCGAGGCCGCCTGCGCGCGCTGGCCAAGGTCGGTCAGGCGTTCCTGCAGCCAGACCGAAGCGCGCTCGGTGGCATCGAAATTGGCGTTCAGCTGGTCGGTCAGATAAGCATTGGCATAGGCGCGGGTAATGGTCGCGGCCAATTTCGGATCGGTCGATTTGTAGGAAACGGCAACGACCGAGCTGCGTGCCACCCGCTCGACCGTCAGCCCTTGCTGGATATAGGCGGCGGCCGTTTCCCGCTTACCGTTGCGCGCCGCCGCTTCCGAAATTTCCGGCCGGGAACCAAAGAGGCCGGTCACAGATTTGACCGCCCCTTTCACCATCGACATCAAGGACTGCGGCGGATTGAGAACGGTCTCGTTCTCACCGAGATTTTCCGCATCGGTGACGCGCAGCGCCAGTTCGCCGGATTTCAGAATTTCGACCGCGCTGGAAAGCTGGGTGTCTGCCTGCTGGGCGCTCTGCGGCGAGGGGGCTTCCTCCGCATATTTGGACAGGTTTTCGTCAAGCAGAATCTGCGTTTGCGAGGTATAGACCGGCGTTGCAAACAGGAGATAGAGCCCGCCGAGCAGGAAGCAGAGGAGAACGCAGACGGCAACGACCCTTGAACGGCGAAGCGCGATTGCGGTCAGCCGGTTCAGATCGATGAACGTGTCGGACTCATCGCTTTTCAGCGATGGGACTGTGTTCAACGGAAGAGGTCTCTGATTCATGGGCCGTCTGGTCTCCAGGTCTATGTGTGTGGCCGGTTCTCACCCCAAAAGGCGGCAGGGGTGAGACCGGATTTTTCGGCGGCATCAAGCCGTTGAGAAGCTAGGATTTTCAGGCAGCCCGCATGGCCTGCTCGTGCGACAGAACCATCTCGCGAACGGACTCGAACACGAGATTGCCGATATCGGCCCGCGCCAGCGCGAAGGCGACGTTAGCCTCGATAAAGCCCTGCTTGGAGCCGCAATCAAAGGTCCGGCCTTCATAGGGATGCGCGTGGAACGGCTGGTCGGCCGACAGGCGCAGCATGCCGTCGGTCAGCTGGATCTCGTTGCCGGCGCCGCGCTGCTGATGCGCCAAAATCGAGAAGATTTCCGGCTGAAGGATATAGCGGCCGTTGAGATAAAAGGTGGACGGTGCCTCGGCAACCGGCGGCTTTTCCACCATCGCGGTCACTTCGAACCCGTGCCGGGTTTTCTCGCCCATGCCGACGATGCCGTATTTCGGCGTGTCCTCGATGGCGCATTGTTCGACGGCGACGACATTGCCGCCGACATCGTTATAGAGGTCCGTCAGACCGGCCATGCAGCCGCGCGCGCCGTAGGAGATCATGTCGGGCAAAAGCAGCGCAAACGGCTCGTCGCCGATCAGGTCGCGGGCGCACCAGACCGCGTGGCCAAGGCCAAGCGGCGCCTGCTGGCGGGTGAAGCTGACGGAGCCTGCGGTCGGCAGCATGCGCGCGAGTTCCGAAAGCTGGGCATCCTTGCCCGAGCGCGTCAAGGACGAGATCAACTCCGGCACATCGTCGAAATGGTCTTCGATCGCCTGCTTGTTACGGCCGGTGACGAAGACGATATGCTCGATGCCGGCCTGCATGGCTTCCTCGACGGCATATTGCACGACCGGTCTATCGACGATGGTCAGCATTTCCTTCGGCATGGCCTTGGTCGCGGGCAGAAACCGCGTGCCGTTGCCGGCGACGGGAATAACGGCTTTGCGAACGGGTCTGATAGGAGCCATAGAACTATCCTTTGCTCTTGTGCGGGCGATTGCCCGGGGTGGTTCCATTCATCCTTTTCGGCGGGGAACCAAAAGGCTGAATAACAGTGAACGGCGCGATCAGGCGCCGCAGTCTGACGGCAATGGGCATGCGCAGATGCCGGACTGCCGCCGGATTCTTCCACGCGGTCTTCACCGCGCCGGACAGGGAGCCTGCCTTGATCTGATCGACCAGGATGATGAAGGCGCGCGCATCTTCCATGCTGCGGTGACGCTCGCTCTGTGCCGCGATCGATGCCGCATCCAACCGGTTATTCTTCAGGAATGCGGCGTCCGCAGCCAGCATTGCATCGACCTGATGCAGCTTCAGCACGCGCGAGATCGATCCGCTGCGGATGTAATAGGTATAACCGGCGGCAGGATCGACGGCGCAGCGCCCGCCCTTCGCCAGGGCCGAAGCCAAAAGCAGGTAGTCCTCGCCGATCGGCAGGCTTTCGTCGAAGCGCAGCCCATGCTCCTCAAGCAGGCGGCGCTCGAAGACCGGCTTCATATAGCCGTAATTGTGCTCGGACTTGAACAGCACGTTGGAGCCGATGAAGGCTGGAAGCGTCAGCGTTTCAAGCGCTGCCAGATGCGCCGCGTCAAACATCCGCCTGACCGGCCCGTCCAGCGGCACGACATCGACATTATCGACGACGATCTGCGCGTTCGAGGCTTTCGCCCGCGCGATCATCCGCGCCGTGCGATCCGGTGATACCGCATCGTCGGAATCCAGAATGACGATCCAGTCGCCGCGCGCAGCCGCAAGCCCGGCATTGCGCGCCCCACCGGGGCCACGGTTCTTGTCGAGCCGGATCAGCCTGACGCGTGGATCGGTATAGGCATCGACGATCGAGGCGGTGTCATCCGGCGAGCAGTCGTCGATGACGATAATCTCGACATTGACGCCGGTCTGGGCAAGCGCGCTGTCAATGGCGCGCTCGATCGTGTCCTGCGCCTTGAACGCCGCGATGATGAACGTTGCCTGTGGTTGCTGCTGTTGCATCAGGACGTCCTTGCCTTAGCTGCGCCATACTGCTCGATCTCCCGGATGCCGAGGAGCCCGACGACGGCGCCGGCATGCAGGCACGCGCGCAGGAAATGGCGGTTGCGGCGAACGGGCGAAAAAAAGAAGAGGGCGGCGGCCAGCGCACAGACGCCACATTTGGCTGCAGCGAGCGTGAGCGGGCGGATCTTGCCGGCAATACCAGTCCCTGCATCCAGCAACCGGCCATGGGTCTGGCCGAACCGGAACTTGCGCTTGGCAAGCCAGGAAAAGTCGGCGCGTTTGGCCGGCACCGGCTCTTCGGCCCAGGCCTGCGGCGCATAGGCAATCTGTCCGCCCATCCGGTGCATATGGGTAAAGAACTCGGTGTCCTCGCCGCCACTGCGGCCAAGCGCCAGACTGAAGCGGCGCCCGGCCAGCGAAGGAGCGGCCAGCCGCAGAAGCACATTGCAGGTATAGCCGGTGATTATCCGCTCGCCGACCCAGACGGGGAATGTCGAGTGAAAGTCACCACGCTGCATCCAGCCCGGCGCCTCGCGTGCATAGATCGCCTTGACCGGGCCGAGCACCGCATCGGCAGCGGTCGCCTGCGCCGTCCCGATCAGCTCAGTGATCCAGTCCTCGCTCGCCGTCTCGTCATCGTCGATAAAGGCCAGGAAATCTCCCGTGGCATTGTCGAGGCAGGCATTGCGGGCAATCGAGATATTGGACGATGGGCAATGCACGTAGACGATGCGGTGCGGCACGGAAGCGCGCAGACTGTCCACGCAGCCTTTGGCGCTCGGGGTGTCGTCATTATCGGCAACGATGATGCGGATATCCACATTGCCGGGAACGTTCAGCTTTGCCAGCGAGCGCAGCGTCTGTTCCAGCTCCGGGCGCCGGTAGGTGCAGACGCCGATATCGATACGGATGCGATCCATGCCAGTCCTCATGAGGCAGCCCGGCGGTTACGGAAATCGAGCAGTTCGCGCCAGAAGCCGGCCGACCAGGCAAAATGCATCACCATGGCAGAGACGGCAGCCAGCGGTCCGTAAGGGTTCTTTTCCCCCACCGCCATCCACACGCCGTAGCCAAGGCAGGCGATGGCCCAAACGCCGAAAGGGATGACTGCGGCCCAGCTGACGATCGCAAGAAGCGCCCCCACGGCGACCGGAACGACGGCAAGCGGCAGCATCTGGCGAATGCTCGGCATGGCGCGATGTTTCAGGAAGTTTTTCGCCCGGCCGCGGCCATAGCCGAAATACTGTCGGAAAAGCGTGCGCGCGGTGCTGCGCGGATAGTAGATCATGCTGGTCTTGTCGGTCATCCAGATCCGGTAGCCGGCCTTGTTGAGACGGTAGTCGAACTCGGCGTCCTCGTTATGGCTGAACATCTCGTCATAGCCGCCGACCGCCTGAAACGCGGCAATCCGCATCAGCGCATGATGGCCGTGATCGGCCCAATGGCCGGCGGAGCCCGTGCGATGCTTGGAGCCGCCATTGCCAAGCTTGGAATTCTGCGCATAGGCCGTGGCTTTCTGGAACGTGCTGAAACCAACGGTCTGCATGGCGACCACAATCGAATCCGCACCGGTCGCGATGGCGTCTTCCATCAGGCGCTGGCAATAGTCGTCGGGATATTCGCCATGCGCATCGATGCGGATCATGTATTCATAGTCAGCGCCGAGCGTTCCGACCGCCAGATTGACGGCGGCGCTCTGAATCCTCTTCGGATTGTCGAGCAACCGCACTTTCGGATTGACGGTGGCGATCCGCTCGACGATCTCGCGCGTGCCATCGGTGCTGCCGCCATCGACCACGACCAGATCGGCACTGAGATCGCGCATCGCGCCGCCCAGCTTGATGATCAGGGCTTCGATATATTTGGCCTCGTTCAGGCAGGGAATGACAATCAGGCTGCGGGCATGCTTGAAATCATCGGTGTTCATAGCAGTCCACCCTTGTTGCTGTGCGTTTGGGAAAGTTCGGGGATAGGCGCGGCGTGGGCATCGCTGGCGCGCAACGCCGCAAGCCGGTTCACCAGCCGCTGGCAATCGGCCCGGTCGAAAACCCAAGTGGACGTGCCGGTGGCTGCGACCTTGCCGAATTCGGCAAAATAGCGTTCCCGCGTCATGCCGGAAAACAGATCGGCAAGAGCAGCACTGTCTGCCCGCTCGAGCACGAGACCGATGTTCTTTGCATGGATGAATCGCGCCGTCTCCGTGCCCTGCATGGCAATCGGGACGGCATTGTAACGGCATCCCTCATAGAGCCGGTTCGGCAGCAGCCAGCTGGAGTTCAAGCCTTCCTCGAAAAAGTCGATGCCCCAGGAAAACTGGACATCGTCGTAAATCCGGGCAAGGTCCTCGGGATTTTTGTAGGCGCCGTGAAAGCGCATGAACGGCTCGTTTTCCACAAACCCGTCGAAATCGTCGAATTCCGAATAGGCCGGGCGGCCGCGCAGCACCACTTCGAACGTTCCATCCATCGCGCGCGTGAAGTCTGACAGCAGTTTCAAGGATTTGCGGCAGCGCAGGGCACCGAACCAGCCGATCTTCCAAGGCTCGCCGGGCTGCGGCGGGCGCGGCCGCGCAGTCTGCATGGCGGCGGCATCTTCCAGGTCGATCACCTGGTTTTCGAGCAGCATGACCGGGGCTTTGAGGCGCGACAGCGGCCGGAAATAATTGTCGATGAAGGCGGGCGAGCTGGTGATCAGCAGGCTGACATTGCGTCCGAGATAATGCTCGGCAGCCCGCAGCGCCCGTCCGGCGATATCCTGACGCAGCAGAAGCCGGTGGATATCAAGGCATTCATAAACGATCGGCACGTCGCCGCCGAAAATCGCATTGGCCCTGTTTGCCAGCGCCAGCATTTCGAGGTTCCGGGCCATGATGATGCCGGGTTTCCGGACACCGCGAAGCTTGGCTCCAAGCGCCATCGCCGCCTTGCTGACCGCAGCAATCCGCTGGCCGAAACGGCCATCGCTGGTCACGCCAAGCTCCAGAACGCCGTCGGTAAGGGGCGTATCAGCGCCACGCCGGAAGCCTGCGACCGTGACATTGGCGCCGCCCGCTTCCAGCATCAGGGTTCTACGCCTGATGGCAGGGTCTGCCACATCATGGGCCAGGTATAAGACGTCCAGCATGAAAACTTCCCGTTTTCCGCCCAGCTTTCGCCAAGCCTAATTTAGTTTTTTGTGCATCGCAACATGCTTGCTGCGAATGCGAACAACTTCAGTTGAGCGTGCAGGTAATGGAGTCCGGAAACTGGCATTTATCGCCGGGTGCGGTGTAGGCGACGCGGTCGATCTGCATTTTTGCCGGAGCCTGGTAGTCGAACTTGCCCATCCAGCTGCTCAGAGTGTCGGTTCCCCAGAGGCTGAAGAAGATTTTCTGGTCGTTGGCTGGGATTTTCGAGGGATCGGCCACCTCCTGCACCAGCGTGCCGTTCAGGTAGTAGCGCAGCCGGTCCTTTTCCCAGACGAAGGCGTAGTCGTTGAAATCGGTATTGGCGCCGCCTTCGACATCGACGAGCTTCTCGTTTCCACCCTTGGCGGAAATATACTGGTTGACCTGAACTTTGCCCGAATCCTTGCCCAGCACCTCGAAATCGATTTCGTCATGCGGTTTCTTGTCGGTCGGGCCGATATAGGTGAAGAAGGCCGAGTTCAGCCCGGAGCCATCCGCCGTCTTGATGCGGGCCTCATAGGTTCCGTAGCTGAAGCGTTTGCGGGTCTGGATCTCGCCACAGGCGTAATCTCTCTTGCCCGCCTTGCGCTGTTCGAAGGTGAGTTCGAGCACGCCGTTTTCAACCTTGACCTGGTCTTTCGACCAGGTGCAGTTCTGATGCGCGCCATTGTCCCAGCCGTCGGAAATGTACCAGGTCTTGCGATCGATCCTGTCGAAGTTATCGACGAAGGATGTGCCGTTCTTGGCGCCTTGCGCCAAAGCCGGTGCGCAGAACGCTGCGGAAACGGCCGAAAGGACGAGGAGGGTTTTTGAGATCGATTGGGTCATCGTGTCGCTTTTTCCTTTGGGGAATAGGTGTCTGACCAGCCCTTTTGATGAGCGCCTTTGTCCGGCGCATGCTTTTCTACGACGCGCGAACGGCCCGCCCGGCTGCCGGTCAAAACCGCATGCAGCCCGGGCACCAGGTGCCTGGCGCCCTTGTGCAAGGCGACCAGGATGAGAAGAGCGAGAACCGGCGTCGCGAAGTAGAACAGCGGATAAAGGCCGGGATGGGCGCTGCGGTTCCAGATCATCCAGAACGCGATCAGCAGTGGATAATGGGCGCAGAATATGAAGAAGCTCAGGCCCTCCGACCGGGAGAGCCGCTCGGCGAGCCACGATCGGATCAGGATCGCTGAAAGCGCCCAGGATCCGATGATGCCGCCAATCGCCGTCAGGCTGCGTAGCATGTCGATCCAGACGGGATAGTCCGGTCCGGTATAGTAGAGCGCTGTCGCCAGAAGGATGGTCACCGCCAGAAACAGCGCGGATATCAAGACAGCATGCCGGTCGAGCGCGCGGATATCGATCTGGTGGAGGCTGACATAGATGCCGAAGCTGAAGCCGAACAGGATCGATTTCTTCAGGAAGATGCCGCTGGGCACCGGCAGAACCGCATAGGCGAAAAAGAGCGAAAGGACGACCAGCGGATATCGCTTGATCAGGATGCCGAGAACCGGCGCCAGCAGGATGCACAAGAGCAGATCGCGCAGGAAATAGAGCGGAACATTGATCGGCAGGCCCTCGATGGCGAAAGCCAGCGTTGCTAGGTCGCGTGGGTTCGCATTCAGAGCATCGGGGAGATAGCCAAAGCCGATGCCGCCTTTCTGGGCTACAAGAACCAGTGCCAGAAAGGACAGGTTCCAGATCAGGAAAGGCAACAGCACGGTGCGGGCCTTGGAGCGCAGGGTCTTGCCGTAGTCGAAGGCGTCGAGCCCGCGGCGGAACATCAGATAGCCGGAAATCGCGCTGAGGCACGGCACGCCAACCCTGAAAAGGCTGTCGCCGAGAAAGACCCTGACCCAATCGATAAAGCCATTGGCACCGAGAAAAGGGCTGGTCTGCGGATCAAAAGGAACGTGTACGAAGACAATTCCCGAGATGAGCACGATGCGCATCAGATTGATCCGCGATGATATATTCGCGTCGATAACCAAGACGACATCCCCTGTTGGGCCACTCCCCCCGAAGCGGCGTTTCAACCAGAGCAGACTTGAACCTGCATCTCGAAGATAAGGCAGTGTCTCTCGAAAAATATGGCGCTGCAGCAGAAAATTTGATCGCAATGCTGCAATGCACGCGTTTTGGGAGAGGAAAAACCGGCCATAAAAACTGTCCGGCTTTTCTCTGCGGGCCCGTAAAAAGACGCGAGGGTAGGGTGTTGGCTAATATCAGTATATCTTCATATACATTCCGCGCTGGCGCTTGCGGAGCCTGAAAATTAGATTTGAAAATGGGCAAATCCACACGCCAAGGTTTGCAAAATCCTCGTCATCCAGAGGTGCCTGTTCCGAAATAAGGCGCAGGTGCAACCAATCCGGCATGATGTTCCAATGTTCGCGCCGGAGTGTTTTGGCCGTGCCTTATCCCCGCCGGTTTTTGACGAGCTGGTAGATTTTCGCCAGAAGCGGGCGCTCGGAGATGAGCACGAGCAGACCATAGATCACGCCGCCGATTGCAGCACCGGCAAGGATCTGCAGGACCGGGTTCGGCATTACCGAACCGAATGTCTCCAGCAGATAGCGAACGGCGAGCGCCATCACCAAAGCCATCAGCATCGGCCGGCTGCTGACATACAACCCCTTGAAGAATGGCGTGCCATCCGCCTTGAAGACGGCCCAGGAATAGCCGATCAGCGTCACGGTGTTGACGATGCACAGCCAGATCATCGCCTCGATCAGCGAACCCGTGCTTGCGCCATAGGCGACGGCGGCGCAGGTGACGATGGCGCGGATGATCGCCGACCAGAACAGCGCCCGGCCATGGCCGACACCCTTGAGATAGGGAATGAAGGTGCTGCAAGGCGTGAGAATGCCTTTCGACAGCGCCAAAAGTCCAAGCACCGGCCAGGCATAGGCCCATTGCGAACCGAAAAGCACGCGCATGGCCGGTTCCGCCAGCGCCCAGAGCCCGAACATCATCGGCGCAAGCAGCACAGTCGTCACCTGCGTGCTGAACATCAGCGCCTGCGAACGGCGCTCCTTGTCGTCCATCATGCCGCTGAAAGCCGGAAAGAGCACGCCCATGACGGCCGATAGCACCACCTGATTGGGAATGCTGGCAAAACGGTTGGCGGCCGAATAGGCACCGGCATCGGCAAGGCCGAGATAGCGCGAGATGATCACCATCGGCGACTGGAAGGTGATGAAGTTGGCGACTTCCGAGCCCATCATGCCCAGGCTGAACCGGCTGAGCCCGATGACGCGCCTCGGGTGGAAGACGAAGCGCGGCATATAATGCGAGACGGCGTAAAGACCGCAGAGCCGCACCAGCGCCGAGACGAAAAGCTGCGCCATCAACGCCCACACGCCCCATCCAAACAGCGCCAGGACGACGGCGACGATCGCCCCGAGCGATTCGGAAATCATGCTCCAGACCGCATCCTTGCTGAAGTTCATCCGCCGCGCGAGCAGCGAATAGGCGACGTCGCCGCCCAGCTGGAGAGGAATGAGAAAGCTCATAATTTTCAACAGGTAGGCAGCTTCGGGAGCCCCGAGCAGCGCCGCGAAAAAGTCCGCCCAGATGAAAAGGCCGAGCGCCATCAGACAGGAAATCGCAAGATTGGCCCAGAACACGGAATGGACGGTTTCCATCTCTTCCTCGCGCTGGATCACCAGCGCCGAGGTCAATCCGGCTCCGCCGATCATTGCCAGAAACTGGACAACAGTCAGCGCCACGGCGACGGCGCCGAACTCTTCCGGGGTGAGGATACGGGCCAAAATAGGCACCGTGACAAACTTAAGCCCGAATGTGCTTGTCTTGGATAAAACGCTCCAACCGACATTGCTCGTGACGGATTTGACGTTAACTGTAGGGGGCATGGCGTAAATCCTGTGTGGCAATGGGGGAGATCAAGGGCAGAGGAGACGCGCTCGACACGCAGCCGCAACCTGATGGGAGGAACCAGGAAGCACCTTCTAGGAAAACCGCAGGGGCAAAAAGATGGCGAAGTTTACAGTTGTTATTCCGTACTACCAGAAACAGGCAGGAATTCTGAGCCGGGCCTTGGGCTCCGTCTTTGCACAGACCTACCAGGATTTCGATATCGTCATCGTTGACGACCAGTCGCCTTTCCCGATCGAAACCGATCTTGAAACCCTGAGCGAAGAACAGCGGGCGCGCATCCGCGTCATCAAGCAGGACAATGCCGGCCCAGGCGGCGCGCGCAACACCGGTCTCGACAACGTCACGGCGCAGACCGATTTTGTTGCCTTTCTCGATTCCGACGACCTGTGGACACCGGACCACCTGCAGAATGCGCAGATGACAATGACGCGCTTTTCGGCCGATTGCTACTGGGCGTCGATCACCGGCGGCGATGCCTTCTACTATCATTTCGACATGGCCGAGCTGGAAAAGACCGAAAAAGTCACCCGGCTTTCCGAAAAGCCCTTGGTTCTGGAAGTGCCCGAGTTTTCGCAGGTCATGCTGCGCAACTGGAGCTTCCTGCACCTGTCGTGCATGGTGATCGGGCGCAATCTGTTTGAGACCGTGCGTTTCGAGGCCGAGCTGCGCCTGGCGGCCGAAGATGTGCTGTTCTTTTGCGATTGCGCGATTGCGGCAGACCGCATCGTGCTTTGCAACGAGCCGGGTGCGGTGCGCGGTGAAGGTGTCAACATCTTCCACAGCATCGATAGCGATTCTCCGCAGTTCCTGTCGCAGCAGTTCAACACCTGGGTTGCGCTCGATACGCTGGAGGGACGCTTTTTGCGCAAGCCCGCAGAAATCGCGTCCATCCATTCGTATAAGCATACCGCGCGCCGGCAGGCTCTCTGGAGCCAGGCCCGGCTGATCAAGCGGCGCAAGATGCCGCAGTTCAATCTGCTTGCCCGCTGGGCCTGGCGTGATCCGAAGCTTCTGCAAAGCGCGCTTCAGCTTGCCGTGGGCAAGTTATCACGCTAGCCTTCGCAGGTGCAGCATTTTTTGCCGCGCCCATTGACGCGCCTGGCGGCCGGCCCGCCACGCATCCGCAATTCCTTGCAAACGCATGTAGGAGACAGTCATGGACCCGTATTATTGGGAATCCGCTCACGGAAATTTCGGCGACGATCTCAACCTCTGGCTCTGGGATTTTCTCATTCCGGGATTTCGCGATGTTCGTCCAGAAACCCTTCTTGTCGGGGTCGGCACGGTCCTGAACCGCGCGCTTTTGCCAAAGGAGCGGCACAAGCTGGTGCTCGGCAGCGGCTTTGGCTACGGCTCCCTGCCTGAAATGGCCGACAGCAGCGAATGGGACATCCGCTGCGTCCGTGGACCGTTGACGGCGCAAAAAGTCGGCGTTGATCCCAAGCTCGGCATTATCGATCCGGCCGTCATGGTCGCCGAGATGCCCGAGTTCAAAGGCTTGCCGAAGCTCTACAAGAAAAGCTTCGTGCCCCATTGGGAATCGGCGATTGCCGGCATGTGGCCCTCCATCTGCCAGACGGTCGGCCTGCATTACATCGATCCGCGCGGCGAGGCGAAGGATGTCATCCGCCAGATTGCCCAGTCGGAGATGATCGTGGCGGAATCGATGCACGGCGCGATCCTGGCCGATGCTTTTCGCGTGCCGTGGGTGGCGGTGACCACCTCCAGCAGCATCAACAGCTTCAAATGGAACGATTGGGCCCATACGGTCGGCGTCGTCTACCGTCCGCGCCATGTTCCGGTGTCCAGCCGGGCCGAAGCCATCATCAAGGGCGCAAAATTCTGGGGTGTCGATTTCGACGCGCACCAGCCGGCGCTCGATGATCCGAACAAGCGTGAGATCGACGAAAGCGTCATGGTCGCTGTGCGCGATCCCAAGCAGACCTCGCTGCGGGTTGCCGCCAAACAGGTTTTGGCCGCGCCCTCGACCCTGTCTCTCTGGCAGGCGGCACGCGCCACTCCGCAGCTGAGCGCCGATCACGCTCTGTCGGAGCGCAAGGAACGCTTTGTCGAGGTTCTCGATGGCGTGCGCCGCGATTACTTCTAGGGTTTCGATCGCGCCCCGTACCGCGCCATCAGGCCTGCCCTAACGGGCGTCTGATGGCGGTTGCAGCAGATAGCGAAGTCCCCCTGAGCCGCCCAGCGCCACCGGCGCTGCATCTGGTTTCTGCCGGAAGCGCTCTGTCTTGTCGGCAAAGATCCCGCTGGCGATGGCCCCAATGGCGGCGGGACGGCCAAGCGCATGCAGTAGCGCCGCTTTTGCGCCGGACTGCCGCTTGATGTCGAGAAATTCCCTCAGTTCATAGCGCCCGCGAATATGCTGTTCGTGCTGGGCAATCAGCGCCCTTGCCTGTGGGGGGAGGTCCGCCTCGGCAAGAATCGCCCGGTCGGCCTCATAAAGCCGCTTCAGGTCGATCGTGCGGTGACTGCCGCTCAGAGAATCGCCGCGCACGACGGCGCCGTACCCGACGCTGTGGATGATCTTGTAGCGCGCGCCTTTGGTCAGCGCGCGGGCATAGAGATCGTAATCCTCGCCCAGCCTGAGGCTTTCCTGATAGCGGAGCTGATGTGTATCGAGAAATTCGCGCCGCATCAGCGGTTTCAGAAATCCGATCTCCCCACGCCGCACACCGCGCTGGGAGATATTGCCTTCGATGAATTCGCCAAGCGTCAAGATACGCGGTGCCGCAGCAAAGCTTTCCAGCCGCAGATGCGCCTCCCGCGCCGTCTCCTCATCGACAAAAGCAATATTGTCGGCAACGAAATCCCAATCCGTCTGCGCCAGAAGCTGGCTCAGCCGCCCGGGAAAGAAGAAATCATCCGCATCGAGAATAGCCAGTACCGGGGCCTTGGAGATTGCAATGGCATGGTTGCGCGCCGCAGCCGGCCCTTTGTTGATCTCGAACCGGGCGACTGTCAGCCGGCCGCTGCCATCGCTGGCAGCCCTGGAGGCATCGGCGGTGCCGTCGCTGGAGCCATCATCAACGACGATGACCTCGGCGGTTTCCGGCTCTGCAAGCGCCGACATGATGGCCCGCCCGATCGTTGCGGCCGCGTTCTTCGCGGCGATGATGACGCAGACATCGGCATTCGGTTTCATGATCGCATTCCTTCATCGCTGTGGCGCCGAACCTAGTTCGGGAGAGCACAGGCGGCAAGGCGCGATATTGCAGGTGCGAAGAAGGGAGGGCTTGCAGAAAGAAATGCAGGATCAGTGGAACCGAGGAAAAACGCTCCGTCGAGGCGCCAATCAGGAATTGAAATGACCGTGATTGTTGGTGACGCGAATGGTCTTCGGTTCCTTGTCTTCGACGGGCAACGCAGAAGCAGGCGACGGGCGCTGCGCCGCGTTGCGGCGGTCGCGGGCTTCCTTGGACACCAGAAACAGGACGGCAACAAAATATCCGGCTTGCACAAGCACCGCACAGACCAGCGTTTGCCAGGCTGTCGTCCAGGCTGAACCGGTCAGGATGAAGGTCACGATGGCAAAAACGGCCAACGCCCCGATCATGCTGACGAACACCCGCGGTGCAAACATCAGATTATCCTCAATATTCTGTCTTGATTTGCGGATGTCATTGAAAAATTCACCTTATCCTCATAGGCATTTATTAACATATCGAACATGCATTGCCGGTTCAATCGTGCAACGGCACCTTATTTCATTACAATTACGTCATTTAACGCGGGAATTCTTAGCCCGCATTTAAAATCATCTATCGATTGCTGAGCAACCTGAACATTTTTGGGGAGATAGAGCCTAATTTGGCCGTAGGTACCCGGCATTTTTGATGCGACAAAGGCAGGCGCCGGGGTTCGGCCACATTTGGAGATGCATTGCCATATGATTGCGCTCATGGGATGTATTTCGCCATGAGCCTATCCGCTGGTGGTGGATAAGCTCCGCTTCGCAATCAACTTTTGTTACAAAATTAGCGATTTCGAATGAAATGAGGTGCAGTGCAAAATTAATGCTGCGCTGCAATATTTTTACCGCGGGGAAAATAAAATCCGCATTTTTTCCTCTTGATAAGCTTTTCCAAATATCGGGCCCGTCAGCCTTATGTCTATAAATCGCCTGATGCCGCAGATGAACTGAAGATTTCCAGTGTAAATCGATTTATTCCCATTTTTTTGTTTCGAGATTTTATACATTAGCGGGTTCTTCAGTAACCGAAAATGTGTCCTTGGCGTTGATCTTGGCCGCAGTTGCCTTGCACCGCCCGGCCGGGGCGAAAGTTGCCTTTAAAAATCTCATTCTCCCTCTACACTCTCACATGAAATTGATCCCGGTTCGCACTGGGAACCCGACCAATCGCCAACCCGAATGGAGTTTTCTCCCATGAAGTCTGCGACCAGATCGGCAAGCTCGCCGTATTTTACGACTATCCAATCCGGGGGACACCGGCCGATAGGGGGAATATCCAAAAGAGGTTTCGACATCTTCGCCGCATCCATGGCGCTCATCATCTTCAGCCCGCTCTTTCTGCTTTTGATGGCGCTGGTGAAGTTTTCCGATGGCGGCAAGGTGTTTTACGGACATCGCCGCGTCGGCCATAACGGCCGTTTCTTCCATTGCCTCAAGTTCCGGACGATGGCGCCGGATGCCGACAAGATCCTGCAGGACCATCTGCACAAGAATCCCAAGGCCTATGAGGAGTGGCAGGCAACACGCAAACTCCAGGACGATCCCCGCGTCACAGTCGTGGGCAGCGTCCTGCGCAAGCTGAGCCTTGATGAGCTGCCGCAGCTCCTCAATATCATTCGCGGTGAAATGAGCGTTGTCGGTCCGCGTCCGGTCGTTGAAGACGAGCTCGAGCTTTACGAACACTCCGCCGTCTTCTATCTGAAGTCGCGCCCCGGTCTGACGGGTCTGTGGCAGGTCAGCGGCCGCAACGACGTGTCCTATGCCGCCCGTATCGCCTTCGATACGCATTATGTGACCAACTGGTCGCTGCTCAACGATGTGGTCATCGTTGCCAAGACAATTCCTGCTGTCTGCCTGTCCAAGGGCAGTTACTGATCACAGTCATCAGCGTGAATGCCGCTTCCGTCGTCATGCCGGGATCGGCCTTGTTAAGTGAGGAAATTTCATGAACAGAAGTCTTTGCAAGGGACTTCCAGCCCTCGGCCGAAAAGCCCGGGGTGCTGTGCGTCTTTCCGCACTCGTCATCGCCATCGGCGTTTCAGGCATCCATGCAGCCATCGCCGGCGATTATACGCTTGGTGCCATGGATAAGCTGCGGATCCGCGTTGCGGAATGGCAGACGGCGGAAGGAACCGTTCGGGATTGGTCGGCGATCAGCGGCGACTATACGGTCGGCGCATCCGGCGGCATCTCGCTGCCGTTCCTCGGCACGATGCCGGCGTCCGGCAAGACCACATCGGAGATTGCCGACGAAGTCGGATTGCAGTTGCAAAAGCTGTTCGGCCTGCCCGATCGCCCGTCCGCTTCCGTCGAGCTTGCGCAATACCGGCCGATCTATCTTGCAGGTGAGGTCCAAACGCCGGGTGAATATCCGTTCGCGCCCGATATGACGGTCCTCAAGGCCGTCAGCCTGGGTGGTGGCCTGCGCCGGGCCGAAAATGGCCAGCGGTTTGCGCGCGATTTCATCAATGCGCAGGGTGACTCCTCGGTGCGGATCACCGAACGGAACCGGCTTCTCGTGCGCCGTGCCCGCTTGCAGGCCGAGATTGCCGAAAAGAGTGACATCGCCATGCCCGCCGAGTTGAAGGGCGTCACCGAAGCCGCCGCTCTGCTGGAAAGCGAAAAGGCATTGATGGTGTCGCGCGACAAGCGGCAGAAGCTGCAGCTCACGGCGCTCGCCGAACTGAAATCCTTGCTGCAGAATGAAATCGACGCGCTCGGCAAAAAGTCGGTCACGCAGACCCGGCAGCTGGACCTCGTTGTCGAGGACAAAGGCCGTGTCGATGTGCTGGCGGAAAAGGGCCTGGCGCTCAGCGCCCGCAAGCTTGCCGTCGAGCAGCGGATCGCGGACCTGCAGGCAGCCTTGCTCGATATCGATACCGCGTCGCTGAAAGCGAAGCAGGATGTCAGCAAGGCGAGCCAGGACGAAACCAATCTGCGCAACGACTGGGACGCACAGCTCGCCCAGGAACTGCAGAATACCGAAGCGGAACTGGACACGCTGGCGCTGAAGCTGGTGACCAGCCGCGACCTGATGACGGAAGCGCTGGTGCAGTCGGCCGATGCATCCCTGACGCCCAAGCCGGGCAGCGCCGTCGATATCAATTATTCCATCATCCGCCAGAAGGACGGCAAGTCCAAGAGGATTGCGGCCGACGAAGGCACGCCCGTGCAGCCCGGTGATGTGGTGAAGGTCGAACCGTCCCTCAATACGCAATAGGGCGGTCGGGATGAAGATTGCCAAGGCCAGTCTGGTGAAATCGGGCGAAAACCTCCTCTATGGGGTTTTCGCCCTGACAGTTTCCTATTTCGTCTTCGCCTATTCCGGGCGTTTCGGCCAAATCTCGATCCTGCTCTATTATGCCGTCTGGCTGCCCCTGGTGCTGGTCGATTACCGGCGTGCACTCGGAAATTACGTCAAATATGTCTGGATCTTCGCCTTCGCGATTTTTGCCCTGCTCTCGGTCTTCTGGTCGGCAGCGCCAGGCACCACGGCAAGAGCGGGGGTGCAATATCTCACCCATGTGATCTGCGCGCTGATTGCCATGCGGGCGCTGGATGTGAAAACCTTGACGCTCGGCTCGGTTACGGGTGCCGGGGTTGTACTCGCCTATTCCATGCTGTTTGGCGTTTATCATTTCGATCCGCTGGATGGGACCGTCAGTTTCGTCGGGGCGTTTGATTCCAAGAACCAGCTGGGTTTTTATGCGTCGCTCGCGGTGTTCTTCTGTTTTGCCGCCGTCATCCTGCTCAAACAGCGGAGGGTCTGGCTCCCGGTCTGCAGCGTCGTCGGCCTGCTGGCCGCCTATTGTCTCTATGCGTCCCAGTCGGCCACTTCGGTTCTCACGACGGCCGCAGTCCTGGGGTTGACCGTCGGCATGCAGGTATTTTCGCTGCTGCCGCCCAAAAGCCGCAAGCTGCTGTTCATCGCTGCCACCATATTCGGGACCATCACCGTAATCGCAGCTATCTATGGCGGCGCAATCGACAGCGTTCTCGGTGCATTCGGCAAGGATTCGACGCTGACCGGCCGGACCTATCTCTGGCAGCAGGGGATCGAGGCCGCGCGTGCCTCGCCGGTGATCGGAATCGGCTATCAGGCCTATTGGGTACGGGGTTTTTCAGAGGCCGAACGGCTATGGGAAGAGTTTTTCATCGGCTCGCGCGGCGGCTTTCATTTCCACAATACCTACATCGAAACCATGGTAGAACTGGGCGCGGTCGGCCTGCTTCTGTTGACCGGCCTGTTTCTCTCCGGCCTGTTCGGTCATTTGAAAAGGGTCTTGACCCAACAGCACGGTTATGAATCGCTTGTCCTGTTCGGTATTTCCGCGCTTTTGTTCGTGCGGTCCTTTGCCGAAATCGACGTCATCTTTCCCTATCAGATCGGTTCGTTCCTGCTCTATATCACTGCTGGAAAGCTGACCTTGCCGGCGCCGCAGAGCGCGTCAACACCATCCCCGGTGTTTTCAGGGGATGCCGTGCAGTCATTGGCGCATCCGCTGGCTGCCGGTTCCGTCTATCCTTACCGATAGCATTCAGAAGGCGAAGACGTCGATCGGTTCACTGAGACCCCGCAGAAGGTGGGAGCCGACATTTTCCATCTTGGCTTCGCATCCGGCGATCTCAACGAAGGCCCGCGACAAGAGGACTGGCCGCTTGATCTCCTTGGTGAGGCTTTCAAGCCGTGAGGCGACGTTGACCGTCGGGCCGATGACCGTGAAATCGAGACGGCTGCGCGACCCGATATTGCCATACATCACATCGCCCACATGCACGCCGATGCCGTAACCCAACGGCTCGTGGCCTTTCTTGACGTTTTCTTCATTCAGCGCCGCCATCGCGGTCTGCGCCTCGCGGATTGCCGCAAGCAGATCGCGGCTGGCGTTCGTGTTGCTGAGCGGGAAGATCGCCAGCAGGCCGTCGCCCATGAATTTCAGGATTTCGCCACCATGCCGCTCGATCGGCTCGGCCATCGCATCGAAATAGCCATTGAGCAGTTCGATGACATCGTCGCGCGGCCACATGTCGGAAATGCCGGTGAAGTCGCGAAGATCGCAGATCAGGATTGCCGCACCCACCGTCACGCCGCTGCCGCGGGTGGTGGCGCCGGCCAGAATCTGTTCGCTGGCATGCGGGCCGACATAGGTTTCAAGCAGGGTGCGGGCAAGCCGGTTCTTCAGGCGGATTTCGCTCACCAGCGCGAAGGCGGGCAAAAGATCGGACAGCGCGGCAATATCGTCATCGCTGAACCCGCCGGGCCTGTCGCTGCCAAAGGTGATGATATGCTGCTTGCCCAGCGTGTGCTTAAGCGGCCAGGCAATGTAATCCGTATGGCCTTGCGCGCGCAATTCGTCATAGAGCGTGTAGGGCGGGGCGTTGACGGAGAATGCGGGCTCCAGCCGCTGGCGAACGATCTGCGCGCCGGAATGGATCTCGTTGACCGGACGGTTGCGGTACCGGTCGCTGTCTTCAATGGCAAAGCCGAAGGTCTGGATATCCCCCTCCTTCATGCCCCGCTGCCAAAGGATGCGGGCACCCAGCCATTGCGGGTGAAGGATGCGGAAATGCAGCGTGCCCCGCGAGACCGGGATGCCGGCCCGGTTGAGCCTTTCGCACATTTCGACAAAGATATTGTCGATGAAACGATCGTCGCGCGTCTCTGTCATCAGCCATTCGATGACGCCGCTGCTATCGCCAAGTGGTGCATCGGCGGCTTCTTGGTGCAGGCCGGCAGTGGCGCTGGATGGAACTTGCATGAATACACCCCGTCAGGATCTTCGGCGCTCTCAGCCGTACACTTAGTCACGGCCCGGCTGGAATACCAGTGCGGGAATTGGCCTATTGCATCTGCGGTAGACGGCACCAGGGTCGCGGCGACAGCCTTCATCCGGTTAGGGAGAGCCGGAAAACCCGCCGCCAGATATGATCATGGCGCCGCCCGTGTGGGGCGGCGCCATGACTGTGCACTTGGGCGAAGATATCGATCTTAAGCGGCGGCGGAAACGCTGCCTGCAGCCGGAACTTCGGCAATCGTCTTCAGGATCTGCGAAGCGATCTGGTAGGGGCAGCCCTGGCTGTTCGGGCGGCGGTCTTCCAGATAGCCCTTGTAGCCGTTGTTGACGAAGGAATGCGGAACGCGGATCGAAGCACCACGGTCAGCAACGCCGTAGGAGAACTTGTTCCACGGTGCAGTTTCATGTTTGCCGGTCAGGCGCTTGTCGTTGTCCGGGCCGTAAACGGCGATATGGTCGAGAAGGTTCTTTTCGAAAGCAGCCATCAGCGCCTCGAAATATTCCTTGCCGCCGACTTCGCGCATGTACTTGGTCGAGAAGTTGGCATGCATGCCCGAGCCGTTCCAGTCGGTATCGCCAAGCGGCTTGCAATGGAATTCGATGTCGATGCCGTATTTTTCCGTCAGGCGCTGCAGGAGATAGCGGGCCATCCAGATTTCGTCGGCGGCGCGCTTGGAGCCCTTGCCGAAAATCTGGAATTCCCACTGGCCCTTGGCCACTTCGGCATTGATGCCTTCATGGTTGATGCCGGCGGCAAGGCAGAGATCGAGATGCTCTTCGACGATCTTGCGGGCGATATCGCCAACGCTCGAATAGCCGACGCCGGTGTAATACGGACCCTGCGGAGCCGGATAACCGGTTTCCGGGAAGCCGAGCGGGCGGCCGTTCTTGTAGAAGAAATATTCCTGCTCGAAGCCGAACCATGTACCTTCGTCGTCGAGGATGGTGGCGCGGCTGTTGGAGGAGTGCGGGGTGACGCCATCGGGCATCATCACTTCGCACATGACGAGCGCGCCGTTGGTGCGGGCCGGATCGGGATAGATCGCAACGGGCTTCAGCACGCAATCGGAGCTGCGGCCTTCGGCCTGCAGCGTCGAGGAGCCGTCAAAACCCCAGAGCGGCAGCTGCTCGAGCGCCGGAAATGCGTCAAATTCCTTGACCTGTGTCTTACCGCGAAGGTTCGGGACCGGGGTATATCCGTCGAGCCAGATATACTCGAGCTTAAATTTCGTCATTTCTAACCTCTCATGGGTTGATGATGCACAGCCTGTTGAAATCCAACCGCGCCATGCCGCCAACGGCTGCCATCTCATATGCATGGGGCATGCCAGTTTGAGACGGATGCAGACATGACAGCCGATTTTCTTGAGAAAAGTGCCTCCGCGACGATTGGACGGCATGCGGGGCCGCAGATACCCGGAAAAGCTGAAGTGACTGGCGCTATTGATCTTTTCGACCCTGATATCAACATTCTTGCAGTGTTTTCGGCCTGATTTCAGACGGTACTGGCCGGTTTTGTCCAAAAAACGCGCAGAACTTGCGACAATTTGACTTGAGTGCACACGCACAAAATTTATCTCGAAAAATCCCCGAAAAACACCGTGCCTAAAAAATAGCCTATTTTTTAGGCTTATTGATTTTTTTTTAATCAGTCCGCGCAAATCGCGCGCAAGTCTGCTATGATGTCGTCAAGCAGTCCTGTGGAGGGCCGCTGAAAAGGAAAAAGACGCTATGGCAACGATGTCTTCGGCCGGTACGGCCACAATCTACGAGTTCCCCGCCGGTGGGCGGAAATTGGGTGGCCGCCGCTTCGAGCAGTCCGCCACGGTCGCCGATATCCGGCCCAAACAGGTCCTCACGGTCGATTATAGCGGTTGGTATCATGACGAAGCCATGCGCGAAGACCAGAAACCGAAATCCTGAATTGGCAACAGGCTGACAACCCGATAACCGCGTTGCGCGGATGCCCCCGCCTATGTGGCGCTGATACGGTGCGTTGACATTGTCCGCACCTTCGAAGTGACTGGCTGGCCGCCAGCTCCCGATAAGCTTTCCAGCACCTTGTCCTGATGCAGATCGCTCCGTCTCCGGTGTTCTCTTTTTCGAAGAAGCATCGGGTTTCGCGCCAAGCACAGGATTCGGCTGCCACACCAATGGTTAATGAATTCCACCATTTCCGAAACAGGATATGACGTTATTTTAACCTTTGCGGCGCAAATATGAGCATAATCGCTTTTTTGAGTGCACCCAAATCGCTTGCTGGTGCGTTACTCGATGAAAGATTGGCGCAATCGGCGGAATGGTTCTGCTGAAGCGGGCGAAGATCACCGCTGGCGGGGACCCATAAGGCCCCGGCATTTCCTGCGGATTAAGGGAGGCGCGGCATGACGGATCATATCATGAAGACGCTCTTGAACATCATGGCTGCGCTATCATTCGCCGCCATCATGATCCTCTACCTCGTCCTGTGGCAGTAGAACCGCTGCTGGCGCAACGTGCGAACCCACACGCTGCAAGTTCAGGTGTCGGCGAGTTCGTGCTGGACGATAAAGTGCAGGTAGCGAGGCTGCAGCGTGACGGACGCAATATTCCCGAAACCATGCAAGGCAATCGCACACAGGCCGTCGGCGTCCTCCCTCTTCTCCCCAGCGGGGAGAAGGTGCCCGAAGGGCGGATGAGGGGGCCAAACGCTCAGATTATGCCGAACCGCCCCCTCATCGCCTCGCATGCGCTCGGCACTTCTCCCCGCTGGGGAGAAGGGGGAGATCGCCGCAAAGCCTGCATTCTGTAAGCGATAGTCCCGCAATCGGGAGCGACCGAGAGAATGAGGTGAACGTGCCGCCTCGCCTTTGCAGATCAAGAACTGTTGTGGTTTAGCCCGTCTGTTGATCATTCAGGCATCTCCTACCTCATCGGGCAGAAAAATCGCACACAGGCCGTCGGCGTTCTCCCTCTTCTCCCCAGCGGGGAGAAGGTGCCCGAAGGGCGGATGAGGGGGCGGCACGCTCTGAACTCGCGGAAAGACCCCCTTTATCGCCTCGCATGCGCTCGGCACTTCTCCCCGCTGGGGGAAAGGGGAGATCATTGAAATGCCCTCACTCCATTTCAGATAGCAAAGAAAATTCAGGCTCCACTGAAGTCTATCAAGGCTCAAGGATAAAGATAATGGGCGTCCCATTCGTCGCGCGGAATGAGGTCGCCGATCTTATAGTTGAATGACAGGACCTCGATATGATCCGGCCCCGTGCTGCATTTGAATTTGAGCTTGTACCATTCGCCCTTGCTGCGAAACACCGCTCCTGGCGCCCGCATATCGTTATCTTCGACGATCGGATCGGCAAATGTATAGGCAATGACCTTGTCCGGTTTGAACGACGTTCCATCGGAATTGATCTTCCACATCGCTTCCGTATCGCAGCGTTGCTCCAGCCGGGTCTGCGGGTCGAGTTTTTCAAATTGCTTGACCAGTGACTGATCCATGGCTGCCGCTGGTGCCGCAATGGCAACTGCCAGCAAGAGCGGGCAAACAAGCCTGTTCATTGCGCCGTCAACTCCTCGTCATTTTAGAAACTGTCATTTCAGACGGTAAAAATGGCAAAAGGCGCTTCCGTGCGAAGCGCCGCCATATCCTCTTAACTTCAAGGAAACCTTTGTGTCCATTCGAAGGCACGAAAGGTCAAACGTCGGAGACGTCGATCCATTCGGCGCAAGCAAGTTCGGCCATCCGTTCGGGGCTGATCCGCACCGCCGCATGCGGAGCGCCTGCTGCGGGCACCACTTCGTCATAGGCCTTCAGCGAGATGTCGCAATAGACCTTGTGCGGCTTGGCAAGCCCAAACGGGCACACGCCGCCGACGGGATGGCCGGTTTCTTCCTCGACCTCGTCGAACCCGAGCATACGGGCCTTGGTGGAAAACCGCGCCTTGTATTTCTTGTTGTCCAGCCGCGCATCGCCGCGCGTGACGATCAGGATGACATCATCTGCCACCCGCAGGGCCAGCGTCTTGGCAATTTGAGCAGGCTCCACCCCATGTCCCTGCGCCGCCAGCGCCACGGTCGCGGTGCTTTGCGGGAGTTCGATCACGGCGATATCGGGGGCGTGTTCGGCAAAGAAGGTCTTGACGGAAGCGATGCTCATCGGATTGCGCGGCTTTTCTGAAGAGGCGCCGTCCGGATGGCCCGGACGGTGGACTGACTTATCGCGATCTTTTCAGTCGTCGTTGGATGCGTCAAGATTTTCCGGGCGCGTGCCTTCCTGGTCGTGCGGCAGGTAGCCATGGCTGGTGAACCAGTTGATCAGGATCGCGGTCACGGCCTCTTCGCGGGTATGCATGCCGGGATGATCGGAAATGAAGGATTGGATCGCTTGTTCGATCCGCGAATCATAAGTGTCGGACATGATATCTCCAGAATGGATGCCGTGCCGGCCGCAAATGGCGGACCGGCACGATACCAGGATGCGTCAAGCCTGTGGTCAGGCCTGCCAGACCAGCGTCAGGCTTGCTTGACGATACGGATCAGCACGAGGAGGATGACCGCGCCGATGGTCGAGTGGATGATGGCGGCGAGGATGCCGCTGCCGATGCTGACGCCCAGATAGGGAAACAGCCAACCAGCAATGAAGGCGCCGATAATGCCGATGACGATATTCCCGACGAGGCCAAAGCCGAAACCGGAAACGATCAAGCCTGCAAGCCAGCCGGCAATGGCGCCGACGATCAAAAAGACGATAATGCTCTCGATACCCATGGATGGTTCCTTTCCGTTGTATCTTCAAAAGAAACTAGGGCAAGAACCGGTTTTCGATAAGGGGAGAATTGTAAAAAATATCGGCCTTTTCAACGCCTGGGCGCAAAATCATGGAATGCGCCTCTCCCCGCAGACGGGGAAAGGCAATGTATGAGTTTGCCGGGCCGTTAGTCCCCCCATTTCAATGGGGAGAGTGGCTTAGACGATCCCGCCGCCGCCGCTCTTTGACGCCGGGCGCTCGCCCGAAACCTTGGCGCGGTAACCGCTGGCGCGGTAGGCGGAAACCGGTGAAATCGCGCCGCCGGCCTCGTAGCGGGACATGGCCAGGATCGGTTCCACATGGGTGCGGAAGGCCGCCTTCAATGTCTCGGTCGCCATCAGCGCGTCATTGCTATCCTGATATCCTTCCAGCGCCTGACGATCGACCAGCAGTGCCTGCGCATAGGCGCGGCTGACCTCGGTTGCCGAGTTCATCAGGCTTTCGATCGGGTCGGTGACATTGTGGCTCTGGTCGAGCATATGCATCGGCGCAAAACCGTCCGCTTGCCGCGTTTCGGCGTCCACCAGTTCGTTGAAGACAAGGAACAGCCGGTAAGGGTCGATCGAGCCGGTATCCAGATCGTCGTCGCCATATTTGGAATCGTTGAAATGGAAACCGCCGAGCTTCTTGAACTGGATCAACCGGGCGACGATCATCTCGATATTGACGTTCGGCGCATGGTGGCCGAGATCGACCAGGCAATGGGCCTTGGGTCCGAGTTCCTGGGCGATCAGATAGTTGGTGCCCCAATCCTGCACGACCGTCGAATAGAAGGCCGGCTCGAACATCTTGTGCTCGGAAAAGATCTTCCAGTCGCCCGGCAGACCTTTATAAATGGCCTTCATCGCATCGAGATAACGCTCGAAACTCCTGGTGAAGTTCACCTGTCCGGGAAAGTTCGAGCCATCGCCGATCCAGACGGTGAGCGCCTTGGACCCCAGCGCCGTGCCGATGGCGATGCATTCGAGATTATGGTCGATAGCCTGTTGGCGCGTTGCCGCATCCGCATGGCTGAGCGAGCCGAACTTGTAGGAGTGCGCCTGATCTTCCGCATCGGAGAAGGTGTTGGAGTTCATCGCGTCGAAGCCGAGCCCCAGCGCGTTGCCCTTTTCCTTCAGTTCCGCAAGATCGTCCACCTTGTCCCAGGGAATATGCAGCGACACGGTGGGCGTCGCCTTGGTCAATTGCTGGATGACCGAGCAATCCTCGATCTTGTCGAAGATATGCCGCGGCTCGCCGGTGCCGGGAAAGCGGGCAAAGCGCGTTCCGCCGGTGCCGACGCCCCAGGACGGGACGGCAACTCCGTAAGCAGATACTTTCGCTTTGACGGCTTCGATATCGATGCCGCGCCGGGCCAACTGCGCGCCGAGATGATCGTAGTCCGCCTTGATATCGGCGATGCGCGCCTCGTTATCCCTAGCGACGATGTCAGGCCCGATGATGAATTCGCTCATGTTTTCTCCCAGCATTTGAACTTTTCTGCGCTGTCCGCGTTACGGCGTCTCGATTGTTGAACCCCTCGGAGGCCATTTTGGACATCGTCCGTATTCTTCTTTCCATTCTTCTGCCGCCCGTCGGCGTCTTCCTGCAGGTCGGCATCGGCCTGCAGTTTTGGCTGAATATTCTCTTGACGCTGTGCGGCTATATCCCCGGCATCATCCATGCCATCTGGATTATTTTGCGCCGATAATCAGCGTGTGAACGACTGGGCATTGCCCGCATCGACATTGATGATGTTGCCGGTGGATTTGGCCGACATGTCGGAGGCGAGGAAGTAGATGGCCTCGGCGATGTCCTCCGGGAAGACGCTGAGTTTCAGCATCGAGCGCTCGCGGTACATCGCTTCCAGCCCTTCCATATCCGTCTTGTAGACGGCGGCGCGCTGTTCCTTCCACTCGCCTGACCAGATCTTCGAGCCGCGCAGAACCGCATCCGGGTTGACGACGTTGACGCGGATCTGCGCGGATGCACCTTCAAGCGCCAGGCAGCGGGCAAGGTGGATTTCGGCGGCCTTCGCCGTGCAGTAGGCCGATGCGCCGGGCGAGGCGGCAAGGCCGTTCTTGGAGGCGACGAAGACGACATTGCCGCCGGCCTTCTGGTTGCGGAAGATGCGGAAGGCTTCGCGCGACACCAGGAAATATCCGGTCGCCAAGATATCCATGTTCTTGTTCCAGAGCGACAGCGTCGTGTCCTCGATCGGCGCCGAGGACGCCAATCCCGCATTGGAAACCAGAATGTCGAGACCGCCAAATTCCAGCAGCGTATCGGCAAAGCTCTTCTCGACGGCAGCCTCATCGGTAACGTTCATGGTGACGGCGCGGACGAAATCCTTGCCGTAGCGGCCGCCGAGTTCGCTCAAGGCCGAGGCAAGGGCCGTTTCGTCGATATCGGCAAGCACTACGCAGGCGCCTTCCTGCATCAGGCGATGCGCCGTCGCCTTGCCGATGCCGCCGGCGCCGCCGGTGACGAGCGCAATCTTGCCGGCCAGCATTTTCGGCTTCGGCATGCGCTGCAGCTTGGCTTCCTCAAGCAGCCAGTATTCGATGTCGAAGGCTTCCTGTTCCGGCAGCCCGACATAGGTCGAGACGCCGGATGCACCGCGCATGACATTGATGGCGTTGACGTAGAATTCCCCGGAAATGCGCGCCGTCGCCTTGTCCTTGGCAAAGGTGATCATGCCGACGCCCGGAATGAGATAGACGACCGCGTTTGGGTCGCGCATCGCCGGGCTGTTGGCGCGCTTGCAGCGCTCGTAATAGGCGGCATAACCGGCGCGGTATTCGGCGATTGCGGCCTCAAGGCCGGCGAGTGTCGTGTCGATATCCGGGTTGGCCGGATCGAAATCGATCACCAGCGGGCGGATCTTGGTGCGCAGGAAATGGTCGGGGCAGGATGTGCCGAGTGCCGCCAGCGGTTCGAGGTTCTTCGACGTGACGAAATCGAGAACGGCCTCGCTGTCGTCGAAATGCCCGAGCTTGCGCTCGTCCGCGCTGATCATGCCGCGAATGACCGGCATCAGCTTTTGCGCAACGGCGTGGCGCTCGGCGGCAGGCAGAACCGGCTTGACCGCACCGCCGAAGGCCGGAGCGGTGTTTTCCGTTTCAAACCAGGCAATCGCCTTGTTGATGATCTCGACCGTGGTCTCGTAGGCTTCCTTCGCCGTATCGCCCCAGGTGAAGAGACCGTGGCTTTCCAGGATCAGTCCGCGTGCGTTCGGACTTTCCGCGCAGAATTTCGACAGCCAGAGGCCGAGCTCGAAGCCGGGACGCTTCCAGGGCAGCCAGCCGATATCGCCGCCGAAGATTGTCTGCGTCAGTTCGCGGCTATTGCTGGAGGCGGCAATGGCGATGATCGCGTCCGGATGCATGTGATCGACATGCTTGCGGGGCACATAGGCGTGTAAGGGCGTATCGATCGAGGCTGCGCGCGGATTGAGGTTGAAGGTGCAATGGGGGAGGTAGCCGACCATTTCGTCTTCATGTTCGAGCCCGCGATACAGGCCCTTCAGCGCTTCGAGCTTCTCCATATAGAGTGTCGAAAAGCCGTCCATCTTGATCGTGCCGACGTCGCCGCCGGAACCCTTGACCCAGAGCACCTCGACAATGCCGCCGCCAAGCGGATCCTTTTCCATGACCTTGGCGGACGTATTGCCGCCGCCATAATTGGTGATGCGCTTGTCGGAACCGAGCAGGTTGGAGCGGTAGAGCAGCCGCTCGGCTTCGCTCATCGCGTCTGCCTTGGCGTCGTCCCACAGATTGGCAAGGCGCGAGCCTTGTTGCTTGTCGAGCATCGATCATTCCTCCCGGTCAATTCTGCGCCGGCCCGGTCGATTTTTCGGGACAAAGAGCGCATTCGTTGCGATCAGATCACACAAAGATCGGCGAGATGTCAATCAGAAACGATCAAAATCAATCATATTGCACTGCACAATGAAAAAATATGATTGTTTGTGATTGACATTGCGCGGTCGTGATGGAAGCATGGAAACCATTGGAGGAGCCGGATGCACGAGAAAGAGCGACACAGGATCATTCTGTCAGCGGTCCAGGACAAGCCGGTGATCACCGTGCCTGAACTGGTCGATCTGACCGATAGTTCTGAAGCGACGATCCGCAGGGATATCGCGGCGCTGCATGTGCAAAAGCGCCTGCGCCGGGTGCGCGGCGGCGCGGAAGCCATCAATCCTCCGCAGTTCGTCGGTCTTGCCGGGCGTCCCTTCAGCGTCAATGAAGGCTTGCATGCCCGCCAGAAGCAGGCAATCGCCAAGGAGGCGGTGGCGCTCTGCCAGGATGGCGAGCCGATCATCATCAATGGCGGCACCACGACATTCCAGATGGTGCATTTTCTCGCCAATCGCCGCATGCAGGTGTTCACCAATTCGTTCCCGATCGCCGAGCACCTGCTCAAGCACTCGAAGAACACCGTGATGCTGTCCGGCGGCACGATCTACCGCGAGCAGAACATCATCCTTAGCCCTTTCGACAATGACGTGACCCGCAATTTCTATGCGCGCCGCATGTTCATGGGCGCGCAGGGGCTGGGTCCGCTCGGGCTGATGGAGGGCGATCCATTGCTGATCCAGGCCGAACAGAAGCTGATCGACCAGGCTGACGAACTCGTCGTGTTGATCGACTCGTCGAAATTTCACAAACGCTCCAGCCTCATTCTGTGCGGGCTGAAGCGCATCACCACGGTGATCACGGATCAGGGCATCGAGGACCGGCATGTCCAGATGCTCGAAGATGCCGGCGTCGGTCTGGTGATCGCCAATACGCGGTCAGGCATCGTTGAAGAGAATGCTTCCTCGTCGGCGTGAGGCCGGCGGGAGGAGGGGAGTGGGAAGCGCCTATGGCTCCACGCCCATAGGCAGAGTTTGAGAGCATACAGCCGAACGAACGCGATCATTGTGACCGCGCGGCTTCTGGGAGGAGAACGTCATGAAAATTCTGAAGGCATTGATGGTCACGACAGCGGTTTCGCTGGCACTGATGGCAAACGCCGCGCATGCGGAAAACAAGAAGATTGCGTTGGTTGTCAAGGCGCTCGGCATCGGCTTCTTTGAAGCCGCCAACAAGGGCGCGCAGGAAGCCGCCAAGGAACTCGGCGATGTCGAGGTGATCTATACCGGCCCGACGACGACGACGGCCGAAGGCCAGATCGAAGTCATCAATTCGCTGATCGCCCAGAAGGTCGATGCGATTGCGGTCTCCGCCAACGATACGGACGCGCTGGTTCCGGCCCTTAAAAAGGCAATGGACCGCGGCATCAAGGTGATTTCCTGGGATTCCGGCGTCGCCAAGGACGGCCGCCTGATGCATCTCAACCCATCGTCCAGCCCGCTGATCGGCAACATGATCATCAAGCTCGCCGCCGACCAGCTGCCGGATGGCGGCGATGTCGCCGTTCTCTCGGCAACCGCCACCTCGACCAACCAGAATGTCTGGATCGAGGAAATGAAGAAGGTCCAGGGCAACTACAAGGGCATCAACGTCGTAGCCACCGTCTACGGCGACGACCTTGCCGACAAGTCCTACCGCGAGACGCAGGGCCTGATCCAGTCCTACCCGAACCTGAAAGCGATCATCGCGCCGACTTCCGTGGGAATCGTTGCCGCAGCGCAAGCCGTCGAAGACGCCGGCAAGGTCGGCCAGATCAACGTCACCGGTCTCGGCCTTCCCTCGGAAATGGCCGGTCACGTCAAGGCCGGCTCGTCGAAGTCCTTCGCCATCTGGAACCCGATCGACCTCGGCTATTCCGCCACCATGATCGCCTATGACCTGATCGGCGGCGCCGAAGCAAAGCCGGGCGCCGAACTGAAGATGGGCCGCATGGGCACCGTCAAGCTCGACGACAACAACGAAGGCGCCATGGCCGACCCGTTCGTCTATGACGCCAAGAACGTCGAAGAGTTCGCCAAGATCTTCTAAGTTGAAGGTTCTCTCCTCCCCAGCGGGGAGAAGTGCCGAGTGAAACGAGGCGATGAGGGGGTGGTGCGGCATATGCTGACGATGCCGCTGGCCCCCTCATCCGACCCTTCGGGCCACCTTATCCCTGCTGGGGAGAAGAGGGAGGTCGCCGAGCCCCCGCTATTCCAATCAAACCCAAACGGTGGATTGCCTCTTGCTGCAGGAAACGACCACATCGCGGATGAAGCCCGCCGTTGCTCTTGAGGGCATATCCAAGTCCTTTCCGGGCGTGAAAGCGCTGTCCGGGGTCTCGCTCGCTCTCTATCCCGGTTCCGTCACGGCGCTGATCGGCGAAAATGGTGCGGGTAAGTCGACCCTCGTCAAGATCCTCACCGGCATCTACCAGCCGGACGGCGGCACGATCCGTGTCGCTGGCACAGAAACCCATTTTCCCACCGCCCTGTCTGCGGCCCATGCCGGCGTCACCGCCATCCATCAGGAAACGGTGCTGTTCGACGAATTGTCGGTCGCTGAAAACATCTTTCTCGGCCACGCTCCACGCGGCCGTTTCGGCCTGATCGACTGGACGAAACTCAACAATAATGCCCGAGACCTGCTCGCCCGCGTCGGCGCAAACATCGATCCGACCATCCGGCTGCGCGATCTCGGCATCGCCAACAAGCATATGGTGGCGATTGCCCGCGCCCTGTCGATCGATGCCAGCGTCGTGATCATGGATGAGCCGACGGCGGCCCTGTCGCACAAGGAAATCCACGAGCTTTATGAGCTGATCGACCGGCTGAAGGCGGATGGCAAGGCGATCCTGTTCATCAGCCACAAGTTCGATGAGATCTTCCGCATCGCCGACCGCTACACCGTGTGTCGCGATGGCGGCATGGTTGGCGAGGGGCTGATTGCCGATGTGAACCAGGATCAGCTGGTCAAGATGATGGTCGGCCGCGATGTCGGCCAGGTCTTCCCCAAGGTCGATGTTGCCATCGGCGAGCCGGTCCTGACGGTTTCGGGCTATCGCCATCCGACCGAATTTGAAGACATCAATTTCGAACTGCGGCGCGGCGAAATCCTCGGCTTCTACGGGCTGATCGGTGCCGGCCGTTCCGAATTCATGCAGTCGCTGATCGGCATCACAAGGCCATCAGCCGGGGCGATCAAGTTGAATGGCGACGTCCTCGTCATCCGCTCTCCGGCCGAAGCGATCGAGGCCGGTATCGTCTATGTGCCGGAAGAGCGCGGCCGTCAGGGCGCCATTATCGGCCTGCCGATCTTCCAGAACGTCACGCTGCCCTCGCTGCAGAAAACATCCCGCTCCGGCTTCCTCAAGCTTGCCAATGAATTTGCCCTGGCGCGCGAATATACGCAGCGCCTCGACCTGCGCGCCGCCTCGCTCGATCAGGATGTCGGCACGCTGTCGGGCGGCAACCAGCAGAAGGTTGTCATCGCCAAATGGCTGGCGACGCAGCCGAAGGTGATCATTCTGGATGAGCCGACCAAGGGCATCGATATCGGCTCCAAGGCTGCGGTGCATGCCTTCATGAGCGAGCTGGCAGGGCAGGGGTTGAGCGTCATCATGGTCTCCTCCGAAATCCCCGAAATCATGGGCATGGCCGACCGCGTCATCGTCATGCGCGAAGGCCGCATCGCCGGGCGTTTCGAACGCACCGAGCTGACGGCGGAAAAGCTGGTCCGGGCCGCCGCCGGCATCGGGGAGGCCGCATAATGGCAAAGCTGCTGAAGAACCGCGAAATCCTTCTGGTCATCGCCATCATCGCACTGGTCTTCCTGATCGCGCTGCGCTTCCCGGGTTTCGTGGCCCCCGCCAATCTGGCGCGCGTCTATAATGACACCTCGATCCTCATCATCCTGGCGCTCGGCCAGATGGCGGTCATCCTGACGCGCTGCATCGATCTGTCGATGGCCGCCAATCTGGCGTTGTCAGGCATGGTCGCGGCAATGGTCAATGCCGCCTTTCCGGGCATACCGATCCCGCTGGTCATCCTCGCCGTGGTCGCGCTCGGCGCCGCACTCGGCTCGATCAACGGCCTGCTGGTCTGGAAGCTCGACATTCCGCCGATCGTCGTGACGCTCGGCACGCTGACCATATTCCGGGGCACGATCTTTCTCTTGAGCAAGGGCGCCTGGATCAATGCCCATCAGATGAGCGATGCGTTCAAGGCCCTGCCGCGCGCGCCGCTCATCGGCTTTCCGGTCCTGTCCTGGCTTTCGGTTCTCGCCATCGCCACCGTCTATATCCTGATGACGCGCACGCCGGTCGGCCGCGCCTTCTTTGCCGTCGGTGGAAATCCGCATGCCGCCGTCTACGCCGGCATCGATGTCGGCCGCACGCGGTTCTTCGCCTATTGCCTGTCGGGCGGTCTTGCCGGGCTTTCCGGATATCTCTGGGTGTCACGCTATGCGGTCGCCTATGTCGATATCGCCGCCGGCTTCGAACTCGATATCATCGCGGCCTGCGTCATCGGCGGCATCTCGATTGCCGGTGGCATCGGTTCCGTTGGCGGTGCCGTGCTCGGCAGCCTGTTTCTCGGGGTCATCAAGAATGCGCTGCCGGTCATCAATATCTCGCCCTTTACCCAGCTGGCGATTTCCGGAACGGTGATCATCATCGCGGTCGCGGTCAATGCCCGGACCGAGAAGCGCAAGGGCCGTGTCATTTTGAAGAAAGCGGAGGCGGTCTGATGGCGGAAACGCATCTTTCACCGAGGATCATTCCGGACCGGCTGCAGAGCCGGGGCAGCCGTGCGCTGAAGAGCTGGGAAAGCCTGCTGCTGGTCGTGGCGATCCTGATCTTTGCCATCAACTCGTTTGCCTCGCCCTATTTCCTCGATCCTTGGAACCTCTCCGACGCGACATTCAATTTCACTGAAAAGGCGCTGATCGCCTTTGCCATGGCGCTGGTGATCATTTCCGGCGAGATCGACCTCTCCGTCGCCTCGATCATCGCCCTGTCGTCGACAGCCATGGGGCTTGCCGTCACCATGGGCGCCGATACGCCGATGCTCGTCGTCGTCGGCCTTGGCACCGGTCTCGTCTGCGGCGCGGTCAACGGCCTTTTGATCACGGGGCTTGGCCTGCCCTCGATCGTCGTCACGATTGGCACGATGAGCCTGTTTCGCGGCCTGTCCTTCATCATCCTCGGGGATAAGGCCTATACGGGCTATCCGGCGAGTTTTGCCTATTTCGGCCAGGGCTATGTCTGGTGGGTGTTCTCGTTCGAATTCGCGCTGTTCGTGTTCTTCGCCATCATTTACAGCGTGCTGCTGCACAAGACCAATTTCGGCCGCGCCGTCTACGCCATCGGCAACAACCAGACGGCAGCGCTGTTTTCCGGCGTCCGCGTCGGCCGCGTCAAGTTCATCCTGTTCCTGCTCACGGGCCTGATGGCCGGCATCGCCTCGATCTGCCTGACCTCGCGCCTCGGCTCCACCCGCCCGTCGATTGCGCTCGGCGTCGAGCTGGAAGTGGTGACGATGGTGGTGCTTGGCGGCGTTAGCATCCTTGGCGGCTCCGGCACCATTCCGGGCGTGGTGCTGGCCGCATTCATCATGGGCATGGTCACCTTCGGCTTCGGGCTCCTGAACGTGCCGGGTATCGTCATGTCGATCTTCATCGGCGTGCTGTTGATTTCCGTCATCGCATTGCCGATCCTGTGGTCGCGCGCCCGCCGCCGGGCGCATTGAGGATACCCATGGAAAAATATGCGTTCCGCATGCGGCTCAATCCGGGCATGGCCGGGGAATACAAGGCCCGCCATGATGCGATCTGGCCGGAACTGGCAGCACTTCTGACCGATGCCGGTGTTTCCGACTATTCAATCCATCTCGACGAGGAAACCGGCCTTCTGTTCGGCGTTCTCTGGCGGCGCGATGACCACACCATGGCCGATCTTCCGAACCATCCGGTGATGCAGAAATGGTGGGCCCATATGGCTGATATCATGGAGGTGAAGGCCGATAACGAGCCTGTCGCCGTGCCGCTGACAACCGTCTTTCACATGAAGTAATGCCATGAAAACCATCGCTGTCATCGATATCGGCAAGACGAATGCCAAGGTCGCTTTGGTCGATCTCGACCGGTTCGAGGAAACGGCCGTGCGCAAGACCGCAAACAGCGTCGTCTCCGAAGGCCTCTACCCGCATTTCGACGTCGAGCGCCTGTACCGCTTCATCACGCAGAGCCTCGCTGCGCTGTATGAAGAGACACCGTTCGATGCGATCTCGGTCACCACCCATGGCGCAACCGCCGTCCTGCTCGACAAGAACGGCGATCTTGCCCTGCCGCTGCTCGATTATGAATTCACCGGCCCCGACACGCTGGCGGAAGCCTATGAAAAGGTGCGCCCGCCCTTTGCCGAAACCGGTGCCGCCAGATTGCCGATGGGGCTGAATATCGGCGCCCAGATCTACTGGCAGGAACAGACCTATCCCGACCTTTTCGCTAAGGTCGCCAGTATCCTCACCTATGCGCAATACTGGTCCTACCGCCTGACCGGCGTTCGCTCGACGGAACTGACCTCGCTCGGCTGCCATACCGATCTGTGGAATCCTTATACGGCAGACTTTTCCACCATGGTCGATGCCCGTGGCTGGCGTCCGCTGTTTGCGCCGGTGCGCCGCGCCAGCGATATTCTCGGCGGCTTGACGCCGCAGGCCGCACAGGATGCCAGCCTGCCGGTGGGGCTGCCGGTCTATTGCGGTATCCACGATTCCAACTCCTCGCTCTTGCCGCATGTGCTGACGCGGGCGGCACCCTTTTCTGTCGTATCCACCGGCACCTGGGTGGTGATGATGGCGATGGGCGCGCGCAAGGTGGCGCTCGATGAGGCGCGCGACACGCTGATCAATGTCAATGCGCTCGGCGATCCCGTTCCCTCCGCTCGTTTCATGGGCGGACGGGCATTCTCGACCCTGATCCCCGACGCAACGGTCGAGGTATCCGAAGAGATGGAGGCGCAGGTTGCCGCCGCACAGTGGATGCTGTTGCCCTCGGTGCCCGAAGGCTCCGGGCCATTCCCGCATGCAAGCGCGCGCTGGACCTGTGACGAGGGTTCCCTCACGGGCCCGCAACGGCTTGCCGTCGTCTCCTTCCACCTGGCGATGATGACGGCGAGTTCCCTGGACCTGATCGGCGCCGAAGGCGAGGTCGTCGTCGAGGGTCCGTTCGCGGTCAATTCAAGCTATCTGCGCATGCTGAAAGCCGCAACCGGGCGTCCGGTGCTGATCGGCAGCCAGAGCGCCACCGGCACCAGCCTGGGCGCCGCGTGCCTTGGCGACGGCAGCCGGGCGCAGGCGCATACTGTGGAATTCGAGGGTGAGGTTTCGCAAGCTTATGCGGCCTATGCGGCCCGCTGGGCGCAGCTCGTTCAGGCTTTGTCGTCCAAGCCTGCGCCATCCGCTCCGCATTGAAGATCGCCGGCAACAGTCTCCGTAAACCGCGCCTCTGGATCATCTTGCCGCAGGCACATATAAATGACACGGCTTTCCCGCCGCTGCCGGATCACGCAAACATGCGCCGCCTGCAAGGCGTCAATGCTTGCCAGCGCAAGTGCGGTTCAACTATTTCCTAGAAAATCCGGGCGTTCAATGACTTACGGTCATGCTCGATATTGAGGAGGATGGAGACCGCTGCCAGTGTAAGGGTGGCGATAAGCGTAGCGCTTAGTCCCAGAACAATCATTGCCCGTTCCTTCTACGTCATCATCATGATGCCGCTTCACTTAGTCCGGCTATGCTTGCGCATGGCTTACGCCGGTCAGAATAGGCAGTAGTTAATGGCGGGGTCTGCCAAGATCAACTCTCAAGTTTTACCATTGAAAACCTGTTGTTTCTCCAGCCGCCGCAAACCCCCATTTTATAGGAGGTTGCGCCGGGTCGAGGCAATATGCGCGCAATCTTATTGAAAGAAGATACGGACGATCAACCGTTAACCTTCAAGCAAGGAATTAACCATAAACATGGTCGTACACGTTGGAGTGGGAAAATCTACTTCCCCGCAAGGCATGACGCCGTACCGACGAACCGGTTCTGATCCGGTATGCACTTTCACCGGATATTTCTAGGGAACGCAGCGGCCGATCGCCGTGGCGAGGCGGCATTGCGGCCTTTGCCACGTGTGTCTTGCAAGGCGGCACGCTTGGGCAACGCCCCTTGAAACCATCCGTTGGGAAACCATCCGTTGGCGAGTGGATGCGCCGTGCGCCCATCGCTGCGCGGACATGCTGCAAGAGTTTGATTTTCTACAGAATATTTCTGAGAGCCATGGGGTTTCCAGAAGCGAATACCGGACCGGGGAAAAGCGTGAGGCAGGAAACATCGCCAGATCAGACCAGGAAGGCTCAGGCAGGCAGTCTGCTGGAGCGCTTGCGTTTTGCCGGGCTCGATGAAGACCAGACTGACGTTCTGCGCAAGCATCGCCAGTCGCTGGGTGCAGAGGTCGAGCTGGCATTGCGCGACCTGTTCCAGCGCCTGCAGACCTTCCCCGATGCCGCCCGCCATTTCACCAGCGACCGCCAGATCGACAGGCTGCACGACCTGCAGGCATCACATTGGAGCGTGCTGACCGACGCCCGGTTCGACAGTCTCTACGCCGAGCGCGTCAAGGTTCTGTCGGATACTGAGAGCAAGATGGGTCTCGACCCGCGCTGGCAGATCGCCGGTCATGCCGTGGTGCTCGAACGCCTGATTGGTGCGATGATCGAGCAGTTCTGGCCGAAAGCGATGCTGTCGCTCGGCAAGGCAAACAGGAAGGAGTTGACCGACCTCGTCGCCGCTCTGGTTCGCACTGTTTTTGTCGATACCGAAATTTCCGTTTCCCTGCGCTTCAACGAACAGCGCCACAGCCACCAGCGCCAGCTTGCCGAACAGCGCAAGGCGGGCGAGGCCGAGGCGCTTGCCCTGTTTGGCGGCGTCACACAGGCGCTTGGCCGGGGTGATCTGTCTGTCCGTACCGCCAACGAGGTGCCTGCGGCCTATCAGCCGCTGGCCATGGAATTGAACGGCGCGCTCGATGTCATCCAGAACGAGTTTATCGGCCTTTCCGATCGCGCCACGGCGATGGAAACCTCCTCGCGCGATCTCACCGGCCAGACCGCGCAGTTTGCCCAGCGCGCCAAGGACCAGTCCGAAGTGCTCGGCGAGACCGTCATGTCGCTCGGTGCCATCGTCGACCGGGTCCGGCACAATGCCGGCCAGACGCGGGCCGCCGAAAAGAGCGTCGCTGTGACCCGGCAGTCGGCCGAAAAGAGCGGTGAGATTGCGGGACAAGCCATATCCGCCATGGCCGATATCGAAGCGTCCGCCGAAAAGATCGGCCAGATCATCGGCGTTATCGATGAAATTGCCTTCCAGACCAATCTTCTGGCGCTGAATGCCGGCATCGAGGCGGCGCGCGCCGGCGAAAGCGGCCGTGGCTTTGCCGTCGTCGCCCAGGAAGTCCGCGCTTTGGCGCAGCGCTCGGGCGACGCCGCGCGGGAAATCAAGCAGCTGGTCTCCAGCACCAAATCCCAGGTCGAGGCGGGCGTCGAACGCGTCGGCCGCACGCAGGATGCCATCAGCAATATTGTCGAGCAGGTGCGGGGCATCAACGATGCCATCGCCGGCATTGCCGAGGAAACGGCCGGGCAGGTCACCGGTCTGCAGTCCGCGACCGCCGATCTCGGCCGGATCGGCGCCGAAATCGGCGACAGTGCCGATCAGGCCGCCGGTGCCAGGGAAACCTGCGCCGACCTGCACAGCGTCATTCTCGAACTCGGCCAGACGATCCGCCAGTTCCATGTCCAGCGCCAGGCGCCCAAGACCGCGTTCGCACCGTCCTATCAGGCACCCGCCATTCCGGCGCCAGCCGGCCGGCCGGGTAACGCTGTGGATGAGAGCAGCGACGGCGCCGATGACATCCACGGCCTTCAGGGCCGCCTTGCCGGGTGGGCGCGCTGATGCAGAGCCGGCATAAACACACATTGCTAAGGCAGGCGGGGCCAAGGCAGGCGGGTCTCGAGGCGCAGCGCGTGCGAGCGCATGGCCGCGCCGAAAGCCAGCCGAACCATCCGTGTAAATTACTCTCAGCCAGACAAGGAAAGTAGAGATGGCAGCCAAGAAAGCCGCCCGGAAAAGTTTGAGCCTCGCGCCGGTTCTCGATCTGAACGAGGCCAGCGCTTTGCACGGCAAGCTGATGGCTCTGCGCGGCAACCCGGTCGCGATCGACGCATCTGCGGTCGAGCGTGTCGGCGCGCTCTGCGTTCAGGTCCTGATGGCCGGGGCAAAAAGCTGGGAAGAGGATAATCAGTCTTTCACCTTCGCCAAGGTGTCGGACGCATTTACGAAAACGACACAGCTCATCGGGGTCAATATCGACCACCTGATGGCAAAGGAGATTTGAGACATGAAAAAGAAAGTTCTCACCGTCGATGATTCCAGAACCATCCGGAACATGCTTCTCGTGACGCTGAACAATGCCGGTTTCGAAACGATCCAGGCGGAAGACGGCATCGAGGGGCTGGAAGTTCTGGAAGACGCCAATCCGGATGTCATCGTCACCGACATCAATATGCCGCGTCTCGATGGCTTCGGCTTCATCGAGGGCGTGCGCAGAAACGAGAAATTCCGGGCAATCCCGATCCTGGTCCTGACGACCGAAAGCGACGCGGAAAAGAAGAACCGTGCACGCCAGGCAGGCGCAACCGGCTGGATCGTCAAGCCGTTCGATCCGACCAAGCTGATCGATGCCATCGAGCGCGTAACCGCCTAACGCCAGGATTTCCCCCATGGATATGAACGAAATCAAAGAGATTTTCTTTCAGGAATGCGAGGAGCAGCTCGCTGAACTGGAATCCGGTCTCCTGAGGCTCAATGACGGCGACCGTGATCCGGAAACGGTGAATGCGGTTTTCCGTGCGGTCCACTCCATCAAGGGTGGTGCCGGAGCGTTCGGGCTGGATGATCTGGTCTCTTTCGCGCACGTGTTCGAGACCACGCTTGATTGCGTTCGTTCCAACAAGCTGGAACCCAACCAGGATGTCCTGAAGGTCATGCTGAAATCGGCCGATGTGCTGGCCGACTTGACCAATGTCGCGCGCGACGGCGGCAGTGTCGATCAGGCACGCTCGGCGCAGCTGATCCGCGAGCTGGAAGCTTTGGCCAAGGGCGAAGCGCCGCCTGCCGCCGTTCCGGTCGCAGCGGTCCCGAAGGCAGCTCCGGTTGCCGCCGCCGCCGCACCAGCCGTCAATGACGAAGGTTTCGTTCCCGTCGCCTTCTCCTTCGATGATTTCGGTGACGACGAGGAACCAGCCGATCTGCCGTCCTATGAGATCGTCTTCAAGCCGAAGTCGGAACTCTATACCAAGGGCAACGAGGCGACGCTGCTCCTGCGCGATCTCTCGCGCCTGGGCGAAATGAGCATCCATTGCAACATGGATAGTCTGCCATCGCTCGACCAGATGGATCCGGAAACCGCCTATTTCTCCTGGAAGGCGTCGATCAAGACCGACAAGGGCGAAGACGCCGTGCGTTCGGTGTTCGAATTTGCCGAATGGGACTGCGACCTCGAGGTCACCGCGCTCGACACCGGCGCCGCCGCAGACGATGGCGGTGACGAACTGCCGATGCAGCCGGTTCCGTTCGATCTCTCCGCGCTCGATGACGAGCCCGATGCGCCGCTTGGCGTGGTCGAGGAAGAAGAACAGATCGCCGCCGTGCAGCAGGCTGTCGCCGCCGCCGAAGCCGCGTCCAACGTCGTCCAGATGGCCGCGACCGCGTCGCGAACGGCAGCCGGTGACAAGGGTGCCGTCGCAGCGGCTGCCCAGAACAATGCCCAGCAGGCCGCATCCGCCGCCGCCCCGACCATCCGCGTCGATCTCGATCGTGTGGACCGGCTGATCAACCTCGTCGGCGAACTCGTCATCAACCAGGCCATGCTGTCGCAGAGCGTTATCGAGAACGATTCGAATGGCGTCTCCTCGATCAACATGGGTCTGGAAGAGCTGCAGCAGCTGACCCGCGAGATCCAGGATTCGGTCATGGCGATCCGCGCGCAGCCGGTCAAGCCGGTGTTCCAGCGCATGGCCCGCACGGTCCGGGAAATTGCAGATATTACCGGCAAGTCTGTCCGCCTCGTCACCGAAGGTGAAAACACCGAAGTCGACAAGACGGTCATCGACAAGCTGGCCGAGCCTTTGACCCACATGATCCGCAACGCGGTCGATCACGGCCTCGAAATGCCGGAAAAGCGCATTGCAGCCGGCAAGAATGCCGAAGGCACGGTCAAGCTAACCGCCAAGCATCGCTCCGGCCGCATCGTCATCGAACTGTCCGACGACGGCGCCGGCATCAACCGCGAGAAGGTCCGCCAGAAGGCGATCGACAACGACCTGATCGCCGCCGATGCCAACCTGTCGGACGAGGAAATCGACAACCTGATCTTCCACGCCGGCTTCTCCACCGCCGACAAGGTCTCCGACCTTTCCGGACGCGGCGTCGGCATGGACGTCGTCAAGCGCTCGATCCAGGCGCTCGGCGGCCGCATCAATATCTCGTCGAAGCCCGGCCATGGTTCCGTCTTCACCATGAGCCTGCCGCTGACGCTGGCCGTCCTCGACGGCATGGTCGTTACCGTGGCCGGCCAGACGCTGGTCGTGCCTTTGACGGCAATCGTCGAAACCCTGCAGCCGGATGCGGCAGCGATCCATTCCTTCGGTGCGACGCAGCGGCTGATCTCGATCCGCAACTCGTTCTGCCCGCTGGTTGATGTCGGCCGCATCCTCAATTTCCGCGCAACCCAGGCCAATCCGGTCGAAGGCGTGGCGCTTCTGGTGGAATCCGAAGGCGGCGGCCAGCGTGCCCTGATGGTCGATGCCATCCAGGGCCAGCGTCAGGTCGTCATCAAGAGCCTGGAGGCCAACTATACCCACGTGCCGGGCATTGCCGCCGCCACCATTCTCGGTGATGGCCGCGTCGCTCTCATCCTGGACGTCGATGCTGTCGTTGCAGCCTCGCGCGGCCAGTCCCTGCAACTCGAATCATCGCTGGCCGCCGCAGGGTAGGACTATGACGTATCTGGCCACAAATCTTTCCAATGGCAGGCGCGAGTTGATCGCGTTCCGTATCGGAAACCAGGAATTCTGCGTCAACGTCATGTCCGTGCGGGAAATCCGCGGCTGGACGCCGGCGACGCCGATGCCGCATGCGCCACAATATGTTTTAGGCGTCATCAACCTGCGCGGCGCGGTGCTGCCGATCATCGATCTGTCGGCGCGCCTCGGCATGAAGCCGGCCGAGCCGACGGTGCGCCATGTCATTATCGTGACGCAGGTCAAGAACAGGGTCGTCGGCCTCCTCGTCGAGGCGGTCTCCGACATCCTGACGATCAAGGACGAGGATATCCAGCCGACGCCGGATATGACGTCCGAGTTCGAGCGGACATTTGCCCGCGGCATCCTGGCGATCGAAGGGCGGATGATCTGCCTGATCGAACTGGAAGCCGTGTTTCCTCATACCGAAAGTGAAGCTGCATGAGCATGCCAGCCGCCTTTGACAGCAAGCTGCCTCCGGACGAGTGCCTGGCAAGCGGAGAATATCCGCTGACCCGCCGCGACCTCGTGGAGATCGCTGCCATGATTTATGCAGATGCCGGCATCTATCTCAACGAATCCAAGGCTTCGCTCGTCTACTCCAGGCTTTCCAAGCATATCCGCAATATCGGCCTGAAGGGCTTTCGCGAATATTGCCAGCTGGTCTCCTCGCCGGCCGGTGCTGCCGAACGCCGCGATATGCTCTCGCATCTGACCACGAATTTCACCCGCTTCTTCCGCGAGAACCATCATTTCGAACATCTGAAAACCGACGTCCTGCCGGAACTTATCGCCCGCGCGAAGAATGGCGGCCGGGTGCGCATCTGGTCTGCGGCCTGCTCGGACGGTCAGGAGCCCTATTCGATCGCGCTCACGGTCCTGTCGATGCTGCCGAATGCGGCCGATTACGATTTCCGCATCCTTGCCACCGATATCGACCCGAAGATCCTGGCGCTGGCAAGGGCCGGCTCCTATGACGCGACTGCGCTTGAAACCGTCAGCCCGGCGATGCGCAAGCAATGGTTCATCGAATCCGCGGTCAACGGCCGCCAGAAATGGCAGGTCGATGACCGGGTGAAGCGGCTCATCACTTTCAATGAACTCAACCTGATGGCTCAGTGGCCGTTCAAGGGCCAGTTCGACGTGATCTTCTGCCGCAACGTCGTCATCTATTTCGACGAGCCGACCCAGATGAAGATTTGGTCGCGCTTTGCCGGCATGCTCAACCCCAAGGGCCATCTCTATATCGGCCATTCCGAACGCGTCTCGGGCGATGCCAAAACGGTCTTCGACAATATCGGCATCACCACCTATCGCTATACCGGCAAGCCACAGGGAGGCCGCTCGTGAGTGTTGCGCGCGTTCTTGTCGTTGACGATTCAGCCACGATGCGCGGGCTGATCACGGCCATTTTGAGCAGCGACCCCGAAGTCAAGGTCATCGGCCAGGCAGCCGACGCCATGCAGGCGCGCCAGGCGATCAAGGATCTCGATCCCGACGTCATCACGCTCGATATCGAGATGCCCAACATGAACGGGCTGGATTTCCTCGAAAAGATCATGCGCCTGCGCCCCATGCCGGTGATCATGGTCTCGACCCTGACGCACAAGGGCGCGGAAGCCTCGCTGGCAGCGCTGGAAATCGGTGCTTTCGATTGCGTCGGCAAGCCGCTGCCCGGAGATCCCCATCCGTTCCGCGATCTCGCTGAAAAGGTGAAGGCGGCCGCCCGCTCGCAGCGCAAGTTCATCATTTCGAGCAACAAGGTCGCGGCCCCCAGCGCTGCCAATGCCAATACGGCTTCCGATTACCGGGCAGGCCGCAAGATCATCGCGATCGGATCGTCCACCGGCGGCGTCGAGGCCCTGATCGCTGTCTTGCAGAAATTCCCGGCCAATTGCCCGCCGACGGTGATCACGCAGCATATGCCGCACACTTTCACTAAGAGCTTTGCCGAACGCCTCAACCGCATCTGCGCGCCAACGGTCGCGGAAGCAACGGATGGGGCGCGGCTGGAGATCGGCAAGATCTATCTGGCGCCAGGGGGCGAGCGCCATCTACAGGTGGTCAACCCGGCGTCGCCCAGCTGCCGCCTGCTCGACCGCGAACCGGTCAACGGCCATCGCCCGTCCGTCGATGTGCTGTTTGATTCCGTGGCCGAACTTGCCGGCCGCAATGCCGTCGGTGTGATCCTCACCGGGATGGGCCGCGATGGCGCATCCGGTCTCTTGAAAATGCGCCACGCAGGTGCCCGCACATTCGGTCAGAATGAAAAGACCTGCGTTGTCTATGGAATGCCGAGGGTTGCCTACGAACTAGGTGCCGTCGAAACACAACTCCCCCTCGGCTCAATCGGGGAAGAAGTCCTGAAAAGCACTGCCGCCCGAAGAGAAGGAAGCGAATAAATGTCCCTAGCGGAAAAAATCAAAGTTCTGATCGTCGATGATCAGGTCACCAGCCGCCTCTTGCTGGGCGATGCCCTGCAACAGCTTGGTTTCAAGCAGATCACCGTTGCCGGTGATGGCGAGCAGGGGGCCAAGATCATGGCGGCGCAGCCGCATCACCTGGTGATTTCCGATTTCAACATGCCCAAGATGGATGGCCTTGGCCTGCTTGCTGCCGTGCGCAACAATCCGGCCACCAAGAAAGCCGCCTTCATCATGCTGACGGCCCAGGGCGACCGTGCATTGGTGACCAAGGCTGCGGCGCTCGGAGCCAACAACGTGCTCGCCAAGCCTTTCACCATCGAAAAGATGAAAGCTGCAATCGAAGCCGTATTTGGGGCATTGAAATGATCAACGAGGCTGCGACCAGGCGTGTGCATGTCATCCAGGGCGAATGGAAGGTGGTCAGCGATCCCGATGTGGTGCTTTCAACCATCCTCGGCTCCTGCGTGGCTGCCTGCATGCGCGATCCGGTCGCGGGCGTCGGTGGCATGAACCATTTCCTCCTGCCGGGTTCGGCGGATGCGATTTCGTCTGGCGGCGATGCGACGCGCTATGGCGTGCATCTGATGGAATTGCTGATCAACGGGCTCCTGAAGAAGGGGGCCCGCCGCGATCGGCTGGAGGCGAAAATCTTTGGCGGTGCCAAGACGATCGCGCGCTTTTCCAATGTCGGCGAGCAGAATGCGCTGTTTGCCCGCCAGTTCCTGATGGACGAGGGCATCCAGGTGGTTGGCGAAAGCACCGGCGGCGATCATGGGCGCAAGCTCGAATATTGGCCGCTGAGCGGCCGTGCCCGGCAATATGCGCTGACGGGCGTGGAAGCGCAGAAGGCCGTGGCTCAGGAACAGCGTCCAAGACCGGTGCCGAAGCCGGTGGATAATGCGATCGAGTTTTTCTAGCGCCTCAGCCGCCTTCCGGAACAGACCGGAGTGGGCTTTGGCAAGGTGTTGAGCGGTGCTGTCCGGTGGGCCCGGACGGAGTTTGTTGCCAGCGTGAGGGCGTGTAATGCTGACTGAAATGAAGAGCCATATGCCTCACGTCGATGAGGCGCTTCCGGATGTGATGATGCGCATCGTCTCGGAACTCTATGATGTGGCTTACCTCATCGAGCGGATCGAACCGATGCTCAGCGATATCCATGGCGAGGCCGTGCTGGAATCGCCGGACCGGATCAAGGTCCTGCAGGGCATCGACCTGGCCGTCCAGAAGACACGCGGCCTGGCGGAGTTTATCGACACGGTCACGGCGGCCATCCCGCAATCCTGGCTGGTCGATGTGACGACGGCGCTCAATCTGGTCAAGCTTGCCGATATGCAGAAATCGCTCGGCAACGGCATGCTCCGTCACGGCCACTCCCAGCCGCTGACCGAAGCCGCCGGAGATTTTGAGGCTTTTTAGAAAACAGCAAATCTTTCCCTGCGTTATTTAACCGCCGCCTCGACAGACGTCGTGAGCGGCGGTTTTGTTTTTTAGCCGGTCTCAACTCCGGCCGTTTTGCGCCATGAGCACTCTGTGCTCGCTACTCTGCAAAACCCCCGATCCTCCAAGCCTTACAGCGGCGTCCATCGTGGCGCCAGGCCCGGCATTTCAGGCAATCGCGGCCGGTTTCCGAGGTCCCGGACGGGCGTAGAATTCGTCAGGAAGATTTGCGCCGCAGATCACTAATGTAGCGGAATCATTACAGTTTTTTCTGCCAAATTGTCAAAAGACGAGGGAACTTAATGGTCCTTGGATGGTTGTCTGGCCGAGGATCACTTCAGCATCCCAAGGAGAACCAAATGAACAAGTTTATCATCGCATCGGCGATCGTCGCCCTGTCCGCATCGTCCGTTTTCGCTCAGACAGCAACGCCGCCAGCTAATCCCGATGGCGACACGCCGGCAGTTGCAACGCCTTCCGAGCAGAACACGACGGCACCGGTTGAAGGCGCCAACAGCTTCACCGAAGGCCAGGCCAAGGACCGTATCGTTGAAGGCGGATATGCAGACGTGACCGAGCTGAAGCTTGATGACAAGGGCGTCTGGCAGGCGAAGGCCACCAAGGACGGCAAGCCGGTGATGGTCTCCCTGGATTACCAGGGCAATATCGTCGCCAAGTAAGCGCCGCGAACCATATAAACCACACATAAACACACGGAGAAACACCATGACAAAGACCGTAACCGGACTGTTCGATGACTATTCCGATGCCACTGCCGCTGTTGATCAGCTGAAGGCTGCCGGCATTTCCGATAGCGATATCAGCATTGTTTCCAACAACGCCGATGGCCGCCACAAGGGTGACAATGATGTCGCCGAAGACGCAGGCACAGGTGCCGGCATTGGTGCCGCCGTCGGTGGTGTCGGTGGCCTGTTGACCGGCCTTGGCATCATGGCGATCCCGGGCGTTGGCCCCGTCGTCGCCGCAGGCTGGCTTGCTGCAACGGCAGCTGGCGCAGTTGCCGGTGCCGTGGTCGGCGGTGCCGCTGGCGGTATCATCGGGGCGCTGACGGATTCCGGCGTCGATGAGCGCGATGCGCATGTCTATGCTGAAGGTGTGCGCCGTGGCGGCACGCTGGTGACGGCCAAGGTGGACGAATCGCGCGCCGCAGAAGCCGAAGCGATCTTGAAGCGCTCGAACTGGGTGGATGTACCGGCGCGCCGGACTGCCTATGAAGGTCAGGGTTGGACGAGCTTCGATGACACGTCCAAGCCCTATTCCCAGGCTGAAATCGATGCGGACCGGGCCCGTTATACGGACCGCACTCTCTAATCCGCTGATAAATACCGGAATATCCAGCGGGGCCGTCGAAAGATGGCCCCGTTTTTTGCGTGGTCCGTAAAGCCGGAAACAGGGCCAGCACGTCAAGGGAGGACAGCTTCAAGACAAGTTCGCGCAAGTTTCGTTTTCTAGTGTGCCAATCGGGACTGGTCGATTTGCGCGTGATGTGACGAAGCGCATGTGTCAAATCCGTCAGAAACCCGAATGTTTGGATCTGCTCATGTTCACTCCCCAGGCGATGTTGTCTGAACGGAACATGCGCCACTGGGTGCGGAAACAGAATGAATCTGTTGGATCAACTTTCATCGGTCACGAAGAACCTGGCCGGTCTGGGGCAAGGCAAGATTATCGCGCTGATCTCAGCCGGTGTCGTTGCGGTTGCGATCGTTCTCGCTGCCGGGCTCTACGTCAACAAGCCCTCCTTTGAAACGCTCTATGTCGGCCTTGAAAGCAACGACCTCAATCAGGTCAGTGTTGCTCTTGCCGAAGCCAACATCAACTTTGAAACCGGAACCGACGGCGCAAGCATCCAGGTTCCCGTTGGAATGACCGGCAAGGCAAGGCTCTATCTCGCCGAGCGCGGCCTGCCCAACAGTGCCAATGCCGGCTACGAACTGTTCGACAATGTCGGTTCGCTCGGCCTCACCTCCTTCATGCAGGAAGTCACCCGCGTCCGTGCTCTTGAAGGCGAGATCGCCCGCACCATCCAGCAGATTTCCGGAATTTCCGCTGCCCGCGTCCACATCGTCATGGCCGATCGCGGCAGCTTCAGAAAAGCCGAGCAGAACCCAACGGCATCGGTGATGATCCGCGCCAGCGCCAATATCGGCCGCAATGCCGCAGCCTCGATCCGCCATCTGGTGGCGTCGTCCGTTCCGGGGCTTGGCATCGACGACGTGACGATCCTCGATTCCACCGGCCAGCTCCTGGCCTCCGGCGACGATCCGGCCAACAGCGCCATGAACCAGTCGCTCGGCATCATCCAGAACGTCCAGAAGGAAGTCGAAAACAATATCGACAAGGCGCTGACACCTTTCCTTGGCATGGACAATTTCCGCTCCAGCGTCACCGCCAAGCTGAACACCGATACCCAGCAGATCCAGGAAACGGTCTTCGATCCGGAATCGCGCGTCGAGCGCTCCACCCGCGTGACCAAGGAAGAGCAGAAATCCAGCCAGCAGCAGGCCGATAATGCGGCCACGGTTCAGCAGAACGTGCCGCAGGCAGCGCCAACAGGCGGGGCTGCAGGCCCTCAGTCAAACGACCAGACCGAAAAGAAGGAAGAGCAGACCAACTACGAGATCAACTCGAAGACCGTCGCCACCGTCAAGAACAGCTATACGCTCGAAAAGCTCTCGGTCGCCGTCGTGGTCAATCGCGGCCGCATCGCCGCCATGATCGGCGAAGGCGCCGACCAGCCGAAGATCGACGCCTATATCCAGGAAATGCAGAAGATCGTCGCCTCGGCCGTTGGCCTTGATCCGGCACGCGGCGACATGATCACGCTGACAGCGATGGATTTCGTCAACACCCAGCTCCTCGATGAAGCGGTCGCCGGCCCCGGCATCATGGAAACGCTCACGCGCAATCTCGGCGGCATCATCAATGCGCTCGCCTTCATCGTGGTTGCCTTCCTGGTGGTCTGGATGGGCATGCGTCCCCTGGCCCGGTCGCTGGGCCTCGGCGGCCCGGGTGTGGCGCTCAATGACAATGAACCGGTTGGCCTTGAACTGCCCGACTTCTCGCCTGCCGCAAATGGCGGTGCCGGCGGCGCCTTGATGGAAGGCTTCGGTTCCGACTTCGGCTTCGACAGCACCGACGACCTGCTCAGCCTCGGCGACGACAGCGAGGGCGGCTTCAACCGGCGCGTCAAGGAAGGTCCTGAACGCAGGCTCGCCCGCATGGTCGAAATCAGCGAAGAGCGCGCTGCCAAGATCCTGCGCAAATGGGTCGCCGACAAAGCAGCCTGAAAACGCATCCCAGCCACCACAGCAAAACCCGCCCACCCGGCGGGTTTTTCCGTTGAGACGATCGGCGGCCAAACGTATTTCGTCGGTTCACCGAGAAAATTTTATCGGGACGCGAACAGGCGGGTGTCTCTCGCCTCTCTGCACACCCTCGGCAGCCCGCAAGAGCATTCCCTCCCAAAAAGCTAGAGGCAGCGTCTTTTGCTGTATTGCCTTCCTGCGTGTGCAAGGTTGCAAGAATCGGGTGCGGCTCCGGCGATGTAACCCGACGCTTCGCGATTCGTTATATTTAACAAACCGTTAATTTTTCTCTGGGGAAAAGCGCGCTTGTCTGGCGTTTTGCGTGCACCTGCTCAGGTATTGATTCTCCGCGTCAGTAGTAATTCAGTTTGATTAAAATATTATAAGGCATTTATGTTCGGCATTGCTTTGGTTTATGTTTTGTTCTCAAATTTAAACGGTGCATTTCGTTGGTGTATTTTCGCAACAGCGCCTGAAACAAATAACAAAAGGAAAAACTTGACAAAAGGCACCGATTCAATCGGCGGTGATTTGTTTGGCTATTTTAGCACATTATTGAACACCTTATGCCGTTTGTTTCCGGAGAAAAGGTCTTTTACCGCTCCATAAATTCAAATAAAAATAAGCAATAACAATAATATAATTGAACAGAATTTTCCGTATGGTCACAAGTGTCCCGTTTTTCGCCTGTTTGCGAACGAATCGATTCACGGAAAATCGAAAAAGTAAATCCCGATAAGGGGGCAGTAGTTTTTTGTAGGGGGCGATGTACATTTTATGTAGTGATTCGCGTACTGATTCGCGTGTGTTGAAGAATGCGGACGCTTCGACACGGTTGCCGGCGGCGGTGAAAGCGCTTGATGAGCACGGACGAATCCATCACGGGGGTAATGTCATGGATGCTCTACAGAAAGACGTTACGGCTTGGTCATTGCCAGGATCGGTCATGCGCGGCGCCGGGCGGGCTCCTTCCAAGGAGCAGCTCATTCGCAGGCTGGGCGAATTTGCCGAGCGCGGCAATCTGAGCAAGGGGCTTGCAGCCCTGACGGATTATGTCGGAGCCACCCACTATCTGCTGGCGCGGTATGATCTCTCCCAGGATGAAGGTCTGGATTTCGTCGTATGTTCGGACTGGCCGTTCGATGTCGTCAAGCGGCTCGGCAAGGTGATGTCGCAGCTCCACTCAAAGACCAACGAGATGGAGAAATGCCTGTCGGTGATGCAGCCGGTGTTCATGAGCCTACCCGACGATATCGACATCAGCCGTGGCATCAGCCGCGAATATTGCGCCATCACCTTCAATGTCGGGCGTGCCCGGCTGTCCTTGATGCTGCTCTTCCCGCAGGATGTGATCCTGTCGCAGGAAAGCCTGCGGGATGTCGGCCTGCTCACCGGTTATTTTGCCAGCTTCACCACCGAACGCGGCGCGCGCACCGATCGTGATTTCGAGCTGACGGAACGCGAGCTCGAATGCCTGTTCTGGATTGCCGAAGGCAAGACCAGCGACGAAATCGCCGTCATCCTCGGGATCTCGCGCAACACGATCAACAACTACATCACCAGCGTGATGCGCAAGACGGCGACGAAGACACGCTCCGAAGCCATTGCTTACGCCGTTCGCAACAATCTCGTCTAGGAGGCCGGTCATGACCTATTTCCTCCCGCATCCGCGCCCAGGCGACGATCCAAAGACCGGCAGGCTGCAGGCGCGGGCGTCAAAGGCAGCAACGCTCGTGGCGCGGCTGCAGACGATGCAAAAGCAGGTCAACGCCAAGAATTTCGCCGTGCTGCGGCTGAACGGAAACGGCCTTCCGGCAACCCGCAAGCTCAGCTGCGTCCTCGACAATTGGGGTGCGGGCAGCGAGGCTGCGGCCCATGAGCTGGTGTCGGCCTATGGTGGCGAGATGCTGGCGCATCTCGATGCGTCCCTGCTTCCGCTTCTGTGGAACGGCACGGGCGAGCATCAGGCGGCGGAAACGCCGGATTTTGCCCGCTTCACCCAGCGGCTTTCCGCCCGCATCCTGCCCTATTCCGGCATGGCCCTGCCTGTCCGGCTCGGCGCCCAGGGCAATGGCTATGTTGTCTTCATGGGCAGCTATATCGATGTGGCGAGCGAGGTGATCATCGATCTGCATGGGCGCAGCTGCCAGGTCATGACCGATCTTCTGGCCGCCGACGAACGGCGCATGCTGCCGTCGGAATCCTTGAGCGACCGTGAGATCGGCTGCCTGCAAATGGCCGGCGACGGCTATATCAGCGAGGAAATCGCCGAGAAGATGGGGCTGTCGGTTCATACGGTCAACGCCTATCTCGGGGCCGCGACAACCAAGCTGGATTCGGTCAACAGAATCCAGGCGATCGCCAAGGCCATTCGTCTCGGTTATATCAGCTGATTGGGAGTGTTGGGCCGTCATGGCCCGGATCGGCAAATGGCCGCAGGATTAACCTGCAAGGCCTGCCGGGTAGGATTTGACAAATTTCGCTGCGTTGAGGCTTTCCGCCAGGAACGCCGTATTCTCGTCCGGATCGCTGGACGGGCTTTGAAACGCGATATGGTTGATCTCAAGGCCAGCTGAGTCCTTGCCGAGCGCCAGCTGCGCATAGACGGTGACGCCATCAGGCTTCAATTCGAGATCAAGCGTGATTTCCGGCTCCGTCCCCCAGTCCAGGGAATAGTTGCCGCCGATGCCGAAATTCACCGTACCGGGAAGAAAATAGAGTTCTGCGGCCGACGATACCAGGTCCGCGAGGCTCCCATGCGATTCAAAGCGCAGCATTGCGATAAAGTCGGCGGCATCGATCAGCCGCAATTCCGTCGCAACTGGGCGGATCGCATCGGCTACTATTTTTTCGCGTTGGTCCGAATATTCGCATTTTTTCATTGGGATCACGTCATCCGTTTCGGCTGCGTTGCATAGATCCGGTGAATGAGTTCGGCGACTGCCTTGTAAAACACCGGTGGAATCACACTATCCACCGAGACTTGCGCAAACATTGAGCGTGCAAGCGGCGGGTCTTCGAAAACGGGAATGCCGTTTTGCTCCGCCATCTCGCGAATCTTCAGCGCGACAAGGTCCTGCCCCTTGGCAACGACCACAGGTGCATCGCCTTCTTCGCGCACATAACGCAGCGCAACGGCATAGTGCGTCGGGTTTGCAATCACGAGCGTGGCGCGCGGAACCGCAGTAATCATGCGCCTGCGGGCCCTGTCGCGCGCAATGGAACGCAATCTTGCACGGATGATCGGGTCGCCCTGGGACTGTTTGAGTTCTTCCTTGACCTCCTGCTTCGTCATCATCAGCTCGGTATACCAATGATGCCGCGTCCAGAAAAAATCGGCGATGGCAATGACGGCCGTCGCGATCAGGATGACGATCATGATCTGGTTGAAGTCCTTCGACATCGTCGCAAAGATCGTCAAAGGGTCTGAAAACATCGAATCAAGCGTGGCGTAATAATCGTTCCAGAGCACCAGCACGATGATCAGCGACACGACGGCCACCTTGGCAAAAGCCTTGGCGAACTCGACGATGCCCTGGATGCCGTAGATGCGCTTGAACCCGCCGACCGGCGAAATCCGGTTCATTTTCGGCGCGACCCGGTCCAGCACCGGGCTCGGCAGGTTCTGCAGGATGGACGATCCGATCCCGAAGACGATCAGCAGCACGAAAAACGGAATGAGCAGCGTGCCAGCCTTCCAGAAGAGGTGTGATATCAGCGCGACCACATCGGTCGATGTATTGATGCGCCAGGCCTCCGGTTGCTCGAAAATATCCTTCAGCGATTCAGCGACCGTGGCAAAGCCAGTCGGCAGGAAGAAAACCACGAAAATATAGATGGCGACGACTGAGGCGAACATGGTGACTTCGCGCGAAAAGGGCGTGTTGCCCTTCTCCATGGCGTCGGTCATTTTCTTCTCGGTCGGCGATTCGGTTTTGCTGTCTTTGTCCTGATCGTCCGACATCGGATGAAGGCCTCTTGCATCTGCGGCAGCAATGATTGCTGTCAGACCTGTTGTGAGCCGGGGCAGGAGGGCATGCAAGGAAGATATGCGCGGGAACCCGATGCTTCACAGAAACTAGGGCGTTGAAGCAGAGCCCATGCCAAAAAGCCCCTCAACCGGGATGGATTGAAGGGCTTCACATAGGCTTTGGCGGTGAAGAGAGGAGAGTGCGCCGTCAGGCGGCCACGGCTTCCTTTTCCTTCAGTTCGATCTGGCCGCTTGCGGCAAGCCGGATGGCTTCCTGGGTGATCGAGCGGCGGGCAATGGCAATATCGCGCGGATTGATGCCGACATCGCCGGCAGCAAGATCCGATTCGATCATGCGGCGCTGACGCGCGCCGATCGAGGCGAGAACCGATTCGCGCAGTTCCATGCCGGATCCGCGCAACGCCATGGTGATGATGTCGCCCGAGACGTCGTTGAACAGCTGAACGCGGCTGCGCTGCGGCATGTAGAGAACGTCGTCGAACAGGAAGATCTTCGGGCGGACCTTCTTGACCGATTCGGTGCTGATCGATTCCAGCGAGGCAAGCAGCGTCTCGACCTGGGTCTTTTCCAGTTCGTTCATGACCTCGGCGATCTTGATCGAGCCGACCGAGTTCTTCTCCGCATCCATCTCGCGCATCATCTCGACCACGCGGGCCTCGATGATCTGCGCGGCCTTGGGGCTGACGCTCTTCATGTTGACGGCGCGGTTGATGATGTCGGCGCGGTTGCTTTCCGGCAACTGCAGCAGGACCTTGGCGCCAAAGGTCGATGGCATCATCGACAGCACATAGGCGATTGTCTGCGCATGTTCCTTGCCCAGGCTCTGGGCGACGAAAATCGGGTCGGAATCCTGCAGCCGGTCCCAGATATTGGCCTCATAGGCGGCAAACGCGGTGCGGCGGCCAAGCAGGCCGTCAACCTCGTCCGGCGTCAGGCCTTCTTCGAGGATACCCTCGATAGCCTTGGCATTGTCCATCAGGCCGGCACCTTCGGTGAACAGGTCCTCGAACTCGTTGACCAGGATTTCCAGCTCGTGCGGGGGAATGGAGCGGAGCGACTGGGCCGAGGCGATAATGCCCTGCAATTCGCTCTGCGTGAAGAATTTCAACAACTTGCCGGCAATCGGCTTGCCCATAGCAAGGAGAACCGCAGCCGCCTTGTCCATTTGGGTGAGGGGCCTTGTGGGCGCCGAAGCCTCGAAATTGTCGAAATCCATCATGGATTGATCCTTATGACCCTAACCGGGTTCAAACTTTACTGGTACCCTTGATTTCGATGAGTTTCACACCGAAACGCGTTTCATCTTCGTCGAGAACGGTGATTTCGCCACGGCCGATCACCCGGCCGTTGACGACGATCTCCACCGGTTCGCCGATCCGGCGGTCGAGCGCGATCGTCGCACCTTCCGTCAGGTTCATCAGGCCGGAGACCTGCATGCGGCTGGTGCCGAGAACGATCTGGACATCGATCGGGATATCCATGATCAGATCGAGATTGGCCGTCATGCCGCTGCCGGGTTCACCGGCGGCCTGATCTTCGAACGCGTCGCCGCCGAATGCTTTTGCCCCGAACGAACCGGCGTCGAAGGCAGGTGCCGCAGACGCCTGGTCAAGGTCGGCAAAGCTGTTGGCGCTAAAATCGCCGCCGAAGCTGCTCAGATCGGTTTCGGCTGAAAAGGAGCTGCCGAAATCCGACATTTCCCCGGCTGCCGAGGTTGCCGCGAAATCCATGCCGAAATCGGTAGCTGGCACTGTCCCCGTGGCATCGCTTTGCAGGACGCCACGCAGATCGTCGATGGCCTGATCAAGCTCGGCATCGCCGCCGCTTAAGATCGCCTGGTCTTCTATTGGTGCTTTCTTCGGTGCCATGTGCAAACTATTCCAGTTGAAACTTGCCCCAACCATGTTGCCGGGTAAGGCAGGGACTTTTTAACTCATCAGGTGGTGGAGAATGTCGCTCTCCGAACCGTGCGTATCCTTGACCCGCACGGTGTATTTTGCGCCGGACCGCCCGAATTCGCAGATATAGAGGTCGCGGCCGTTGGCGTTGATCTCGACGCGCACATCCTTGGTATCGAGAAACGGAATGACATCGCCGGGCTGAAGGCGGCTGATGCTGTCCAGCGTCAGGCTCTGCAGCTTGATGCGCGCTTCAAGGCAGACCGTCGAGCGGCGGACCTGCTGCTCAAGCTGTTCGCCCCAGGCGCCCTTGGCCTTGCGGCCCTGGCCCATGCCCTTCGGAAACACGACGGCGGTCTTCAAAAGCGTCTGCTGCGGCACGATGATCGAGAAGGTCGAGAGCACCGGCCCCAGACCCATCGTCACATTGATGCAGGCGACGTAGACGTCGGCCACATCCGGGTCCGGCGCCGGGCGCTGGCTGGCATTGTAGGGACGCCCGGCGACAGGCTCGAAACTGCCGGCCACGCTCACTGCGGATTTCAACACATCGGCGATCTTTTCGAAGATCATCGTGGCCACGTCGAGTTCGATATTCGACAGCGACCGGGGCTTCGGCTCCTCGATGGCATTGGACGGCGCACCCAAAAGGATTTCCATCAGCGTGATGATGACAGGGCTGTCGCAGCTGATGACGAAATCGGGGCACCAGTTGCGCAGCGACGTATCGCACAGCGCAACACCATTGCCGAGATTGGCGATCAGTTCGCTCTTCAGGCCGGTATCGAAGCCGGCATAGCCGATGTCGATATCCAGCCCGGTCTCGTTCTGGAAGATGTCGGGCAAGAATTCGGCAAACACATGGCCGAGATCGCTGCACAGCTTGCCGATCGTCTTGTTGTCGCCAAGCGCTCCGGTCATGCGAGCAAGAAGCTTGCGGTCGAACGTGTAGACGTTGTTGTTGGTCGGTGAGGTCATCGGATCAGGCCGCCTTGCTTTCGCCGCCACCACCGGGGTTCATCATTTCCTGCTCGACCGCGTCGATCGACGGACGCTCATAGGCCGAGATGGTCTTGCGGCCGTATTCGAGCGCAACCTGGGGAACCGAGCCGTTCATATAGGCAAGCAGCGTCTGCTTGACGATGATGTAGAGGCGGTTCTGCTTGTCGCGAACGGCCTTGATATTGGCGATCACCGGGCTGGCGATACAGTAGGAGAGGAAGATGCCGAGCATGGTGCCGACGAGGGCAGCGGCGATCTTGCCGCCGAGAACTTCCGGCGATTCCGAGATGGCGCCCATGGCCTTGATGACGCCGAGAACGGCGGCGACGATGCCGATGGCCGGGAAGGCGTCGCTCATGGTCGTCAGCGCGTGATAGGGCTTCATCTTGTCGTGGGTGATCGTGTTGATCTCCTCGTCCATCAGCGCCTCGATCTCGTGGGAGCGGGCATTGCCGATGATGATGAGGCGGACGTAATCGCAGATGAAGGCTGTCAGTTCCTTGTTCTTCAGGACGGTCGGGGCCGACTGGAAGATCGAGGATTCATCGGGATTGTCGATATGGCTTTCGATCTCGTTGCGCGACTTGGTGCGCAGGTCGCGCATCAGGCTGTAGAGAACGCCCAGCGTGTCGAGATAATTGCGTTCCTTCGGAATCTTATGGGTGAAGGCCTCGCCGAGCGCCTTGCCGGTATCCTTCAGAACCTTCATCGAATTGGCCATGATGTAGCCGCCGATCCCCGCGCCGCCGATGATGACAAGCTCGAAGGGCTGATTCAGAACCTCCATGTGGCCGCCCATGGCAATGAAGCCGCCAAGGATACAGCCCAATGTCAAGAGGAGCCCGATGATGATGTTCATTTCGATACCTGCCGCAATGGTGGATTTTCGAGGGTATCGTTAGGCCGCCAGCCTTGCGTGAGGCTGGCTGTTGGCCACATCCGCCGGTCTTGCGGGCAAACAGGTTCGCGCAAGCAACAACCGTCAGGTTTCCGTTCAATCGGCGCGCAATGCGTCATTTCCATTGGATGAACGGGGAAACGTCGTGACGACGACTTACACCAGCTACCAGATGATCGCAGGCAACCTGACAAAGTCGCTGGAGCGGGTGTCGGAGCAGCCGGATGTGGCGCGCGAAACCGAATATTATCTTGCCAATATCGGCAACGTCAAAACGGTCGACGACTTCTTTTCCGATACGCGGCTTTATAACTACGCGATCAAGGCACATGGCCTCGAAGACATGGGCTATGCCAAGGCCTTCATGCGCAAGGTCCTGACCGAAGGCATCGACAAGGACGATTCCTTTGCCAAGCAGCTGACCGACAGCCGCTATTCGGACCTGGTGGAATCGCTGAATTTTGCCCGCAACGGCACGGCCGCCACATCTTTCGACAAGGCCCAGAAGGGCGTCGCCGACAAGTATGCCCGCCAGACGCTGGAGCAGACCGCCGGCGAGGACAATGCGGGCGTACGCCTGGCGCTCTATTTCGAGCGCACGGCGCCCTCGATCACCAGCGCCTTCGGCTTGCTGGCCGACGATGCGCTGGCGCAGGTCACCCGCACGCTTTTGCAGATGCCGGACGAATTCGCCGCAGCCGATATCGACAAGCAGGCAGCGGCGATCGAAAAGGCAATCGACATCAAGGATTTCAAGGATCCGGCCAAGCTGTCGAAGCTTCTCGAGCGCTTTACCGCGCTTTGGGAGCTCAACAATTCGTCAGACCCTTACGACCCTCTGGCCGTCTTCGGCTCATCCAGCGGCTACGGCATTTCCTCCGATCTCCTCCTGTCCATCAACACACTGAAACTCGGGGGACGCTGAAATGCAGACCGGTATGTACGTGGCCGTCTCGTCGCAGATGGCGCTTGAAAAACGCATGAACACGCTGGCCGACAATGTCGCCAATTCCAGCACCGTCGGTTTCCGCTCGACGGAAGTGAAGTTCAACCAGGTGCTGGGCGATACGCGGCCGACCAAGGTTTCGTTCGTGTCGGAGGGCAAGGAATTTCTCAATACCAACAATGGCGGCCTCAGCCAGACCGGCAACCAGCTGGATTTCGCCATCAAGGGCGACGCCTGGTTCCAGATCGAGACACCCGGCGGCCAGGCGCTCACCCGTGACGGGCGCTTCACCCTGACGGAAACCGGCGATCTCGTTACGCTGCGTGGATATCCGGTGCTGGATGCGGGCGGTGCTCCGATCCAGCTCAATTCGCAAGCCTCCGAGATCAAGGTCGGCGCCGATGGTGCCATCCAGCAGGACGGAACCCAGGTTGCCGTACTCGGCCTCTATGAGGCCAATTTCAGCAATGGCTTTTCGCGCTACGACAACAGCGCCGTCATTCCCAGCCGAGAACCGGAACCAGTCGTCGATCGCTTCGATGTCGGCGTGATGCAGGGCTATGTCGAGGAATCCAACGTCAACCCGGTTCAGGAAATGTCGCAGCTGATCATGGTGTCGCGCGCCTTCGAGAATATCTCGGCCCTGATGCGCGATAGCGAAACGTCGATGAGCGAAGCGATCAAGACGCTCGGCGGCAGCAAATAACCCACTTGATATTCGACAGGACCAAGGCCACGCCCCGGCGCATTTTACCGGTTTCGCGGGCAGACGGCAGGAACCGGCATGCAGAACGATAAACTCCAGATCAGCAATTCCTCGACGTCGCTGGCCGCTCTTGGCGGCCTCGTCGGGCGATACTCCAATCCGGAATTCTCGATCGCACCCGGCGGCCATGTCCAGTCGATTTCGGCAGGGTATTACACGGTCACCGGCCTTTCCCGGCATGTCCGCCTGGGCGAGTTCGTGGCGCATAAGAGCTCGACCGGCGTTCATCTCGGAGAAGTCGTCAAGGTCGAGCAGGACATCGTTGTCGTCTGCCCGATCGAACCGGGCGACCCGATCGGCATTCACGACACGGTCATCCGCAAAGGCGCTTTCCGCATCGCGCCGACGGAAAGCTGGTGCGGCCGCACCATCAATTCGCTGGGCGAGCCAATCGACGGACGCGGTCCGCTGCTGCAGGGCGATATCCGCCGGCCGATCTCCAATACCGCACCGCCCTCGATGACCCGCAAGCGCGTCGAGCACGGCTTTCGCACCGGGGTGCGGGCCATCGACATTTTTTCGCCGCTCTGCCTTGGCCAGCGTCTCGGCGTCTTCGCCGGCTCCGGCGTTGGCAAATCCACCTTGCTGTCGATGCTTGCGCGCGCCGATGCCTTCGACAAGGTTGTCATCGCGCTGGTCGGCGAACGTGGCCGTGAAGTGCGCGAATTCATCGAAGACACGCTGGGGGAAAACCTGTCCAAGTCAGTTGCCGTGGTCGCCACCAGCGATGAAAGCCCGATGCTGCGCAAGATGGCGCCGCTGACCGCCGTCACCATTGCAGAACATTACCGCGACCAGGGCGACAACGTGCTTTTGATCGTCGACAGCGTCACCCGGTTTGCCCATGCCATCCGTGAGGTCGCAACCGCCTCGGGCGAGCCGCCGATCGCGCGCGGCTATCCCGCTTCGGTCTTTACAGAGCTTCCACGACTGTTGGAACGCGCAGGTCCTGGCGCCGAAGGGGCAGGAACGATCACCGCGATCATTTCCATTCTCGTCGATGGCGACAATCACAACGATCCGATCGCCGACTCCACGCGCGGTATTCTCGATGGCCATATCGTCATGGACCGCAGCCTTGCCGAGGAAGGCCGCTATCCGCCGGTCAATCCCTTGGCCTCCGTATCGCGTCTGGCGCGAAAAGCCTGGACGCCGGATCAGGAAAAGCTGGTCGGGCGTCTGAAATCGCTGATCCACCGCTTTGAGGAAACCCGCGATCTCCGGCTGATCGGCGGTTACAGGCCCGGCAGCGATCCGGATCTCGACATGGCGATCAAGCAGGTTCCCGTCATCTACGACATCTTGAAACAGACACCCGGCGAACGCCCGGCCTTCGATGCGTTCACCGACCTTGCCAATGCGCTGAAGGCGGCAGCCAACGCCGGTCAGGCCGCAAGCATGCGGAGGGGATGAGCCATGACCGACTATGACGCCGATGAAATCGTCCCGCAGCGCAAGCGCGGCGAGCGCACGCCCCTGATCGACAAGGCGCTGGGTGCAACCGGCGTGGCCCTTGCCGCGATCGCAACATTTTTCCCCTGGTATGCCTTCCTGCACCAGGACAAATTCTCGATGCCGACGCTCTGGCAGGGCAATACCCGCGACATTCCCGGCCGTGAAGGCCCCGGCGGTTCAGCATCGCCGACGGCGATGATGGAACGTGACGAAGCGACGCAATCGGCCGTCGATCAGTTGACCACCGCCACGGTCCCCAATGCCGATGCCGCCAAGAAGCCTGGCGTCCAGGACGATCTGGAGCAGCCTTTTCCCTCTTCCAGTGCTTTCAGGCTGATGCATGTCGCCAATGGCCGCGCGCTGATCGAAGACAGCAGCGGCATGTATATTGTCCGCATCGGCTCGACCTTGCCGGACAACAGCCGCCTTGCGACATTGGAACAGCGCGACGGGCGCTGGGTGATGATCACCTCCAAGGGCGACATCTATCAGGCTGACTGATCGGGCGGCCTTTGATCCGTCGCGGGCACGATCCCGCGCAGATGACGGCACTTGCCGCCATTTGCGGCCTCCCGCCAATGGCGGTGCCAAAAAGCATCACCGCGCAAGGCCTGCATTTCCAGCGCTTCCGATACGCCATCCAATTCAGTCCCACGCAAGATTGCGTCCATAGGTTCTCCAGCAACAAGCATGGAGTCGCATGATGCAACCTATACAGCTTTTCGATCTCGCGTCCCGGCAGGCGCAATGGCTGGCAGTCCGCCAGAACGTCGTCGCCGGCAACATCGCCAACGCCAACACGCCGCATTATGCCGCCAAGGACGTCAAGCCGTTCGAAAGCGTGCTGCAGCAAACCGGCTTCCAGATGGCCTCCACCAACCCGGCGCATTTTACCGATGGCAGCAGTGCCGCGCAGGTGACGGAAACCAGCATGCTGGATGATGTCGAGGTCCAGCAATCGGGCAACAGCGTCCGGCTTGAAAAGGAATTGATGAAGACCGGTGAAGTCAAGCGCGACTACGAGCTCAATACGGGGCTCGTCAAGGCGTTTCACCGGATGATGCTCATGACGGTACGGAAATAATCTCGATGGATCCTCTGGTCTCAGCTCTCAAAGTCTCGGCCTCCGGCCTCGAAGCGGAATCGACGCGCCTGCGTATCGTTTCGGAAAACATCGCCAATGCCCGTTCTTCGGGCGATGCGCCAGGCCTCGACCCATACCGCCGCAAGACGGTCAGTTTCGCTGCGGAAATCGACCGTGCCAGCGGTGCTTCCACCGTCGAGGTTCAGCGTCTGGGAACCGACGATTCCGACTTCTCCGTCGAATTCGATCCGGGCAATCCGGCCGCCGATGACAAGGGCATGGTCAAGATGCCGAACGTCAACGTGCTGATCGAAATGGCCGACATGCGGGAAGCAAACCGTTCCTACGAGGCCAATCTCCAGACCACGAAGCAGGCACGCGACCTGATCTCCGCAACAATCGACCTTCTCAGGGCATCGCAATAATGATCGACGCAATCAAAACCATCAGCGCAGCCATCTCGACCGTCAAGGACGTGACCTCGACATCCGGCGCCTCGTCGGCGCAGAGCATTCTCGGCGGCGCTGCCACGGCCGGCAAGACGCAGAGCTTTGCCGAAGTCATGGGCAATATGGCGACCGAGATGACCAACGGCCTGAGACAGTCCGAAGTCAATTCGATTCAGGGCATCCGCGGCGAGGCCAATACCCGCGAAGTCATCGATTCCGTCATGAATGCCGAACAGTCGCTGCAAACCGCCATCGCCATCCGGGACAAGGTCGTCAGCGCCTATCTCGAAATCGCACGCATGCCGATCTAAAGGAAAAATACAATGAAGGCTCTTTCGATCGCCGCGACAGGCATGAACGCCCAGCAGTTGAACCTGGAAGTGATCGCGAACAATATCGCGAACATCAATACCACCGGCTACAAGCGCGCGCGGGCGGAATTCTCCGACCTTCTCTACCAGACGGAGCGCGCCCAGGGCGTACCAAATCGCGCCAACCAGGCGATCGTTCCCGAAGGCGCCATTATCGGCCTCGGCGTTCAGACCTCCGCCGTGCGCAATCTGCATCTGCAAGGCAGCCTGATCAGCACCGGCAACAATCTGGACATGGCGCTGGTCGGACGCGGCTGGTTCCAGATCGAGACCCCGGATGGCGAAACGGCCTATACCCGCGCCGGTGCCTTCAACACCAATGCCGACGGCCAGATCGTGACCATCGACGGATATACGGTCGTGCCTGAGATTACCGTACCGCCGAATGCCAGCGAAATCACTGTCAGCGCATCCGGCGAGGTCTCGGTTCGCGTCGGCAATGACACCATTCCGACCGTGCTTGGCCAGCTGACGATCGCCAACTTCGTCAACGAGGCGGGCCTTGAGCCGCAGGGCGACAATCTCTTCAAGCAGACGCCGGCATCCGGCGAGCCTGTCATCGGGACGCCGGCCGATCCGGGCTACGCCCAGATCAAGCAGAAATATCTCGAAGCGTCGAATGTCGATCCGGTCAAGGAAATCACCGATCTGATCTCGGCCCAGCGCGCCTATGAAATGAACTCCAAGATCATCCAGGCCGCCGACGAAATGGCTGCGACGGTCAGCAAGAACCTGAGATAAAAGAGGGAATGGCAAACATGACGTTTCGCCGGACTGCCAATGTGCCGCTTCTCAAAGCCGCCACGACCCGCGCAGACTGCCTGCTGCGGGCGCTGGCCGTGACCGGGGTAATCTCTGCCGGGCTGCTGTCTTCGCATCCTGCTCTGGCCGAAAAACGTATGGCCGTCATTCCGACCCAGACGATCTATCCGGGCGAAATCATCGATGCCCACAGGCTGGAAGAGGTCGAGGTGACCAATCCCGCTCTGACCGGCGATTATGCCGTCTCGACCGACCAGGTGACCGGCAAGGTCACGAGCCGGACCCTGCTTCAGGGGCGCGTCATTCTGGTCTCGGCCCTGCGCGAACCCTATGCGGTGGAACGCGGCAAGGCCGTTAGGATTGTCTTTTCCAACGGCCCCCTGACGATCACTGCCGGCGGCGCCCCGCTGGAGAATGCCGCAGTCGGCGACTTGATCCGGGTGCGCAACACCGATTCCGGCATCATCGTCTCCGGAACGGTGATGGACGACGGTACAATTCACGTGGTGGCAAAATGATCTTTCGTTTCGGCAAATGGTGCCTGGCAGTTGCAGCCGTTCTTTCGATGACGATCGCGCCGGCGCAGGCCGCCTCGCGCATCAAGGACATCGCCTCGCTGCAGTCGGGCCGCGAAAACCAGCTGATCGGCTACGGTCTGGTGGTCGGCCTGCAGGGTACCGGCGATAGCCTGCGCTCCGCGCCGTTTACCGCGCAGTCGCTGCGCGCCATGCTGCAGAATCTCGGCATCTCGACGCAGGATAACGAATCCCGCTCGAAGAATATCGCGGCTGTCCTCGTGACGGCCAACCTGCCGCCGTTTGCCAGCCCCGGCAGCCGCATCGACGTCACCGTCGGCTCGCTCGGCGATTCCACCTCGCTGCGCGGTGGCACGCTGGTCATGACGTCGCTTTCAGGAGCCGACGGGCAGATCTATGCGGTCGCGCAGGGGTCGGTCGTCGTCACCGGTTTCAGCGCGCAGGGCGACGCCGCCTCCGTCACGCAAGGGATCACCACATCCGGCCGCGTTCCCAATGGCGCGATCATCGAGCGCGAACTGCCGGCCAAGTTCAAGGACGGGTTCAATCTGGTTCTGCAGCTGCGGAATCCGGACTTTTCGACAGCGGTCGGCATGGCTGCGGCCATCAACCGCTATGGCAAGACCCAGTTCGGCGGCAATATCGCCGAGGCCCGCGATTCCCAGGCGGTTGTGATCGACAAGCCGAAGATGGCCGATCTTTCCCGGCTGATGGCCGATATCGAAAACCTCGTCGTCGAGACCGATGTGCCGGCGCGCGTCGTCATCAACGAGCGAACCGGCACGATCGTTATCGGTCAGGACGTGCGGATCAATCAGGTCGCCGTCAGTTACGGGACGTTGACGGTCCAGGTGACGGAAACGCCGACCGTGGTGCAGCCGGAGCCGTTCTCGCGCGGCCGCACCGAGATCGAACCGAATACGACCATCCAGGCCTCAGAGGATGGCGGCACTGTCGCGATCCTCAACGGCTCCAATCTGCGCTCGCTCGTGGCTGGCCTCAACAGTATTGGGGTAAAACCGGACGGCATCATTTCCATTCTCCAGGGCATCAAGACAGCCGGTGCCCTTCAGGCGGAGCTTGTCCTGCAATGATGACATATCGTCTTTCCTCCCCTTCGAGTGGCCTTCGCCGCCGTCTGATGCTGATCGCCGCCGGCTGCACGATGCTGGCCATTCCCAGCGCTTTTGCGCAGGAAGTTGCCGCCCCGGCCGTTGGCATCCCGGCCAATGGCGACGAGATCCAGCAGTTCTGCACCAATATTGCCGATGCCGCGCGCGACCAGCGCTATCTGTTGCAGAAGAAAGACCTCGAGAAGCTGCAGTTCGATATCGACGAACGCATCGCGACGCTTGAGAAGCGCCGCTCCGAATACGAAGACTGGCTGAAACGCCGCAACGATTTTCTCAAGCAGGCCCAGATCGGGCTTGTGGGCATCTACAAAACCATGAAGGCGGATGCGGCGGCGAGCAAGCTCGAGCTTGTCAATCCCGGCGTCGCAGCCGCCATCCTCATGCAGCTTCCGCCACGCCAGTCGAGCCTCATCCTCAGCGAAATGAGCAATGAGAAGGCGGCGGTCGTCACCAACGTCATTTCCAGCGCCACAGACCCGGACACATCGAAGGAACCGTCATGAGATATCCAATTCCGGTTCTTCTCGCCGTAAGCCTGCTGTCGGGATGCCAGAACCAGGCCATCAGCGAAATTGGCCGCGCTCCGGCCATGAGCCCGATCGGCAGCGGTCTGCAATATGCCCAGACGCCGCAGATGGCGATGTATCCGAAAGAGCCGCGCCAGGTCATGAACGGCTATTCGCTCTGGAGCGACAACCAGTCTGCCCTGTTCAAGGACGCGCGCGCATTGAAGGTCGGCGATATCCTGACGGTCGATATCCGGATCGACGACAAGGCATCCTTCGACAACAAGACGGATCGAAGCCGCACCAATGACAGTGGTTTCAAAATCGGTGCCAATGGTAAATCCCAGACGAGCGACTTCGGCTGGAATGGCGGGCTCGACTATGGTTCCAACACCAAATCCAAGGGTGAGGGCACGACGGAGCGTTCCGAAAAGCTTGTCCTGCTTGTCGCGGCCGTCGTCACCGGCGTGCTCGAAAACGGCAACTTGCTGATCAGCGGGTCCCAGGAAGTGCGGGTCAACCACGAAATCCGCATTCTCAACGTCGCCGGCATCGTCCGGCCCTACGACGTCGATGCGAAGAACATGATCTCCTACGAGAAGATCGCCGAAGCTCGTATTTCCTACGGCGGACGCGGCCGGTTGACCGAAGTCCAGCAGCCGCCATGGGGTCAGCAGGTCATGGACATCGTTTCGCCGATCTGACGGCCCGGCAACGCCGTGCGGCAAATGTAAATTATCCCGGCGGCCACAGCGCGTCATGCAGGACGCGCGGCGCGGCTTGCTGCCCACTCTTAATGGATTTTGACGATGGAAGATGCTGATCTCGCCCATGCCGGCCCGAAGAAGTCATCGCCGGTCATCCTGATCGCGGCGCTCGCGGTCCTGACATTGATCGCCGGCGGCGGCGGTTGGCTGATCGGCGGCATGCTGGCGCCCAAGCCGCTCAGTACCGAGGAAGCCAAGCTCGTTGACGACGCCAAGGCCGCGATCGCCTTGAAGAAAGCCGGGGAGAAACCGGAGGGCGAAGCCAGCAAGAAGGACGAAGGGCTGCCCAAAATCGCAACCGAAGCCAATGGCGTCGTCCAGCTGGATGCGATCACCACCAATCTTGCCTATCCCACCGAAAACTGGATCCGGCTTGAAGTTGCTCTGCTTTTCAAGGGCGCGCCCGATGTTGCGATGGCCGAGCAGATCCATCAGGACATTGCCGCCTATCTCAAAACGGTGTCGCTGCAGCAGATCCAGGGGCCACGCGGATTCCAGTATCTCAAGGATGACATCGAAGAACGGGTTGACCTTCGCTCGGAAGGGCGCGTAACCAATGTCATCTTCAGGACATTTGTTATTCAATGATTCGCTCATGATCCGGACTATCGCATTCATAGCCGCCATGCTGGCGATGTCGGGTATCGCGGGAGCGCAAGGCTTTCCCGCCGATATCCTCAACACGCCTATCGACGGCTCGGTAGCATCCTGGATCATCCGTACCTTCGGGCTTCTGACTGTCCTGTCGGTCGCTCCCGGCATTCTCATCATGGTGACGAGCTTTCCACGCTTCGTCATCGCGTTTGCGATCCTGCGCACCGGCATGGGGCTGGCGACGACACCCTCCAACATGATCATGGTCAGCCTTGCGCTGTTCATGACCTTTTACGTCATGGCTCCGACCTTCGACCGGGCCTGGCAGAATGGCGTCAATCCTCTCCTGCAGAACCAGATCAACGAAACCGAAGCGATGACGCGTATCGCCGAGCCGTTCCGCGAATTCATGCTCGCCAACACGCGCGACAAGGACCTGCAGCTGTTCATCGATATCGCCCAGGAAAAGGGACAAACGGTCGTCGTTGGCGACAGGGTCGATCTGCGCGCCGTCGTGCCGGCCTTCATGATTTCGGAGATCAGGCGCGGGTTCGAGATCGGCTTTTTGATCATGCTGCCGTTCCTGGTGATCGACCTGATCGTCGCCACCATCACCATGGCGATGGGCATGATGATGCTGCCGCCCACCTCGATCTCGCTGCCGTTCAAGATTCTGTTCTTTGTCCTGATCGATGGCTGGAACCTCCTGGTCGGCAGCCTGGTACGATCGTTCAACTGAACCGGTTGGCATGGTTAACGTTCCGTCTCTTTTTCGAGCGGAATGCATCTGCCGAAAAATTCATAAGTCATTGAATTGTAAATTAAATTTAAAATCTGTGTCGATCAGTGCCGTCAGTGCCGGCACGGCGCGCTTGCCGTCTGTCTGCGGGCCATTTAAACATATCGCAATGTTTGCCTGCGACATTACCCTCACATAACGGATTTGGACTTCCTGACCAACAGGAGCCGAGTGGCATGATGCCGAGCCGTTATCACCGGTAAGTATTTTAGTCCGGTATGTCCCCAATCTTGTATTTTGTATCTAGAGGGACAACCCCAATGACAAGCATCCTGACAAACTCTTCTGCAATGGCAGCACTCTCCACGCTGCGCTCCATCAGCTCGGACATGGAAACGACCCAGGGCCGCATTTCGTCCGGCCTAAAGGTTGGCGACGCCTCTGACAATGCTGCTTACTGGTCGATCGCAACGACCATGAAGTCCGACAACAAGGCTCTTTCCACGGTTCAGGACGCTCTCGGTCTCGGCGCTGCCAAGACGGACACGGCTTACACCGGTTTGAACGCAGCGATCGACGTCGTTTCTGAAATCAAGTCCAAGCTGGTTGCTGCCCGCGAGCCGGGCGTTGACAAGCTGAAGATCAACAAGGAACTGACAGAACTCAAGAACCAGCTGGTTTCGACGGCGACGTCTGCATCCTTCTCCGGTGAAAACTGGCTCTACAACGACACCGCGACTGCCGTTGGCACCAAGGAAATGGTCGGTTCGTTCACCCGTGACGCAGCTGGCAACGTTGCCGTCGGCGTCCTGAAGTTCGATGCTTCGACATCGGTTCTGATTGACACCAAGGACGCTTCAAAGGGTCAGCTGACGAAGGACATCACCGTCACCCAGCCGAGCGGTGCATCGACTGCCTCCGCGACTTACCGCCTGGTCAGCACTGCTGGCGCATCGGGTGCTACGGGTTCGGTCATCGAATTGACGGCATCCACCTCCGATGACAACATCGAAGGCATGATCAGTGCCGTCGACAAGATGTTGACGAACCTGACAGACTCGGCTGCAACGCTGGGCGCGACCAACAAGCGCATCTCGATGCAGGACGACTTCATGGCCGACCTGATGGACGTGATCGACAAGGGTGTCGGCCGCCTCGTCGATGCCGACATGAACGAAGAGTCGACCCGCCTCAAGGCTCTGCAGACACAGCAGCAGCTCGGCATCCAAGCTCTCTCGATCGCCAACTCGGACTCACAGAACATCCTGTCGCTGTTCCGTTAATCGAAAAACGGCGCGGGCCCGCCATCCCCCCCAAACGGCGGGTACCGCGACCTATCGAAACCGCATCTCGAAAGAGGTGCGGTTTTTTTTATGTTTGAAAAACTTTCCGGCCTTTAGTTTTTCCTTAACTATGTTGGTGTTTTCTATGCCCATCGAAACAGCGGGTTAACCAAGAAAATTAACAGGTTAACAGGCATGAAGCTGGCCGCTGTTTCCCGGTACCGACCGGAATGTCCCTTCCATTTCATCTGTTCAAAAGGGGCAGTATTCCTATGACGAGCATTCTCACCAATTCGGCTGCAATGGCAGCACTCTCGACCCTGCGTTCGATCAATTCGGGCATGGAAATGACCCAGGGCCGCGTCTCTTCCGGCTTGCGCGTCGAAACCGCTGCCGACAACGCCGCCTACTGGTCGATCGCAACGACCATGAAGTCGGACAACAAGGCTCTCTCCACGGTTCAGGACGCCCTCGGTCTCGGCGCTGCCAAGACGGACACGGCTTACACCGGTTTGAATTCAGCGATCGAAGTCATCTCGGAAATCAAGGCCAAGCTGGTTGCTTCGCGCGAGCCGGGCGTTGACAAGCTGAAGATCAACAAGGAACTGACGGAACTGAAGAACCAGCTGTCCTCGACAGCTCAGTCGGCTTCCTTCTCCGGTGAAAACTGGCTCTATAACGACTCAGCGACTGCTATTGGCACCAAGGAAATGGTCGGCTCGTTCACGCGTGACTCTTCTGGCAACGTTGCAGTCGGCGTTCTGAAGTTCGATGCTGCGACATCGGTTCTGATCGACACCAAAACCGCAGCAAACGGCCTTTTGACCAAAACTTTCGATGCGACCCTGCTGCAGAAGTCGCCTCCGTCGTCCGCTGCTCAGAACTTCTACCTGATCGATGCCGATTCGACGGTCAGCAATGTTGGCTCGGAAATCAAGCTGGCCGCAGATACCAGCGACGCTGACGTCGAAGCCATGATCAGCGTTGTTGACAAGATCCTGGGCGATGCCACGGACGCTGCAGCAACACTCGGTGCGACCAACAAGCGCATCTCGATGCAGGACGACTTCATGGCCGACCTGATGGACGTGATCGACAAGGGTGTCGGCCGCCTCGTTGATGCCGACATGAACGAAGAATCGACCCGCCTCAAGGCTCTGCAGACACAGCAGCAGCTCGGCATCCAGGCGCTCTCGATCGCCAACTCCAACTCGGAAACCATCCTCTCGCTCTTCCGTTAATCGGAACAGGCAGGGCGATAACGCGGCTGGCCGGTTCATCATCAGTCAGCCAATTATTCCAAGGACCGCGCCCCGCAAAGGGCGCGGTTTTTTCGTGCGCGCAGGTCTGGTCCAGCCACCATTAACGATCGCGCAACGAAGATTTATTTTCGTTCATTTTTATTACGCACTTGCTAACGCACTTAAGGATTTGTTAACCATGCCGTTGTTAAGTGTTCGTTAAGAGCGATAGGCTGTCCTTGGGCTAAACATAGGGCAGTTTGCATGACGCTGGTCCCGTCGCTGCCGGTCATCACCCGGAATGTTCCGTTTACAATTGAACTGGGGCAATGACCAAATGACCAGCATATTGACCAATTCGGCGGCTATGGCCGCCCTTCAGACCTTGCGTTCCATCAATACAAACATGGAAGAAGTGCAAAACCGCATTTCCTCCGGCTACCGCGTCGAAACGGCAGCGGACAACGCCGCCTACTGGTCGATCGCGACCACTATGCGTTCCGACAATGCGGCGCTTTCGACCGTGCAGGATGCACTCGGACTGGGTGCGGCAAAGATCGATACGTCCTATGCCGGTATGAGCTCGGCCATCGATGTCGTCTCCGAGATCAAGGCCAAGCTGGTCGCTGCGCGCGAGCCGGGTGTCGACAAGACCAAGATCAACAAGGAACTGAGCGAGCTGAAGAACCAGCTGGCCTCCGCTGCAGAATCCGCGTCCTTCTCGGGCGAGAACTGGCTCTACAATGACAGCACCACGCCAGCCGGCACCAAATCGGTCGTGGCCTCCTTTAATCGCTCGACCAGCGGCAACGTGTCCGTTTCGACCCTGGACTACAACACGGCTGCATCAATCCTGATCGATACCAAGAACGCCTCGCTCGGCCAGTTGACCAAAGCCGTCAAGGTGTCTCAGCCGGTTGGCACCACTGCCGCCACCGGCACTGCAAACGCGACCTACCATCTCCTCCTCGCTGAAGGCGGCACCGCGCCAACGAACTCGAAGCTGGTGACGCTGACGACAGCCACGAGCGACAATGACATTGACGGCATGATCAGCGCCGTCGACGCCATGCTGAGCAGCCTGACCGATGCCGCCTCAACGCTCGGCGCCATCACCAGCCGCATCGACATGCAGGAAAACTTCGTTGCCAATCTGATGGACGTGATCGACAAGGGCGTCGGCCGTCTGGTGGATGCGGACATGAACGAGGAATCGACCCGCCTCAAGGCGCTTCAGACGCAGCAGCAGCTCGGCGTCCAGGCGCTGTCGATCGCCAATACCAACTCTGAAAACATCCTGCGCCTGTTCCAGCAGTAAGCGCAGATGCGCCGGACCGGCGGGCACGAAACCGGTTCGCGCATGTCCCATCGCTGCCCCATTTTTCGGGGCCGCGAAGACTTTTCCGCCAAGCCGCGGTCATCGGCAGGTGGAAACGGTTGGACCGCGCTCATTGCCCAGGCGCGGTCCAACACCTTATTTCCGGTTGACCGGTCTTGTCCTTAAGGCCGATATCACGGCGGACTGTCCCGCCAGACCCGGATATATCCCGTGACCTACATTTTCGCACAAGTTTGACCGGATAGTCTTCGATCGCAACCATCCTCATCCGGGTTGCCAGCCGACATGATTGTTGTGTTGCCGTTGTATACCGCCTGCGCTGCCGGTTCGTCCGGCGCCGGGCTGGTACGGATTGAAAATGTTCGGGCCCTGCGGCACTCCCGCTCCCACAGGGTCCTTGGGGAGACATTCCGGAAGTGTCACAGTCTTATGTTCTCAGGCTTTTCAGGCCCCTGCCGTCCGCACAAAAACGGGCAGCCGGCCTGGCCGTGGCCCCGGTTACGGGAGGCCGCCGATGACCGCGTCCATTTCGCGTTATCTCAAGGATTTCAGCGCCCCGAAAGTCGAACTGTCCCTGCTTCCACCCCGGTATTTTCCGGAGCTGGACGACGACTTTCCGGCCAACGGTACGTTCGCCATGAAGCCGCCGGTGCAGCCGCAGATCGACATTGATGCTGAGCGCCACGAAGCGTTTGCGCAGGGGCGCCGCGAAGCCGAAGGCGAGCAGCAGGCACTTCGGGAGGCCGAAATTGCCGCCTTGTCCGCGCGCCACGCTGCCGAGCTGGACGCCATGCGCGTGCGGTGTGAAAACGAAATTGCCGCCATGATCTATGACCGTTTTTCCGATATGGGATCGCAGCTGGTGACCATGATGTCGGACCAGACGGCGCGGGTGCTGGCCCCGGTCATGAATGACGTGCTGCTGCAGAAATCCATTGCCGATCTCGCCCGGGTGATCACGCAGTCCGTGGGTGCCGGCGACGGCGCAAAGATCCTGGTGAAGGGCCCGGTCACCCAGTTCGAGGCGCTGAAGCGGCATCTCGACGACGAAACCCTGGTTTTCCGCCATCAGGAAGCCGACGATATCGATCTTTCGGTCGAGTTCGGTGATTCCATTCTGGTGACGCGCATGGCCGCTTGGGCCGATACGGTTGGCAAGGTGCTGGCATGAGCGAGAACGAAGGCCATCACCACGGCAAGAACGAAATCATCATCATCAAGCGCCATAGCGGCGGGCATGATGGCCACCATGGCGGCGCCTGGAAGATTGCCTATGCCGACTTCATGACGGCGATGATGGCGTTCTTTCTCGTCATGTGGCTGATCAACGCCGCCAATCCGCAGACCAAGGCGGCGCTCGCATCCTATTTCAACCCGGTGCAGCTGACCGATGCCAAGCCTTCGGAAAAGGGCGTCAAGCAGCCGGCGAAGGATGCCAAGGGCGAAGAAGACCAGATGAAGTCGAAGGTCGATGGCACCGAGACGAAGACGGGCGGATCGGCGAAAAACGGCGACGACATGACGGCGACCTCCGGCGAGGAAACCCAATATTCCGACGCGGACTTCTTCGAAAATCCCTATTCGGTGATGTCCGAGATCGTTAATGAGACCGGGCGCAACGCCAATATCAGCGCCAAGGGCGACGGCGGCGCATCGACATCTGGGCCTGCGACCGGCGCCGATGGCGGCGAAGCCTATCGTGACCCGTTCGACCCGGATTTCTGGACCAAGCAGGTCGAGCTGCAGAACGCCGAAAAGGGCGGCGACAGCCTGGAGGCAAAGGCCGGAAACGGTCCGGCAGACGAAACGAAGACGAAGCCCGAGGCAAGCAAGGACCAGGCTGACGCGGCAATCGCGCAGCCGGCAGATGCAGCCACACCCACAAAAGCTGGCGAGGATGCAGCCAAGTCTCTGGACGCCGCCAAATCCCTGAAGGCCGATATCGAGAAGGAAATCGGCGGCGCAGCCGGCAAGCTTGCCGAGGGGCTGCTGGTCACGCCGACCGAAGGCGGGCTTCTGGTGACGATCAGCGAACAGGCGAACACGCCGATGTTCGGGCTCGGTTCTGCCGTTCCGGAAAGAGACATGGTCATTGCCATGGAAAAGATCGGCAAGCTCCTGTCTGGCCGCAGCGGCGCCATCGCCATTCGCGGCCATACCGACGCACGGCCGTTCAAGCGGGGCGCCTATGACAATTGGCGGCTCTCGTCCGACCGCGCCCAGAGCGCCTATTACATGCTCGTCCGTGGCGGCCTTGCCGAGAACCGCGTCAGCCAGATCAGCGGCTTTGCCGACAAGCGCCTGCAGGATACCAAAGATCCGATGGCGCCGGTCAATCGCCGTATCGAAATCCTGCTGCAGACGAACCAGGGCTGATTGTCATGTTGAAGGCGATCCGCACCCTCCTTCTCTGCGCTTGTGCCGCCGGCCCGGCATTGGCAGCGCAAGCGCAGGGGCCGGAAGACCTGCCGCCGTACAAGATGCTGCGTTCGCTGCAGGCCATCCAGGACGCCATTGTTCTTGGCGATCATTCCGCAGCCGACATGCAGCGCTTCATGCTGGCGGCGGTCGACAAGCGGCTGCGCGAGGCCGACACAGCGGTGTTCAATGATCCGCGCAATGTCGATGCAGCCTTCATCTATGCGATGAGCGGCGGCAATCCGGAAACCCTGTCCTATCTCGCCAACCACGATATCGAAGGCAATTTCGATACCCGCGTCGTCGATGCGCTCAGCCATTATCTGGCCGGCAAGGGCGGGCTGATGGTGGAAAACCTGGCCAAGGCCGTTCCGGAATACCGCAATTCGCGGGTCGGACCCTATCTCTGTCTGGTGCTGGGCAATGCCACAGCGCAGCAGAATCCGGTCAAGTCGATCGAATATTACGATTGGGCGCGTCTGACGTCTCCCGGCACCAACATCGAGGAAGCTGCCTTGCGGCGTTCGATTGCGCTGGCGACCCGTGGCGGCATGCCGCAGAAGGGCTTTGCCTATTCGCTTTCCTATGCCCGGCGGTTTTTGACGTCCCCTTATGCCAGCCAGTTTGCCGATGTTTTTGTCGAGCTGGCAGTCGCCAATTACAACGAAGAGACGGAAGCAAAGATCCAGGAAATTCTGGGCTTCATGGACAAACCCCGCCAGCGCGAGGTCTATCTGCGCATTGCCCGCCGCGCGGCGATCGGCGGTATGCAGGAACTGGCAACGCTCGCCTCGACGCGGGCGCAAGACCTTTCCGATGTCGCGGACGCAGGCCCGAAGGCTCTGGCCAGCCTCTATTCCGGTCTGGTCGGCATTCCCTCCAAGGGCATTCTCGAAGCGGTCAAGGATATCAGCGCCATTCCCGAAGCGGAGTTGTCGCCCAGGGACCGCGCCTTGCGCCAGGCGGCAAACGTGGTTGCGCAGGAAGTGCTGCGCGTGCCTGAATTAGAAAGCCTGACGCAAGAAACTGTTCCTAATGTCAAATCCGACACGACCATGGAGGAGGGCGGGGGAGTTACCGGCAGCGGCGACAGTCCATTTGCAACACCGGCATCGGAAGCGGCCTTGAAGGCGGCTCAACCGGATGCGGTGCCGCAAGCGGCCTTGTCCGAAAAGGAGCCTGCTGATCCGGTTCTCGACGCGTTTTTGAGCACAGGCCGCTCGAAGCTCGACGAGATTGATTCTCTCCTGAAGGGGGAAGACCAACAATGACATTCGTAGACGACACCCTTCTGGGCGCAAGTCCCGCAAGGTCTGGCAAAGCTGGCGCCAAAGGCGCGGGCAAGTCGCTGGATCTGGACGCCGCCAATCAGAAGTCGGCCTTCGAGAATGCCTTTGCCGACGCCGGCAAGAAGAAGCAGCCGGTGATCTCGATCAGCGGCAAATCAGGTGCCGATGGCAATCCCGCTCCGTCGCTCAAGTCGGCGGCGGAAGCGCTTGCCGCATCGTCCAGGGAAAGCGGCATCGACACATCTGCTCCCGGCGACGAAATGAACGGCCTCGTGCCCCCGCAGGATGATGCACCGGACAACAATCGCTTCATGAAACCCTCCCTTGGCTCTCCCAACGCGGCCGGCCTCCATGCCACCGGCAAGACCGTCCCGGCGCAGGGTGCAGCACCGGCTGCAAAGGGCGATCACGCGCAAAGATTCACCTTGGCTCAGGCGGACCTTTCTGGAATTGGCGAGGATGCGGGCAAGACCCTCGACGCGCCTGCCGGTGAAAAGATCGCCGGCATCATCAAAAATATCCAAGCCAACCCTGGCAAACACAGCGGCGGCACGCCCGATGATGCTCTTGTAACGGTCCCGCCGGACGATGCGGCTGCTGTAGCAACCGGCGATGTTAGCCAGTTGCTCAGCCTTCTCGATGCAAGCTTGAAATCGGCCGCCACAAATGTGCCCGCCACAGCGGACACGACACCGGCCATGTCGGAATTCCAGGCGCTCGCAGAGCGCGCGGGCGAGGCCAAGCCTGCCGTTAAGGATGCGGCAAAAGCCGATGCTCATGCTGCCGGTGATGAAAACGCCGTGAAGAATGCGACCCAGGCTGGTTCCGATCAGTTGTTCCGCTTCGCGCGGGCCGATGGCAAAGGGCAGGCGGTGTCGATGAGCGTGGCTTCGGACGGCGACAAGACCGTGGCGAAGAACGAAGCGTCCGCTGCCGGAGCCAAGGCTGAGACTGTCACCGTCGTGGAGGCGCGCCGCTACCTCGGGCTGGCGCCCGCCAGCAACGCAGCTGCTGTCACCAGCCAGATCGCCGGCAATCCGGAATGGGCCCGTGCGCTTCAGCCAAGCGCCGCTGCGGAAACACCCTTGACGCAGGCCGCGACCGGCAAGGTTCTCAACACCTTGAAGATCCAGATGCACCCGATCGACCTTGGCATGGTCACGGCGACGCTGCGGCTCAAGGACGACGAATTGCATGTCGAGATCAAGGTGGAGACCGGCGATGCTTTCCGGCAGTTGAGCGACGATCAGAGCGCCATGGTCAAGGCCTTGCGCGCGCAGGGCTTCGCCGTCGATCAGGTCAATATCGTCTTCAATGCTTCCGATGCATCCGACAGCAACACCGCGCAGCAGCAGGCCCAGTCCCAGGCTGGACAGCAGGGCCGCGAAACGGCCGGCGATGGCACGCGCGGTCAGCGCAATGACAATGGCGGCCAGCAACAGGGCCGCGAAAGGTGGACAGGCAATGACGGTACGGGCGATGCGTCTTCTGGGGCTGAGCTTAACCGCACTGGTGATGTCTATATGTAGCGCGCAGGCAAATGTGGGCGTTTGCGAAAGCGAGATCACGGCAGCGGCGGCGAAGTATCAGATCCCCGAGGGCATCCTCTATTCCGTCGGGTTGACGGAGACCGGCAGAAAGGGATCGCTGCAGCCGTTCGCCATGAACATCGAGGGCAAGGCATATTTCGAAAACAGTGCCGGAGACGTTCTTCAGCGCTTTGCCTCTGCCAGGGCGCAAGGCGCCAAGCTGATCGATCTTGGTTGCATGCAGATCAATTATTACTTCCATGGCGAGAATTTTACCTCGCCGGACGAGATGCTGAACCCGCGGAAGAATGTCGAATACGCGGCAAAATTCCTCTCCAATCTTCATGCCCGGCATGAAACCTGGACCATGGCCGTCGCCCGCTATCACGCCGGACCGAACAATGATCCCGCGCAAAAGAAATATGTCTGCCGGGTCATCGCCAATCTGGTCGCAACCGGCTATGGAAAATGGACAACGAACGCGACGAATTTTTGCCAATAACTCAACTTATAGGTGAATTAACAATCGCTTTTACTGCTTCAACGGATTGCGGCAACATTGAGATAGAAAAATGACCACAAGCTGTTTCTTAATCCGGTGTTAACGTTTCCACATGAAATTTAGTGCCAGATTTGGACAATGCCACTACATCTAGTTCAAATCGGCACACAAATCTTAATCTACTATTAATTTCAGTCACTCACATTCCATAGTTGTTCATGAATCCCCCGATTCGTACCTCTTAACCATAGAGACGCGATACTGATTCGGAGGCGGACGAATGATCGTAGTGGTTGATGAGCGTGAGCTTGTAAAAGACGGATATACTTCACTGTTCGGACGCGAGGGCGTGCCCTCTCAAGGGTTCGATCCCAGCGAATTCGGCGATTGGGTTTCGAAGGCGGCCGATAGCGATATCGACGCGGTCGAGGCGTTCCTGATCGGCCAGGGCGAAAAGGCCATGAGCCTTCCGCGCGCCATCCGGGACCGTTCGACGGCACCGGTGATCGCAATCAGCGACAGCCCGTCTCTGGAAACGACGCTGGCGTTCTTCGACTGTGGGGTCGATGATGTCGTGCGCAAGCCGGTTCATCCCCGCGAAATCCTGGCACGGGCCGCAGCGATCCGCCGCCGCCTGAAGGCCCTGGTGAATTTCACCGATATCGGCCCGATCCGGGTGTTTTCCGATGGCCGCGATCCGGAAGTCCAGGGTGAAGTTTTCGCCTTGCCGCGCCGCGAGCGCCGCATTCTGGAATATCTGGTCTCCAATCGCGGACGCCGTGTATCCAAGTCCCAGATTTTCAACGCGATTTACGGCATTTTCGATGAGGACGTCGAAGAGAACGTCGTCGAAAGCCATATCAGCAAGCTGCGCAAGAAGCTGCGCAAGCGGCTGGGTTTTGATCCCATCGATTCCAAGCGTTTCCTTGGCTATTGCATCGACTGGAGCTGATCTGCAACGGGGGTCCGGATGTGCGGCATCCGGCGCCCCAAACCGGAGCCCAAGACAGGTTCACGCAAGGCCCGCCCCATAGTCTTTCCATAACGACGAAAACGAGGATCGGACATGAGTCTTTACGGAATGATGCGAACCGGTGGTTCCGGCATGAATGCGCAGGCAAACCGCCTGGGAACAGTCGCGGAAAATATCGCCAACGCCAACACCACCGGCTACAAGCGGGCATCGACGGAGTTCTCCTCGCTGATCCTGCCGACAAGCAACGGTTCCTATAATTCCGGCGGTGTTGAAACCAAGGTGCGTTACAGCATTTCGGAACAGGGCCCGACCAGCTACACGACATCCGGCACCGACATGGCCATCAGCGGCGGCGGTTTCTTCATCGTCTCCGGCGCCGACGGCAACAATTTCCTGACCCGTGCCGGCGCTTTCACACCGAATGGTGATGGTAACCTGGTCAATTCCGCCGGTTACAGCCTGATGGGCTATGAATACCAGGAGGGTGTCGATCCGACGGTTGTCGTCAATGGTTTTGACGGCCTTTCCAAGATCAATCTTGCATCCGATGGCCTGGTCGCCAAGGGTTCGACCAAGGGCGCCATGGGTGCCAATTTGAACTCGGGTGATGCAGTCGGTACCGAATCCTCGACATCACTGAGCGTCTTCGACAGCCAGGGCAATTCCCGCCTTCTGGATTTCGTTTATGAGAAGACAGCTGACAATACGTGGACGGTACAAGTTCGAGATCGCAAGACTTACAACGCTGGGGATCCGGCAGCGGTACCGCCTGTGGCGGCAACCGGCATTCTGGGCAACAAAACGCTCAATTTCGATGCTGCCGGGAAAATGACAACCACGCCCACAACTATTTCCTTGAATGCGAACAGTATCAACCCACTGGCTGGCACAGGTGCCACGCTCGCGGATTTGACCATCGATCTCGGCAAGACCACGCAGCTGGGCTACAAGTTCAATCCTGACGGCGGGTCCATTGATGGTAACGCACCGAGCAAGGTGGCGGGCTATCAGATCGACAAGGCCGGTATCGTCTACGTCAAATACGAAAACGGCGATCTCGACCCGCGCTACCGCGTCGCGCTTGCCAATGTTCAGAGCCCGGACAATCTCGTTCCCCAGTCGGGCAACGTCTATTCGCAGGGCGTGGATTCCGGCGTCATCGTTACCGGCTTTGCCGGCTCCGGCGATTTCGGCAGCATTCAGTCCGGTGCCCTCGAAGGCTCCAATGTCGATATCGCCAACGAGTTGACGGCGATGATCGAGTCCCAGCGCAGCTACACGGCAAACTCGAAGGTTTTCCAGACGGGTGCGGATCTGCTGGACGTTCTTGTGAACCTCAAGCGTTAATTGAAAAGGTACGGTCTGCGTCATGTCGCTGTCATCAGCCATCAACACCGCACAGACGATATTCAACAACACGGCAGCCCAGACGGCTCTCGTTTCGAAGAATATCCAGAATGTGAGCAATGCGGATTATTCGCGCCGCATGGCCATGCTCGGCACGAGCGGCAACGGTGCGCAGATCGTCTCCATTCAGCGCGCCCAGAACGACGCGCTGATGAAACAGCACTCGCTGAGCATTTCGCAGGCTTCCGCCCAGGACGCTCTCTTGACCGGTCTGGAAGCTGTGAAGTCGGCACTCGGCGGCAATGGTTATGAAACCTCGCCGTCGAATTATCTAAAATCCTTCCGCGACAGCCTGCAGACCTATGCGGCGACCCCCGGCAACACATCGATCGCAGCGACAACCGTGTCGAGTGCTGCAGACCTTGCCAAGTCGCTGAACAAGACATCGGCTGCCGTCCAGGAAGTGCGCTACGATGCCGACAAGGAAATCGACGCCTCCGTCAAGAAGCTGAACGGATTGCTGGCCGAATTCGAAAAGGCCAATGGGGCGGTCCAAGGCGCAACGGCCAGCGGCGCCGATGCCAGCGACGCGCTCGACCAGCGCGACAAGCTGCTTCGCCAGATTTCCGAAGTCGTCGGCATCTCGACGGTGACCCGCGCCAACAACGATACCGTCATCTACACATCCGATGGCACGGTCCTGTTTGAAAATACTGCGCGTTCCGTCACGTTTCAGGCAACGCCCGGTTTTGGCGCGACCACGGCCGGTAACGCGATCTATGTCGATGGCGTGGCCTTGAAGGCCGGCAAGGGCGCCGATACGTCGGGCGAGGGCAAGCTTGCCAGCCTGCTCCAGTTGCGCGACGAGACAGCGCCAAAATTTCAGTCGCAGCTTGACGAAATCGCCCGTGGTCTGGTGACGCTGTTTCAGGAAAACACCACCCCGGCCACAACGGCAAAACCGGGTCTCTTCACCTGGGCAGGCAGCACGGTTCCGGCGGCTGGAACCACAGTCCCCGGCATGGCAGCATCGCTGACGATCAATCCGCTGGCCGCAACCGATCCGACGCTGATCCGCGACGGTGGGTTCAATGGCCCGGGCTACAAGTCGAATACCACAGGCAGTTCCGGCTATACGGCTCTGATCGATGGTTTCGTCACCTCGCTCGGCACAAGCATGTCGTTCGACCCGTCCACGGGTCTCGATCGCTCCAGCAGCATCCTCGATTTTTCGGCCTCCTCGATCGGCTGGCTGGAAGAACTCAGAAGCGGCGCATCGACCGCCAATGACAACAAGATGGCCATGCTGTCGCGGACGCAGGATGCATTGAGCAATGTCACGGGCGTTAGCCTCGATGAGGAATTGTCGCAGCTGCTCGATCTCGAGCAGTCCTACAAGGCTTCGGCAAAATTGGTCAGCACGGTGGACGCCATGATGACGGCCCTTCTACAAGCTGTAAGGTAAATCCATGAAAACGTCTTTCGTTTCCAATCTGGCCGTGCAAAACGCCATGCGCCTGACCATTCAAAAGGGTCAGGTCGAAATGATGAAGCTGAACGATGAGGTCTCGACCGGCGTTCATGCGGATTATGGCCTGGCGCTCGGGGCATCGACGTCCAAGTCCGTCAATATCACCTCGCAGCTCGACCGGCTGTCGACGTTGAAAAGCACCAATTCCATCGTCACGCAAAGGCTTGCCGGTTCGCAGGAAGCCTTGAAGACCATGCAGGATGCGGCGCAGAAGTCGCTGACCTCTCTGATGGCCTTCCGCGACAACAGCACCGCGGATCTCTTGAAGATCGCGCAGGACCAGAATACGGCAGCGATGACAACATTCACGTCGGCGGCCAACACGTCGCTGAATGGCGAATATCTGTTCTCCGGCATCAACACCGATGTGCAGCCCTTCACCGAATACTCGGAAACATCCGACGCCAAGGCCTCCTACAATGCCGCCCTGTCGTCGTTCATTTCATCCCAGCCTGCCCAGGTGCCGCCGCTGACATCCGTCAGCCAGTTCACCAAGGCGCAGATGACCGATTTCATCGACAACAAGCTGGCACCGATGTACGCGGACCCCTCGGTTGCGGGATCGAAATGGGCGGATTGGTCGGATGCATCAAGCCAGAACATGACGAGCCGCATCAGCGCCAACGAAGTCATTCAAAGCTCGGCAAATCTCAATGCCGAAGGCGCGCGCAAATTCGCGCTCGCCAGCATGATCTCCACCGAACTCCTGAGCGTTGGCCTGAGCGACGAGGTGCGTGGCGTGGTGACCGACAAGGCCGTGAGCTACATGGGCGAAGCCGTGACCGGCCTCATCAGCATGCAGAGCAATCTCGGCCTGTCGCAGGAACGCGTCAAGAAGGCCAATACCTCGATCGAGGCGCAGACCAAGATCGTCAAGGCCCACCAGCTGGATCTCGAAGGTATCGATACCTTCGCGGCGTCCACCATGCTGAAGACCCTGCAGACGCAGCTTGAGACCTCCTACACGCTGACCTCGCGGCTCCAGCAGTTGAGTTTGATTAATTTCCTCTGATGCGGTGAGGACCAGGACAAACATGAAGGATGTCTGAATGTATCAGTTTTCATATGCCGAGATCATGGAGGATGGCGTTGCCGACTCCAAGGATCGCGAACGGCAAGTGCTCGACCGCTCCATCGTGCTGCTTTCCGCCGCAAAACGGCAGAAGGGCTATTCGCGCGAAGCGATCGAGGCGATTTACTACACAAGGCGGGTCTGGATCCGGTTCATCGAGGATCTTCGCGCTTCAGACAACCAGCTGAACGACGAACTGCGCGCCAATCTTATTTCCATAGCCATCTGGATTCTCGGTGAGACAGAGAAGATCCGCAAACGCGAATCCTCCAATTTCCAGGGCATTATTGATATCACAACCATCATCAGGGATGGACTCAAATGAAAAGCACACTGCGTATATCGCTGAAATCCGGCGAACGAATTTTTGTCAACGGAGCAGTGCTGCGTGTCGACCGCAAGGTGGCCGTCGAGTTCCTGAATGACGTGACATTCCTGCTCGAAAACCACGTTCTGCAGCCCGAAGACGCTACGACACCGCTGAAGCAGCTCTATTTCATTGCCCAGATGATCCTGATCAATCCGGAAGGCGCCGAGCAATCGACGAACATGTTCCGTAAGTCGGTCGTCATGCTTTTGACCTGCTTCAAGAACGAAGAGATCGTGTCCGAGCTGAAGAAGATCGACGGCATGGTGACGCAAGGCCGCGCTTTTGATGCCTTGAAGGCGATCCGCGGTCTCTATGCGCTGGAAGACAGAATCCTGAACAACCAGGAAATCACCCCGGCAACGATCGAACAGATTCGCAAGGAGATCGCACCATGGCGGTAAGCGGCGTCAATTCGGCCAATGGTTATCTTCCCTCGGCCTCCGGCACGGAATCGGGTGCGGACAAGGCCAAGGCAAGCCTGAACTATGACAGCTTTTTGAAGCTGCTCGTGGCGCAGATGAAGAACCAGGATCCGACCCAGCCGATGGATTCGACCCAGCAGATCGCCCAGCTCGCGACTTTCTCGCAGGTCGAGCAGACGATCAAGACCAACACCAATCTGGAGAGCCTTCTGCAGCGCACCTCGCTCAGCGAAGCCAATGCGGTGATCGGCAAGACGGTCACCAGCGCCGATGGCAAGACAACTGGCATCGTCAAGGAAGTAAAGCTATACTCGGATGGAATCATCGCGGTGCTCGATACCGGCAAGGAGCTTGTCGTCGGCCCGGGTGTTACCATAAAGTGATAGCCAATGAATGAGGCGGATGCCCTCGATATCGTGCAGGCGGCGATCTGGACAGTGGTCGTCGCTTCCGGCCCCGCCGTCGTCGCCGCCATGGTCGTCGGCGTCGTCATCGCCTTCATCCAGGCGTTGACCCAGGTTCAGGAAATGACCCTGACCTTCGTGCCGAAAATTCTCGCCGTTCTGGTGACCGTTGCCCTGTCAGCCTCCTTTGTCGGCGCGCAGATTTCGATCTTTACCGATCTCGTCTTTTCCCGCATTCAAACCGGCTTTTAAGCCGGGCAGGCGCACATCAGGCGGCCGCTTTGCAAAGCGCATTTGCTTGTCTTTCCCGCATTGATGCCACCCTCGCGCAAGTTTGGTGCTTTAGGTCTGCTGCCTAGTAAGGGCAGCAGGTATGAATGCTGTCCGCCTCTCATGAAGAGACGGAATTTCCGATGGCACAACCTCCTGCTCTGATCATCCCGAAAGTCGCGCCCAAAGGCCGGGATATCGGCTTCGCGCTCGGCATCGTCGCGATCCTGTCGATCCTGTTTCTGCCGATCCCGCCCTTTCTGATCGACATCGGGCTGGCGTTCTCCATCGCCTTTTCCGTGCTGATCCTGATGGTGTCGCTGTGGATCCAGAAACCGCTGGATTTCTCGTCCTTTCCGGTCATCCTTCTGATTTCCACTATGACCCGGCTGGCGCTGAACATTGCGACAACCCGCGTCATTCTTTCGCACGGTCATCAAGGCCATGATGCGGCCGGTGGCGTCATCGCAGGCTTTGCCGATCTGGTTATGGGCGGCGACTTCGTCATCGGTCTGATCGTCTTTTTGATCCTGATCACCGTGAACTTCATCGTCATCACCAAGGGTGCGACGCGTATCGCCGAAGTCGGCGCGCGCTTCACCCTCGATGCCATTCCCGGCAAGCAGATGTCGATCGACGCCGACCTTTCGGCTGGCCTGATCGACGAGAAGGAGGCGCAGCGCCGCCGCCGCGAGCTGGAAGAGGAAAGCTCGTTCTACGGCTCGATGGACGGTGCGTCGAAGTTCGTGCGCGGCGATGCCATCGCCGGCCTCCTGATCACCGCTATCAACGTCTTCGGCGGCATCATCATCGGTTACGTTCGCCACGACATGTCGATCGGCGAAGCCGCCGACGTCTTCGTCAAGCTGTCGGTCGGCGACGGCCTGGTATCCCAGATCCCGGCCCTGATCGTCTCTCTCGCCGCAGGCCTGCTCGTCTCGCGCGGCGGCACGTCCGGTTCCACCGACCAGGCCGTCATCAACCAGCTCGGCGGTTACCCGCGCGCTCTGATGGTCGCCTCCGGCCTCATCATCATGCTGGCCCTGATGCCGGGCCTACCTTTCCTGCCGTTTGCGGTGCTGGGCGGCGGCATGGCCTTCCTCAGCTGGCTGATCCCGCGTCAGATCGCAGCCGCCAACAAGCTGAAGCGCGACCAGGACCAGCAGACGGCTCAGCTGAAGACCGACAGCGAAAAGGACTCGGTCAAGTCGGTCCTGAAGACGGCCGAGATCGAATTGCTGCTCGGCAAGCAGGTCTCCACCCGCCTGCTTGGGGCACACCAGGAACTGGCCTTCCGCGTCGGCAAGATGCGCCGCAAGTTCGCCGGACAATACGGGCTCATCGTTCCGGAAATCAAGGTTTCCGACGATATCAGCATTCCCGACAAGGCCTATCATGTCCGCATCCATGGCACGACGATCGCCTCAAACACGGTGCGCGTCGGCGAAGTCATCGTCGTCACCGGCGGCGGCCGCAAGCCGAGCGTTCCCGGCGACGATATCCGCGAACCCGCCTTCGGCATGCCTGCTGTGTCGATCCTGGAGACCTTCACCGAGGATCTGAAGCGCGAGGGGTTCCATCCCATCGACAATGTTTCGGTGGTGCTGACGCATCTGTCGGAAGTGATCCGCAACAACCTGCCGCAGCTTTTGTCCTACAAGGACGTGAAGATCCTGATCGAACGTCTCGACCCGGAATACCGCAAGCTGGCCGACGAAATCTGCACCTCGCATATGTCCTATTCGGGCCTGCAGGCCGTGCTGAAGCTGCTGCTTGCGGAACGCGTCTCGATCCGCAACCTGCATCTGATCCTCGAAGCGGTCGCCGAACTCGCGCCGCATGTCAGGAAGACCGAGCAGATCGTCGAGCATGTGCGCGTGCGCATGTCGCAGCAGCTCTGCGGCGATCTCGCCGATAACGGGACATTGCGCGTTCTGCGCCTCGGCAGCAAATGGGACATGGTCTTCCATCAGGCGCTGAAGCGTGATGCGAAGGGCGATATCGTCGAATTCGACATCGATCCGCGCCATCTGGAGGAGTTCAGCGAGCAGGCGACCAAGGTTATCCGTGAACATCTCGATCGCGGCATGCCGTTCGTACTGGTAAGTTCGCCCGAATCCCGCTCTTATGTGCGCATGATCATCGAGCGTCTTTTTGCAACATTGCCGGTTCTCTCGCATGTCGAGCTCGCCAAGGGCCTCGAGATAAAGATTATCGGCTCGATTTCATGATCACCGATCCGGAAGGCACAGTGCTGGCGCTCTTTGCCGCATTCTGCCGGATCGGCGCCTGCATCATGGTCATGCCCGGATTTTCCACGGCCCGCGTCTCGGTCCAGATCCGCCTCTTCGTTGCCGTGGCAATCTCGATGGCGATCCTGCCGATCATGTGGAACGAGATCTACCCGCAGATTTCCGGCAAGGGCCATACCTATATCTACATCGTCGCGACCGAGACCGTCATCGGCGGCGTTATCGGCCTGATCGCGCGCTATTACGTGCTCGGGCTGCAGTTCACCGGCACCGTGATCACCATGATGATCGGCTTCAACGCCCCGCCCGCCAATGACGTTCTGGAAGACACCGCCGAAAACCAGCTGACCAACCTGATCAGCTTTGCCGGCCTGATGATCCTGTTCATGCTGGATTTCCACCACGTCATCCTGTCGAGCCTTGTCGATTCCTACAAGGTGATGCCGCTCGGCGTCGGCTTTGATCCGCAGGGCGTGCTGATCACGCTGACCAATGCGCTGGAGACCACGTTCTACATCATGCTGCGGCTGGCGAGCCCCTTCATCATCTATGGGCTGCTGTTCAACGTCGCGATCGGCATGGTCAACAAGCTGGCGCCGCAAATGCCGCTCTACTTCATCTCGTTGCCCTACCTGATCATGGGCGGCATGTTCCTGCTCTATCTCGGCATCGCCGCCATGCTGAAACTGTTTGCCGATGGTTTCGGCCCGATGATGCAAGGGATCTAGGCCGATGAAAAGCCGGTCGGAAAAGCTCAAGCGCCTCGTGGCCGTTCAGCGGCATCTGGAACAGATGGCGGAAAACGAGCTGGCCGAAACCTCCAGGCAGCGCCGCGATCTCGCCGAAACCATCGATGTGGTGGTGGACGCGATGGGGTCGGCGAGCCCTCTGCATGCGATGTTTTCCGGGCATTACGCCTCGCAGCTTGGCCGCCTTGCCATGAAGGACCAGATGCTCCTGGATATCCAGCTGGGGCACGAGGCCCGTGTTTTGAAGGAACGGGCAAAAGGCGACCGGCTGGCGGAAAACATGAAGGACGCCCGTGTTCTCGAAGACCGCACGGAAGCCGACGATGCCATCTATGATCTCGTCGATCAGCATGTGATGAGCGGATCACCAGCTTCCGGTAAGGTTGGCCGGTCATAGTACCGGTCAGGAACGGTCGTCTGTTGCGACTGAGCCGCTCGCTAAAATGCTGATTTAATGGAGTTATCGCTGGTGCTGGCAGAAGCGCCGCAGTGACTTCGTGACCGGAAGGACACCGCATGGCCATTTCTCCCCCAAGCGACCTGGTGCTGGATGTCGTGCGCGCCGCCGATCCGGCGCAGGTGCAGGAAGCGCAGTCGCGGCTGAAAGCCAACCGTGCCGCATTCCAGGCAACGAGCCTTGCGGAAAACGGAAACGGTTTTGCCAATACGGTCGCGGTTCTCAACCAGGACAGCCCGACCAACAGCCTTGGCGATATCACCAACAGGGCCGAGGCCAAGAAGATCCCGGAAAGCTACCGCAAGTTCGAAGCCATGGTGCTGCAGAATTTCGTCAAGTCGATGCTGCCGTCGGAAAGCGAAGAGGTCTACGGCAAGGGCACGGCCGGCGACATGTGGAAGAGCATGATGGCCGAGCAGATCGGCAACGTCATGGCGCAGGGCGACGGCGTCGGCATTGCCGAGCGCATGGTCACCGACCGCATCGTCGGGGAAGGTCCCAACCGCGTCAGCGCATCGCTCGACGGCAATAGCAGCAATGTCGCGCTGAGCATGGTGCAGGAATACGAGCGCAAGGCCGTCGCCAAGTTCGCGGCAACGCCAGACGGTAACGATCAAGCCTGACGATAGGCCGGCTGGACCGGTCTCAGATAGAAATTTCGCGCACAGATCACGCCAAGGGCTTGGACCCCGCGTGGTGAAGGCGTCAATGGGAGCCGAATCATGGAAGTTGCAGCATCGAGCGACGTGCGTATCCAGAACGTGCTGGGACGTCTCGAAATGATCCTCGACAACGAGAATACCCGGATCGGCGTCGATCCGAGTTTCGACCTGAAGACCTCGAACGCCCGTAAGAGCCGTTGCCTCTATGAGCTGACGATGATCCATCGCGACGCGTCGCCGGATGAGATTTCGCCGGCTTTCGTATCGCAGACCCGCCATATCAAGACCAAGCTGATGACCAATTCGCAGAAGGTCAACGCCCATATGGAAGCCTGCCGGTCGGTGGTCGATCTGTTGAAGGCGGCCGTGCAGGAATCCGATGCGGATGGCATCTACACCGAACAGCAGTTCCGCTACGGCGATTTCTGATGCTGAAGCTTGTTTTCACCGGTGTGTGGATTTGCGCCGTATCGCTCGGGTCCGTCTATTTTTCGATCCAGCATGCGTCGGCCCCGGTGGAAACGGATGCGGAGGCTGAACGCCGCGCATTGCAGGAATATATACCCGGCGAGCTGATCACCGTGCCGGTGATCACCGATGGTGCGGTGCAGGGTTATTTCCTCACCAAATTGTCCTTCTCGGTCGATAAGGCGAAAGCCAAGGCCATGGACGTGCCGTTCAAGGAATCGGTGACGAACGCCCTGTTCGACATCCTGGTCGGCCAGAAACTGATCAATGTTGCCGATACCAGCAATTTCGATCTCGCCAGCTTCAAAACGATCGTCAAGGATCAGCTCAACAAGCAGCTGCGCGACGAGGTGATTTTCCAGGTCCTGGTCGAGCAGCTCGAATATCTCTCAAAGACCGACGTGGCGCGGATCGCCAATTCGGCCAATGAGAAACAGCGCAAGCCCGTGCCGATCGTGGACAAGAATGGCGATACCGCAAGCGACCAGATGCCCGAAAGCGAAAAGCGGGCCGCAGCCGCCGGCCATTGATACCGGGGATCGTTCCCTGGCATGAGGTGCGCGGCTCAGTTTTTCTCGGGGTTGCGATACTGCTCGTTGACGAAGCCGAATTCCATCATCAGCCGCCCGCACGCCACATAGAAATGATAGAGGCCGGCTGCTGGCAGGCCGGACGATCTCCACAGCGAAATGCCGCGAAACGGCGAGGCCGCCAGCAGAGCGAGCGATTTGGCGATCGTCTTCACCCGCCCAGAAAAGCCTGGCGCGGCGCGGTGCTCGAGCAGGGCGGAAATCGCCCCGTTGCGCAGGCTGCGCGACCGGATCCAGGACAATTGCGTGCGCCGCGCCGGAATGGTTTCGGCCACCCAGGCCTGCGCTGCCCAGGCAAAGGAAAACCCGTTTTCCTTGCAGCGGCGATAAAAGTCGCTGTCGCCCCCGCCGATGAAGTTGAACAGCGGATCGAGGAACGGCCTCGGCATCGCATCGAGCACATGGCGCGTGATCAGCACATTGCCGGACGAGTAGAGAATGGGGACCGGACCCGTCGCATCATAATGGGGCATGAAGACCGGGTGCCGCTTGCGGTCATTGCGGGCCTTGTCCTCGAAATCGGGCAGCTGCGGCCCCCCGATCAGGTCCGCCCGCGTCTGCCGGTGTACCGAAACGAGATTGTCGAGCCAATCCGGGGCTGCCAGCTCGTCATCGTCGATGACAGCGATGGCCTGCAGACCGGGATAGGCAGAAAGCGCCATCGACCAGCCGGCATTGTAGGCATGGCAATTGCCGCGCTGATGCGCGATCACCACCAGGGCGTTGACCCGGTGGTCGGCAAAGAACATTTTTGCAGCCTTCGCCCCCTCCAGTCCGTCCGCGTCATTCTCCATCACCACGATGGCAAAGGGACAGCCGGGGGCCTGGGAAATAACGGTTTTGAGGGTTTTCAGCAGATGTTCGGGACGCCGGAACGTCGGCAGTGTCACCACCAGCTCGATAGTGTCATTGCTGTCGACCGCCGTCCGGTAAAACACAGTCACATCCTGGGCAGGCGGGGTCATGGCGGTACCGTGTTGAAGGCGGGAATCTCAACGCACTAAAGCAAATCTTCCTAAACAGATGCTGAATTTCCGAATTCGCTTTCGAATGAATGGTTTAAAGCTGATTTCACGCCGTGTTGCTACAGTCCGCGCAGTTGTTCTCAAGTCTCGCGTGGCGGCATGCATCTGGTTTTCGTTTCATCGCTGGTGCCGGTCGAAAATCCTTCATCGGGTTTTGACATCGCCAATCGCGCCGTCTTCGACGGCCTTCGCGCCCTTGGCCACACGGTCAGCGTGATCGGCTACCTGCAGCCGGGACAAACACCCGCCTGCGGCAGCGACGTCCATCTTCTCGGTGAACTCGAAGTCACCAATGCGAAGGTCGGCACCGCCGCCAAGCTGCGCTGGCTGGCAAAAGCCTGTCTGCACCGCACCACGCTGTCATCGGCAAAAATGCTGGAGGTCAGCCGGCAGCATGTGGAGGCGCTTTTGCAGCGCCTACAGCCGTTCGACGGCATCATTCTCAACTCCGTGCAACTGCCCGGTGCCTTTGCCGCCGCCTTCCAGAAATATGAGACGATCTATATCGCGCACAATGTCGAAGCCGGTTCGGCGCGTGAAAACGCCGCCACCGCATCCGGCCTGTTGGAGCGTTGGCTATTTACCCGCGAAGCGGATCATCTCGCACGGCTGGAACGGACATTGACGCGGGGCGCCTCGGCGGTCTGGACCTTTGCAGAGGCCGATCGCCTCGGCTTTGGCCATGCGGTGTCCAGCCGCGCCACCGTCCTGCCGCTCGTCACCCGGTGGGACCTTGAGGAGCGTAGCCCGGAAAATCCGCCGCAATACGATCTCTCCCTGATCGGAACCTGGAGCTGGAAGTCCAACCGGACCGGCCTTGACTGGTTTCTGTCAAAGGTCGTGCCGCTTTTGCCCTCCAATATGTCGATCGCCATCGCCGGCCAGTTGCCAGACGCGCCTGAGATCGTCCATCCCGGCGTGCGCCTGCTTGGCCGCGTCGCTGATGCCCGCGCCTTCGTCCAGTCCGGCGCCGTTCTGCCGCTGATCAGCCGTGGCGGCACTGGTGTGCAGTTGAAGACCATCGAGACCTTTGAACTCGGCATGCCCTGTGTTGCGACACGCGCATCGCTGCGCGGCATCGGCACGCTTCCCGGCAATTGCGCCGTGAGTGACGACCCCGCCGAATTTGCAAAGCTGTTGATCGAAAAGGTCGCGCAGGTGCGGGCGGGAGACCGTCAGCGTCTGTCGGGATCGGTCTTTCACCAGGCACAGAAAACCAAGCTGCTGGAGACGCTTCAGGAAGGCCTCTCCCGTTTCGGAAATCCGATGACCGCCTTCGACTTCGCGTTTCCAAGGGACGACGCTTGGGCGCGAACAAGCAATGGGCTCAGCACATCCTACGGCCTTGCCGCGCACGAGGGGGGACAATCCCGATGAACGTTTTCCCGGGCACATCGATCGTTGCCTCGCAGCGCATGATTCTTGACATGCCGATCTGCGATTTCGGCTGGGCCGATGCCTTCGCTTTCGCCGACGAAGTCGCCTCGCTGCCGATCGGGCAGACGGTGATATCGTTCCTCAACGCCCATAATGCCAACCTGATGATGCATGATCCGGAATACCGGGCCGTACTCAGCCGTCACATCGTCCTGCCCGACGGCCATGGCATCGATCTCGCCTCCTGGCTTTTTCACGGCAAGACCTTTCCGGCCAACCTGAACGGCACCGATTTCGTGCCGGCATTGATGACCTACATGACGGTACCCAAGCGCATCGCCATGGTCGGCGCCCGCGCGGACGTGCTCAAGCGTGCTGCCGAGAATTTTCAGAAACATGCGCCATGGCACGAGTTCATTGCCGTTTCCGACGGTTTCTTCGATCCGGCCCAGTCTGACGAGGTCATGGCCAAGGTTCGCGCCGTGAAGCCGGATATCCTGTTGATCGCCATGGGCAGTCCGAAGCAGGAAAAATGGATCGACCGCCATGTCGGTCCCGGCCATGCCAGGCTGGTGATCAGCGTCGGCGCACTCTTCGATTTCATGGCCGAGGAAGTGCCGCGCGCGTCTTCCACCGTGCGGCGCCTGCGCCTGGAATGGCTGCACCGGCTGGTCCATGAACCCCGCCGGCTGTGGCGCCGTTATCTGCTCGGAAACCCGTTGTTCATATATTATATTCTCCGCCATAAACTGGGCGGGCGCGATATCCCTCCGCAGACCGGCGGGCAGCGCGCGGGATCGCGATCGTTCTGACGGAAACCATCATGCGCACAGCTGTCGTCACAGCTTCTTATGCCAATGATTTTGAGCGCTGCCGGCTGCTGTGCGAAAGCATGGACCTGCGGCTGAAAGGCGATTGGACCCATTATCTGCTGGTGGCACCCTACGATGTCGCCCTTTTCCGGCAGCTCGAAGGCTCGCGGCGCCAGGTCGTCAGCGAAAACGACCTGCTTCCCTGGTGGCTGCGCGCCATTCCGGACCCGCTCTCGGCAGGCCGCCGCAAGCTCTGGATCAGCCCTTACAGCCTGCCCTTGCGCGGCTGGCATGCGCAGCAGCTGCGCCGCCTGGCGTTGTCGCGGCATATCGGCGAAGAGACGATGTTCGCCGTCGATTCCGACGTGGTGCTGCTGCGCGATTTCGATCCCAAGGATCTCTGGCAGGACGGCCGCCTGACGCTCTACCGCAAGGATGGCGCGATCGGTGAGCGCATGCGCTCCAATCATCTCGAATGGCTCGCCCATTCCGATAGGCTTTTAGGGATCGGTCCCTTCAGCCTGCCTGCCAACGACTATATCAACACGCTGATTGCCTGGCGCACCGATACCTGCCGGGCGCTGCTCGATCATATCGAGGCTCTGCATGGCCGCAACTGGATCCGCGCCGTCATTCGCTCGCGCCAGTTTTCCGAATGCCTGATCTATGGCCGCTTCGTCGATGAGGTGCAGATGGGCAGCGGGCATGTGGCGTCCGCCGAAGGGCTCTGCCACGTGCTGTGGTTCGACGACAGCTACGCGCGCGATATCAGCGGGCTGCGGCATTTCATGCGCGAGATGGGACCCCATCAGATCGGCATCGGCGTCCAGTCCTTCGTTGGCCACGACCTCGCCGATATCCGCAACGTAGTTCTCGAACGCGCCGCCTGATCGCGTCAGATCACCCGGCCGGTCTCGCGGCGCAGGGCGGAATAGGTCAGCGTGAAGGATGCAGCGTAAAGAGCGAGATAAACGCCGTTCAGCAGCGGCGCCCAATAGGCGACATCCGTGCTGGTCTTGAAGAGCATGGCAAGCAAGCTGACCTTGATGATCCCCGCAATCACCAGATTGACCATCCGGCGCACCGTGCGGCCGGTCGCATAGAGCAATTCCGAGTGATATTCGACCAGGTTGCGGAAGGATGGCACCAGAAGCACCGCCATGAGATAAGGCGCCGCCTGCGCGACATTGTTTCCCAGCCCGCGCGGAAAGATGAAGAGATAGGCGGCCATGGCGGCTATCGCCAGGAAGGAGACGGCCGCAACCAATGTCTCGATCGTCAGCCGGGTCCGCCAGGACGAGATCGTTGCCGGCGTGCGCATGATCTTTTGCACCAGGAGCGTATTGAACGAGCGCACCGGGAGGGCTGTCAGGTCGGCAAGCCGCATGATGATGGCATAAATGCCGGAAACCTCCGGCCCGCCGATCGCCAGAACCGCGATCTTGTCGAATTCCGACTGGATATAGAACAGCACTTCGGCCCCGGCGACGGTCACCGAATCCGCCCAACGGCGGATGTAGAGCGCCGGGCGAAAGCGCAGCCGCACTTTCGGAAAGAACCAGATGAGCGCGATCATGAAAGAGATCAGGTTGGCGCCAAGATAGAATTGCGACCAGGTACCGAGCGATGCCGATTGCGACAGGGAGAAGGCCAGTGCGGCAGCGGTGCGGATACCTGTGCCGATGACCACGAGAAGAGCGGCGCGGCCAAAGCGGCCGAGACCGTTGAGCACGATGACGACGACCTCAAGGCCGCGCCAGCACAGGATTTCGGCAGCCATGAAGGCGAGGAAAACCACAAGCTTCATATCGCCGGCGAACACCGCGTAATAGACCGCAAGGCAGAGCAGAACGATCAGCGGCAGCGACAGGAGCGCGCCTGCCGCAAAGCCTGCGCTATAGGTTCCGACCAATAGTGGCTTGACGGTCGCAACCCGGTAGAGCGGCGACATGAAGCCGAAGGCCAGCACCCGCGAGATCATGATGCCGGCGGCAGACGCGGTGGCAAACAGGCCGAACTCGGCAATGGACAGTCCGTTGGCAATGCAGATGAAATAGACGAGCGACAGCACAAGCCGGCCCGCCGACCCGCTCGTCATCGAGATATAGGCGTGAATGACGCTGGCGTGGCGTGCATAGAGGGTCTTGGCGAAATCGATCACGAGCGGCGTCCGGATGTGCTGCTCCGTTTCTAGCCGCTAAAGCTTAATGAGCAGTTCGATCCCGCCGATTTCCGGTATTTGCGGCCTTTAACCCGTCGTATATTAACGATTTGTTTTCCACAAAAACTTAAGCTTCGTTCACAATTCGTCACTTTGCCCCGGTGCGGGCGTTTGCAGGCATTGATGTTCGATCCGGAAGATAACAAAAGGACTGCGGCGCACCGCTCCCCCATCGGCCAAGGGCCTTCGGGCACGCCGTCGCGTTCGAGACCGGCTGCGCGTGGCGCAGCCCCGGTGGCACGCACCGCCAGCGAATTGCTGGACCGCCTCAATGGCGCCGCCATCAAGCCCAGGACAGAAGTGCCGAAAACAGAAGCATACGAGCAGCAGCCAGCCAGTGCGGCGCCGGAAAAGGGTCCTGGCCGGATTTCCGGCTGGTTCAAGCGCGGAAAATCAGCGCTTGCCACACCCCCGCTTGCCACACCACTTCTGGCCGAAGCAACCGTTTCGGCACCTGCCGCAGCGGCGGACACCTATTATGGAGAGCCGCAGGATCGGCCGCTGATCGATATCGCCACGATCATGACGTCCGTCTGGCAGCTTCGCAAGGTGATCTTGGTCCTGACGGCTGTGGGTGCCATCGGCGGTGTGCTTTTGGCCATGTCGACCCCCAGCGTCTACGTGTCCCAGAGCAAGCTCTATGTCGATCCGCGCGAAGTCAGGCTGACGGATTCCGATCTGTCCAAGGAAAGCCTGGCAACCGAGGCGATCCTGGCGCTGGTCGATAGCCAGCTCGAAGTGCTGCGGTCGCGCACCGTCCTGGAAAAGGTCGCCGTTGATCTCGGTCTCGATCGTGATCCCGAATTTGGCGGCGTCTCCACCGGCAAGGGCGGTATCGCCGATGGCATCGGCGTCATCCGCGATCTCGTTTCCCCCGGCAAGGCGGAACCGGCTCCGGCCTCCGGGGTCAATCCGCGCACCTTGGAAAAGCTGAGCGACGCCGTCACCGTATCGCGCGATCCGAAAACCTTTATCGTCACCATCGAGGTCAAGAGTCGGGATCCGGCCAAGTCGGCGCTGATCACCAACCGGCTGGTCGCAACGTTTCTCAATGAAGAGCAGGCCGCCCAATCCGGCTTTTTCCAGCGCACGACGCTGGCGCTCGACAGCCGCCTGGCCGATCTTCGCACCGAGCTGGATTCGGCTGAAAACGCGGTGGAGAAATACAAGGCCGAGCACGATATCGTCGGCGCCGCCGGCGAACTGATTTTCGATAAGCAGTTGCTGGCGCTCAACGATCAGGTCGGCGCCGTGCGCAATCGCATCGCCGATGCCCGTGCCAAGGTCGATATTGCAACGAAGATCCGGCTGAACGACGTGCTGAGCGGTGCGTTTCCCGAAGAGGTAAGCTCTGTAACGCTGCAGGAACTGCGCAAGCAATATTCCGAGGCCCGTGCGCAGCTGGGCGCGCTCGATGCAAGCCTTGGGCCGCGCCACCCGCAACGGCTGGCTGCCGTCCAGTCTCTGGAGGTCGCACGCTCGGAAATCGGCCATGAAATCCGCCGCATCGAGGCGACGGCGCAGACCGAACTGGACCGGGCGATACGCACGGAAAAGGATCTCCTCCAGCAGCTGGCGGTGCAGAAGGCGCAGCAGATGAACTCCTCCACCGGCTTCATCGAGCTGCGTGAATTGGAGCGCAAGGCCAATGCGACGCGCACGATCTACGAATCCTTCCTGAAGCGGGCCAGCGAAACCGGCCAGGAAGAAAAGCTGACGTCGAAGAACATCCGGGTGATCGCCTCGGCGCAGCCGCCGCTTCAGCCGACCGGACCGTCGCGCAAGCTGATCGCGATCGGCGGCCTGATTGCCGGCTTCATGGCAGGCGTCGGACTGGGCATCGCGCTGGGCATCTACCGGAGCATGAAGGACCTGCTGACGCGGTCGGGCAGGCCCGTTGAGATGGTCCCACAACGTGATCCACCCGGCCGTAACGATCCCGATGGTCCGGGAACACCACGGCATGTGGAGGACCCGTTGCCGGCACCCGTCGAGTACCGGTCCCGGATGCCCTCAGTCCATCATGCGGCAGCATCAGCCGCAGCGCTCTCGGCCTTTCCGCATCGTGGCGACAGCACGCCGCCCGATCTGCGCGACTATCTCCGCGAGATGCAGGACGACGATGCTGATCAAGGGGATATTGCCGAAGTGCAGGAGAATCTCCGGGCTCTGCGGTCGCGCGTCGAACACTATACGAAGCTGCGCACCGGCGGCCGGCGGTATTAGGCCCCACGTTCCCCAGATGGCCACGCCCCGAGGCCGGGGCAGGCGCAGCTTCATCTCTCATCAATGATGGAAAATGCTGGTATGCCGGTGCTGCCGCTACGGCATTTGGCCTGCGGCCTTGAATTTATTCGATCTGAACAGCATAGGACGCATTGAGGCCACCGCTATTTTTTGCTGAAACTACAGTAAGCAGAACAAAAGAGAATCTGGGAGAACGCCGTGACGACCGTGATTGATGGCAGAGACGTTGCAGCATCGGTGATCGATGCCGTGAAAACCGCATCGCAGGCATTGACCGAACAGACCGGCGTCAAGACCGGTCTCGCTGTCGTCATCGTCGGAAACGACCCGGCAAGCCACGCCTATGTGTCGTCCAAGAGCAAGATGGCAAAGGAATGCGGCTTCACCTCGGTTCAGCATACGCTGCCGGAGGAGACGACGCAGGAAGAACTCGCAGCGCTGGTTCAGACTTTGAACAAGGATGAGAGCCTGCACGGCATTCTCGTCCAGCTGCCGCTGCCCAAGCATTTCAATTCCGAGGCGATCATCCAGTCGATCCTGCCGGAAAAGGATGTCGATGGCCTGCACGTCGTCAATGCCGGCAAGCTGGCGACCGGCGATCTCGATGGCGGCCTGGTTTCCTGCACCCCGGCTGGCGCCATGGTCTTCGTCAAGCGAACCCACGGCGAGGATCTCTCCGGCCTCAACGCCGTCGTCATCGGCCGTTCCAATCTGTTCGGCAAGCCGATGGCGCAATTGCTGCTCGCCGCCAATGCAACGGTGACGATCGCCCATTCACGCACCAAGGATTTGCCCGCTGTCTGCCGCAATGCCGATATCCTGGTGGCCGCCGTCGGCCGTCCGGAAATGGTGAAGGCCGATTGGGTGAAGCCCGGCGCCACCGTCATCGATGTCGGGATCAACCGTGTTGCAGCACCCGAAAAGGGCGAGGGCAAGTCGCGCCTTGTCGGCGATGTCGCCTTCAACGAATGCGCCGAGGTGGCAGCCGTCATCACGCCGGTGCCGGGTGGCGTCGGGCCGATGACCATCGCCATGCTGATGGCCAACACGGTGATCGCTGCCTACCGCAAGGCCGGAAAGACGGCGCCAAAGTTCTGATGGAATGAGCGGGAAAGCACCTACGATTTCGGGGCAGGGCCTGTCGAGGCCCTGACGATCAGTTCGGTGCGCCACAGTTCCTGTTCCGGATAGTCGCCGGTTTTCAAAATGCGCGAAATAAGCCGTGTGGCGATCCGGGCACCGGCGGCCCGCAGCGATGAGCGCGTCGTCGTCAGCGGCACGCTGAAATTTTCCGGCTTCAGCATAGGCAACACGTCGTCATGGGCAATCAGTGAAATATCCGTGCCCATCTGCAGGCCGGCCCTGTTGATCGCCCGGACGGCGCCGAGCGCAATCACGGTGCTGGAGCAGAGGACGGCCGTCGGCGGCTCATCCTGCTCGAGAAACTGCTGCATGGCGCGGTGGCCATATTCGTCGGTCATCAGGGAGTTGCGCACCAGGCCCTCGTCAAACCGCAGCCCGTTTTCCTCCAGCGCGCGCCGCATCCCCTTCATCCGGCGGATGGAATAGGCAAGGTTCCCCGGCCCGTTGATCAGCGCGATCCGACGGTGGCCCAGCTGGATCAGCAGCCGCGTCGCATCGTAGAAGGCGCCGGTATTGTCGATATCCAGAAAGGGATAATCGGCAGGCTGTCCGACCGCACGGCCATGCACGACGAAGGGGATCGACAGGGTTTTCAGCATGGCGATGCGCGGATCATGTTCCCGCACATAGGCAACGAACAGCGCATCGACATTGCCGCTGGCGGCCAGCCGCTTGAACGTCGCTTCCTCGTCGTCCGGGGCGCTCGGATTAATGACGAAATGAAAATCATGCCGGACCGATTCCTCCCCGAGCCCGGCCAGGAATTCGCCGAAATGCACGTCGGAATCAATGCCCCGGGCGATCGGCATCACCAGCCCGATCGACCCGGCACGGCCGGTCGCAAGCCTCTGGGCCGCACGGTTTGGCCGGTAACCGGTCTCGCGTACGGCGCTGAGCACCCTTTGACGCGTCTCGGCGTTGACTTCCGGATAGCCGTTAAGCGCCCGGCTGACTGTCGTTTGCGACAGGCCCAACATCTCCGCCAGCTGCTTCAAATTCACGTTCATGACAGGCGCGCACTCCCAAAGCGCTTTGATTTTTCTTCAGTTTTTGCTTCTAATCTCCACGCATGGCAGTTTTTGTACCATCGGGTTTGATCATCATCTAGAAAAATCGGCCTCATTGCGCTGCAAAACTTCGCTGCGCCGCAAGAAAATGGGGCTTAACTCGACCCATGCGGGAAAGGTCTTGACTTGAAGCCCGTCGCAATGGTTTGTTAGCAAACTCAAAGCGCTTTGAATTTTTTGGCGGCGCTGCGGTATTTGCCCGGCGTTCAAGGGGCCGGGCCTTTCTTGGGAGGAAATGGCGTGAAAAGAACATTCCTGTTGGGCGTGGCCGCCCTTGCGCTTGTCGCGGGTGCAACGCATGCAGCCGAGCTGAAATTCAAGCCGGGTGAAGATTCCAAATTCAATTGGGCAAGCTTCGAAGAGTTCAAGAAAAGCCATGACCTCAAGGGTCAGACGCTGACTATTTTCGGCCCCTGGCGCGGTGAGGACGAAGCGCTGGCCCAATCCATGCTCGACTATTTCCGCGATGCGACCGGCGTCGATGTGAAATACTCGTCGTCTGAAAACTACGAGCAGCAGATCGTCATCGACACGCAGGCCGGCAGCCCGCCGGATGTCGCCATCCTGCCGCAGCCGGGGTTGATTGCCGACCTGGCCTCGAAGGGTTACCTGACGCCGCTGGGCGAAGACACCCAGAAATGGCTGCTCGACAATTACGCCGCCGGCCAGTCCTGGGTCGATCTGTCGACCTATGCCGGCAAGGACGGCAAGAAGGAACTCTACGCCTTCCCCTACAAGATCGACGTGAAGTCGCTCGTCTGGTACGTGCCGGAAAATTTCGAGGATTCGGGCTATGAGGTCCCGAAGACCATGGAAGAACTGAAGGCGCTGACGGAAAAGATCGTCGCCGATGGCGGCACCCCCTGGTGCATTGGTCTCGGCTCCGGCGGTGCGACCGGCTGGCCGGCCACCGACTGGGTCGAGGACATGATGCTGCGCACGCAGCCGGCGGACGTCTATGACAAGTGGGTCACCAACGCGATCCCGTTCAACGATCCCGCCGTCATCGGCGCCATCGACGAGTTCGGCTGGTTTGCCAAGAACGACAAGAATGTCGATGGTGGCGCTGCAGCCGTCGCCTCCGCCGACTTCCGCGACAGCCCGAAGGGCCTGTTTGCCTCGCCGCCGAAATGCTACCTGCACCATCAGGCCTCGTTCATTCCGTCCTTTTTCCCCGAAGGCACGAAGGTGGGTGAAGATGCCGATTTCTTCTACATGCCGCCCTATGCCAGCAAGCCGGACCTCGGCAATCCGGTTCTGGGCGCCGGCACGCTGGCCATGATCACCAAGGATACGCCGGCATCGCGCGCCTTTATCGAGTTCCTGGAAACGCCGATCGCACATGAAGTCTGGATGGCGCAGTCGAGCTTCCTCACGCCGCTGAAAAGCGCCAACAAGGATGCCTATGCCAACGGCCCGATGAAGAAGCAGGGCGAAATCCTGTTGAACGCCACCACCTTCCGCTTCGACGGCTCCGACCTGATGCCAGGCAAGATCGGCGCCGGCGCTTTTTGGACCGGCATGATCGATTATGTCGGCGGCAAGTCGGCCAAGGATGTCTCCGACGGCATCCAGAAAGCCTGGGACTCGATCAAGTAGGATCTCCAAACCGCGCTGCGCCTGACCCGGCCGCCGCCGGGTCACTGAAGTCCCCGCCTAGGCCGGCGGGGATGAGGCAGACGGGTTTTGCATGTCCTTGAACTGAGTTTTTCGAGGTTTGTCAGCAGCCTGATCTTCCCTTTGCGGGAAGATGTCACGAACGCCGGAGCGGGAAATTTTCCTCCGGTGGTTATCTCGGGGAGGGGAAACGTCATGCAGCAGTTGATTTTCGCCATTGCCACGATGGCTGCGGGGGTTTTGGCCTGCGCCGCCTATTTCTTCGGCACGAACTGGATCCTTGACCGGCTCTTTCCATCGAAAGGGCTGACAGGCCCCGTTGCCTCGCGCAACCTGCGCATCACCAATGCCATCCGGCCCTGGCTCTTCCTTGGCCCGGCCCTGTTCTCGCTGACCATCTACCTGATCTACCCGGTGATCGCCTCGGTGTGGCTCAGCCTGCATGACAGGTCGGGTGAGAATTTCGTCGGGCTGAACAATTTCATCTGGATGTTCAATGACGGCGAGTTCCGCCAGTCGATCTACAACAATTTCCTCTGGCTGCTGGTGGTGCCCGCCGCCGCTACATTCTTCGGGCTGATCATCGCGGCGCTCACCGACCGGATATGGTGGGGCAATATCGCCAAGACGCTGATCTTCATGCCGATGGCGATCTCCTTCGTCGGCGCGTCCGTCATCTGGAAATTCATCTACGATTACCGCGCCGAGGGCACTGTGCAGATCGGTCTTTTGAATGCCGTGGTGGTCTATTTCGGTGGCACGCCGGAGGCTTGGGTGACGCTGCCCTTCTGGAACAATTTCTTCCTGATGGTGATCCTGATCTGGATCCAGACCGGCTTTGCCATGGTGATCCTGTCGGCCGCGCTGCGCGGCATTCCGGAAGAAACGATCGAGGCTGCCGTCATCGACGGTGCCAACGGGTTGCAGATCTTCTTCAAGATCATGATCCCGCAGATGTGGGGCACGATCGCCGTCGTCTGGACCACTATCACCATCCTGGTGCTCAAGGTCTTCGACATCGTTCTCGCCATGACCAACGGGCAGTGGCAAAGCCAGGTTCTCGCCAATCTGATGTTCGACTGGATGTTCCGCGGCGGCGGTGATTTCGGCCGGGGTGCCGCCATCGCCGTCATCATCATGCTTTTGGTGATCCCGATCATGATCTGGAACATCCGCAACGCAACCAAGGAAATGGAGGGCCACTGAGATGATCGCTTCTTCCCGCTCGCCCCTCATCTGGGTCGTCCATATTTCCGTCATCCTGCTCGTCGTTCTGTGGACGCTGCCGACCGCCGGCCTGTTGATCTCGTCGCTGCGCGACAAGGATCAGCTCGCCGTCTCCGGCTGGTGGACGGCATTGTCCACCTCCAGCCAGAACCTCGTCTTCCGCGCTCCGGGTGCCGATATGCAGGTGGAAAAAGACGGCAAATTCGTCATTGCCGGCACTGTTCTGGAAGGCCAGGGCGCACAGGTTTCGGCCTTCGGCTTCAACAGCAGGGCGCCGACCGCCTTCAAGCCCGGCGAGACCGCCGAACTGAATGACGGCGAAAAGTTGACGGTTCAGGCCGACGGTGCTTTCCAGATCGTCTCGGATACGGCGATGGAAGGGTCGCGCGGCCAGCGCATCTTCTATACCGCCGCCATACCGCCACGCTTCACCTTCGACAATTACCGCGAGGTGATGCGTGCAGCCGGTATCGGCGCATCCTTCATCAATTCGCTGACCGTCGCCATTCCGGCAACGATCATCCCGATCCTGGTTGCAGCCTTTGCCGCCTATGCCCTGGCCTGGATGAAGTTTCCCGGCCGGGCAATCCTGATCGCCGTCGTCGTCGGCCTGCTGGTCGTTCCCCTGCAGATGTCGCTGATCCCGCTGTTAAAACTCTACAACGGCGTCGGCGCGTTCCTTGGCGTTCCCGCCAAGACCTATGTCGGCATCTGGCTGGCGCATATGGGTTTCGGCCTGCCGCTGGCGATCTATCTTCTGCGCAACTATATGGCCGGCCTGCCGCGTGAAATCATGGAATCGGCCCGCGTCGATGGCGCCAGCGATTTCGACATCTTCATCAAGATCATCCTGCCTCTGTCCTTCCCGGCGCTCGCCTCCTTCTCGATCTTCCAGTTCCTGTGGACGTGGAACGATCTGCTCGTCGCCATGGTCTTCCTTGGAACCGGCAATAATGAGCTGGTTCTGACCGGCCGCCTGGTCAACCTCTTGGGCTCGCGCGGCGGCAATTGGGAAATCCTGACGGCCTCGGCCTTCATCACCATCATCGTTCCCCTGATCGTCTTTTTCACGCTGCAGCGCTACCTCGTGCGCGGCCTGCTGGCGGGATCGGTCAAGGGCGGCTGAGACTTTTCTATTGGACAAGGACCTCGACTGAATGAATATGAACATGACCGAGCAGAAGGGTTCCCTTTTGCAGGCCGACCGGGACTGGTGGCGTGGCGCGGTGATCTATCAGATCTACCCGCGCTCCTATCAGGACAGCAACGGCGACGGTATCGGCGACCTGAAGGGCATCACCGCCCGCCTGCCGCATGTCGCCTCGCTCGGCGTCGATGCCATCTGGATCTCGCCGTTCTTCACGTCGCCGATGAAGGATTTCGGCTATGACGTCTCGAACTATACCGGCGTCGATCCGATCTTCGGCCTGCTGGTGGATTTCGACGAGCTGATCGCGGAAGCCCACCGTCTCGGCATCCGCGTGATGATCGATCTGGTTCTGTCGCATACCTCGGATCAGCATCCATGGTTCGTCGAGAGCCGGTCCAGCCGCGTCAATCCGAAGGCGGAATGGTATGTCTGGTCAGACTCCAAGCCGGACGGTACGCCGCCCAACAACTGGATGTCGATCTTCGGCGGCTCGGCCTGGCAATGGGATCCGACGCGCCTGCAATATTACATGCACAACTTCCTGACCTCGCAGCCGGATCTCAATCTGCACAATCCGGAGGTCCAGGACGCGCTTCTGGCCGTCGAGCGGTTCTGGCTGGAACGCGGCGTCGATGGTTTCCGGCTGGATACGATCAACTTCTATTTTCACGATCTGGAATTGCGCGACAACCCGGCGCTGGCGCCCGAGCGCCGCAATGCCAACACGGCGCCGGCCGTCAACCCCTACAATTACCAGGAGCATGTCTACGACAAGAACCGCCCGGAAAACCTGGAATTCCTCAAGCGCTTCCGCGCCGTCATGGACGAATTCCCGGCGATCGCCGCCGTCGGCGAAGTCGGCGACAGCCAGATTGGCCTTGAGATTGCCGGCCAATATACGTCCGGCAACGACAAGATGCACATGTGCTACGCCTTCGAGTTCCTGGCGCCCGATCCGCTGACGCCGGCAGGTGTGGCGCAGGTGCTGCATGACTTTGTACAGGCCGCACCCGAGGGCTGGGCCTGCTGGGCGTTTTCAAATCATGACGTCGTGCGTCATGTCAGCCGCTGGGGCGAGGGCATCACTGATCATCCGGCGCATGCGAAATTCCTCGCGAGCCTGTTGATGACCTTGCGCGGCTCCGTCTGCATCTACCAGGGCGAGGAACTGGGCTTGTCAGAAGCCGACCTCGCCTATGAGGACCTGCAGGATCCCTATGGCATTCAGTTCTGGCCGGATTTCAAGGGCCGCGATGGTTGCCGCACGCCGATGGTCTGGGACAAGGACGCCGTCAATGGCGGGTTCTCGACATCCAAGCCTTGGCTGCCCGTGTCACCGGAACATGTCCGCAGCGCCGTCTCGGTGCAGCAGGCGGACCCCAATTCGGTCCTCAATCACTACAGGCGTTTTCTGGCATTCCGCAGCGAGCACCTGGCCTTTGCCAAGGGCGATATCGCGTTTCTGGCCTATGGGGCACCGTTGCTTGGGTTCGAGCGCAAACTCGGCAACGAGACGATCCTGTGCCTGTTCAACATGAGCGCCGACACAGTCGTGACCGCAAAGCCGGCTGCGAAGCTCGAGCTTCTCGACGGGCACGGCTTCGGATCGGCCTTGACCGGAGACACCATCGCGCTACCGGCCTGGAGCGGCTTTTTCGCCCGGGTGGAATAACCAGATCAAACCGGTTTCCTCAAAGAGCCGGCCAAAGACGAGAGAATGAAGGGGAGGATGACATGGCAGGTTTGCAACTGAAGAATATCCGCAAGTCCTATGGCGCGGTGGATGTCATCCATGGCATCGATCTGGATATCAGGCAGGGCGAGTTCGTCGTCTTCGTCGGCCCGTCCGGCTGCGGAAAGTCGACGCTGCTGCGGATGATCGCCGGCCTTGAGGAAATCTCCGGCGGCGAGATGTATATTGCCGAACGGCTGGTCAACGAGGTGCCGCCCTCGCAGCGTGGCATTGCCATGGTGTTCCAATCCTACGCGCTGTATCCGCACATGACGGTTTACGACAACATGGCTTTCGGCATGCGCATCGCCAAGGAGACAAAGGAAGAGATCGACCGACGCGTCCGCTCCGCCGCCGATATCCTGCAGCTAACCCAGTATCTCGACCGCCTGCCCAAGGCGTTGTCCGGCGGCCAGCGCCAGCGCGTCGCCATCGGCCGCGCCATCTGCCGCGATCCAAAAGTCTTCCTGTTCGACGAGCCGCTGTCGAACCTCGATGCCGCGCTGCGCGTCGCCACCCGCATCGAGATCGCAAAGCTCAACGAATCCATGCCGGATACGACGATGATCTATGTCACCCACGACCAGGTGGAGGCGATGACGCTCGCCGACCGTATCGTCGTGCTGTCGGCCGGCCGCATCGAACAGGTCGGCCCGCCGCTGGAACTCTACGAGCGCCCGGCCAACCTCTTCGTCGCCCGCTTCATCGGCTCGCCGGCAATGAACATCATCCCGGCCAAGATCGTCGGCACCGGTGCCGAAACCACGGTCGAATTGCCCGGCGGCAAGACGGATGTTCTCGATATTCCGACCGCAGCCTCCGAAAACGGCAAGGCGGCAAGTTTTGGCGTGCGGCCGGAAGACCTGCGCGTCTCGACCGGAGACAATTTCCTGTTCGAAGGCACGGTCGCCATCATCGAAGCCTTGGGTGAAGTCACGCTGCTCTATATCGAAGGCCTCGTTGCCAACGAACCGATCATCGCCAAAGTGCCTGGCATTCTCGACATCAGGCGCGGCGAAAAGGTGCGCTTCACCGCGGATAAGGCAAAGCTGCATCTCTTCGATGCGGAGGGAAAAAGCTACCGCACGTAGAACCTGGTCATCCCTGAAAGACCCGCTGGGGCTGTGTTTCCCGGCGGGTTTTTTTATGCGAGATGTGATCAAATTGGTTGCCGGGTCACGCTCTGTTAAATTTCAGCGGCTAAAGTTTCAAAAAAAACAGAGGCGCATGGAGCAGACAGATGCGGGGACAGGCATCCGATAAACCGACATATCTCAGCAAGGAAGAATCCTTCATGTACGACCGGGAAGCCAATTTCCCGATGGAGGATACCCGCAACGATGCCCGGATCGAATATACCGAAAACGGTATGCTCAACCTCACCTCCCGCCGCTGCGAACTGTTGAAAATATCCAAAAGCAGCGCGGTTCTCGGCATCGCCACGCAGTTCAAGCTGCCTCAGAATTTCTATCTCGATGTCCCCAGCGCCCGCATCGGCATGGTCGGCTGCGTCGTCAAGCGCGTGCATGCCAACAATATCATCGAGGCTCGTTTCCTGCGCCTGATGTCGGAGCGCGACCTCAATCGCATCTTCGTCTATTCCACACACCCCAATCATCGCAACCGGGTGCTGGATATCTATAGCTGACCCCTGTCCCACCAGCGCGCTTTGTCCGGCAGCAATGCGGTCGGTCCCACCTTTCCCACGCTTGACTTCGCCGTCAGGAGGCAGATTGTTGGGCACTGGGTAAGTGAACCGAGACGATAACCGATGAAACGACCCTATCGCCTGTCCTGTCATTGCGGCGATATCTGCTTCGAAATCGATGAAGAGATTTCCGAGGTTGTCGAATGCAACTGTTCGACCTGCCGCCGTTCGGGCTTTCTGCACTGGAAAGTTCCGGCCAGCACCATCACGCTGGTCAGCGAAAAGCGCCGCATCTCCACCTATGTCTGGCGCAGCATCACCGAAGGACATCACTTTTGCGCGACATGCGGTGTGGCCCTGATGCGCAGCGGTTATCCCGGTGAAAAAGTCTCGGTGAATGCCCGCTGCATCGAAGGCATCGACATTTTCGAGCTCACCATCGAGCGTTATGACGGCAGGACCGACATGCATCCCGGGCCGCTGCCATAAGCAGCGGTGTGTGAAAGCTCGCGGCGCTTGGCCGGGAGCTTCCGCTTTCAGTGAAAGAACACGCTCGCCCCATGATCGGCCGAGCCCGTTGCCGCGCGGAACGGGGCAAACAGCTCGCGGCCCATGCCGAATTCGTTGCCGGACAGATCGGCCTCGGCCGGAGCCCGGTTGGCAAGTTCGGCAGCATCGACCAGCACCTGGATCGTGCCATGGATGGCATCCAGCCGGATGATGTCGCCTTCCCGGATTTTGGAGATCGGTCCGCCATCCTTGGCTTCCGGCGTCATGTGGATCGCCGAAGGCACCTTGCCGGAGGCGCCGGACATGCGGCCGTCGGTTACGAGCGCCACCGTCTGGCCACGGTCCTGCAGGATGCCGAGCACGGTGGTGAGCTTGTGCAGTTCCGGCATGCCGTTGGCCTTCGGGCCTTGGAAACGCACGACCGCGACGAAATCGCCCTCGAGCTTGCCATCCTTGAACGCCGTCTGCAGTTCGGACTGATCGTGGAAGATCTTGGCCGGTGCCTCGATGACGTGGCGCTCCGGCTTGACCGCCGAAATCTTGATGACGGCCTTGCCGAGATTGCCGGTCAGCATCTTCAGCCCGCCGGAATGCTGGAAGGGCTGTTCGACGGTCGAAAGCACCTTGGGATCATGGCTGACATCCGGTGCCGGTTCGCGCGCGACCGTGCCGTTTTCGCCGAGCTTGACGTCGATCGCATAGGCATCGAGCCCCTGGCCGAAAACGGTGCGCACGTCGTCATGCAGCAGGCCGTGCTTCAAAAGCTGGCTGATGAGGTAACCCATGCCGCCGGCGGCATGGAAGTGGTTCACGTCAGCAAGCCCGTTCGGGTAGACGCGGGCGAGCAGCGGGATGATGTCGGAAAGCTCGGAAATATCCTGCCATGTCAGCGCGATGCCGGCCGAGCGGGCCATGGCGACGAGATGCATCGTGTGGTTGGTCGAGCCGCCGGTCGCATGCAGGCCGACCACGCCGTTGACGATCGAGCGTTCGTCGATCATCTCGCCGGCAGGGGTGAATTCGTTGCCGAGCGCGGTGATCGCCAGTGCCCGCCGGGTAGCCTCGCGGGTCAGCGCATCGCGCAGCGGCGTGCCCGGATTGATGAAGGAGGCGCCGGGCAGATGGAAGCCCATGATCTCCATCAGCATCTGGTTGGAATTGGCCGTGCCGTAGAAGGTACAGGTTCCGGGGCCGTGATAGGATTTCGATTCCGCCTCCAGCAATTCGTCGCGGCCGACCTTGCCCTCGGCAAACAGCTGGCGGACCCGCGACTTCTCGTCGTTCGGCAGGCCCGTGGTCATCGGCCCGGCGGGAATGAACACTGCCGGCAAATGGCCGAAGGTCATGGCGGCGATCATCAGGCCGGGAACGATCTTGTCGCAGACGCCGAGATAGACGGTGGAATCGAACATGTTGTGCGACAGGCCGACGCCTGCAGCCATGGCGATCAGGTCGCGCGAAAACAGCGAAAGCTCCATGCCCGGCTGTCCCTGGGTGACGCCGTCGCACATGGCGGGAACGCCGCCCGCCACCTGCGCCACGCCGCCGGCGTCATGGGCGGCCTGGCGGATTAGCGCCGGATAGGTCTCGAAGGGCTGATGCGCCGAGAGCATGTCGTTATAGGAGGTGATGATCCCGAGATTGGGCACTTCGTCGCCGGAAAGCGCCACTTTCTCGGAGGGGGAACAGACGGCGAAGCCATGGGCAAGATTGCCGCAGCCAAGGACCGAACGGGTGACGCGTTTGGATGCCGCCGCGCGAACGCGGGCGAGGTAAGGCTCGCGGTAAGGTTTCGAGCGTTCGACGATGCGGGCGGTGATCGCGGCAATACGGCTGTCGGCGGACATGGCAATCCTGTTCCGGAGTGTTCGGCACTCCTGTGGTCTGCATGGTTGCGGTTATCCGGGTCTTGGGTCCCCGGACATCGGGCTTTCAGCATGCCGCGCAAACGTATGCAGCGGTTGGCGATGACGGCATGCGTAAATCTAAGACCTGAAGCGCGGGAAGCGATCTCGAGAGATCACGGCCCGCTTCAGGGTGCCCAGTAGATCTGGAGCGGCGAGGCCGCCCGGCGCAACATGGCGCGGATCGGCATCTCCGCCTCGTCACCGGGCGCTTCGGCCTTCGCAAGAACGTCCTTCTTGGCCGCTCCCTCGATATGGAGCACCAGAAGTCGGGCATCCTGAAGGCTGGAGAAAGTGAATGTCAGGCGCGGCTCGCCCGCACCTTCGGCTTCCATCGTCATCACGCCGCGCGGCGTGGCCGGGTCGAGCGCTTCTGCAAGGCGCGAGCCGCCCGGAAAGAACGAGGCCGTATGCCCGTCGCCGCCCATGCCGAGGATCACCACGTCGAAGGGACAGCCGATGGCGGCGGTCTGCTTGCTGGCTGCGGCAGCGGCCTCTTCGGCGGTCGCCGTTGGATAATAGAGCGGCTCGAAGATCGCGTGAGCCGCAGCGTTGATCAGGAGGTTGTCCTTGACGAGCTTTTCGTTCGAGCGGTCGGTATCGGGTGCGACAAAGCGTTCGTCGACCAGGGCCACGGTGACCTTGGTCCAGTCGATCGCCTTGCCGGACAGCGCCTTGAAGAAAGCCTTCGGCGTCGAGCCGCCGGACACGGCGATGCAGGCTTGCCCGCGGGCCGCAACGGCTGCCGACAGCGCAGTGGCGACCGCTTGCGCAAGGCCTTCCGCCAGGGCCGCACCATCGTTGAATACATGCATCGCAGCCGTCATGGCGCCCGTCCTCAGATCACTTCATGCCAGGTGCGGCCGTCCCGCTCGATGAGCGCGATGGCCTGGCTCGGTCCCCAGGTGCCGGCCGTATAGGCCTGGACCTGCTGGTTGACGGCTTCCCAGGCTTTCAGGATCGGATCGACCCAGCGCCATGCGGCCTCGACTTCGTCGCGGCGCATGAACAGGGTCTGGTTGTTGCGCACCACGTCGAGCAGCAGGCGCTCGTAGGCATCGGCGCTGCGGGCGTTGAAGGCTTCGGCAAAGGTCATGTCGAGCGAGACGTTGCGCAGGCGCATGCCGCCCGGGCCCGGGTCCTTGATCATCAGCGACTGCTTGACGCCTTCGTCCGGCTGCAGGCGGATGATCAGCTGGTTGGCCTCGATGCGGCCCGCAGCCTCGTCGAAGATCGAATGCGGGATCGGCTTGAAGGTGATGACGATTTCCGACATACGGCCGGCCATGCGTTTGCCGGTGCGGATGTAGAAGGGAACGCCGGCCCAGCGCCAGTTGTTGATTTCGGCCTTGATGGCAACGAAGGTCTCGGTGTTGGACACGCCGCCTTCGAGTTCTTCGAGATAACCCTTGACCGCACCCCCGGCCGAAGCGCCGGCCTTGTACTGGCCGCGCACGGTCATCTTCTCGACATTGCCGGGATTGATCGGTTTTAGCGCACGCAGCACCTTCAGCTTCTCGTCGCGCACCGCTTCCGCGTTCATCGACGGCGGCACTTCCATGGCGACCAGGCAGAGCAGCTGGAGGATATGGTTCTGCACCATGTCGCGTAGCGCACCGGCCTTGTCATAGTAACCGGCACGGCTTTCCAGCCCGACCGATTCGGCAACGGTGATCTGGATATGATCGATATAGGACGAGTTCCACAGCGGTTCGTACAGCGTGTTGGCAAAGCGCAGCGCCATCAGGTTCTGCACGGTTTCCTTGCCGAGATAATGGTCGATGCGGAAGATCTGCTCTTCCTTGAACACTTTGCCGATCGTGTCGTTGAGCTCGAGCGCCGAGGCAAGGTCACGGCCGATCGGCTTTTCGACGACGATGCGCGTCATCTTGGTGATCAGCTTGTGGTCGCGGATTTTTTCGGAGATATCGCCGAAGATGGCGGGTGCGACGGCAAGGTAAAAGGCCCGCACGCGGTCCTTGCCCTCGTCCAGAAGCGCCTTCAGCTGATCCCAGCCATTGTCCGACTTGGCATCGACAGGCACGTAGAACAGACGGTCGGTGAAGATCTTCACCTGCGCTTCATCGTACTCGCTCGGCTTCAGATGTTCCTTGAGGGCGTCGGTCGCAAATTTGCGGTATTCGTCATGGCTGAGCACGCTGCGCGACGCACCGATAATGCGGGTCGGATCGGTGAGTTGGCCATCCAGCTGGCGATGATAAAGGGCAGGAAGCAATTTGCGTTCGGCAAGGTCGCCGGTGCCTCCGAAAACCACATAGTCAAAGGGTTCCACAGGAATGATCTGGCTGCTCATGAGAAATCTCGATCTCGTTCTGGTCTGAGGAGTGTATAATCTAATCGATTTAAAAGCGCTAGGGTGCGGCGCAACAAAATGCGTTTCCTGCGCTTTTCAGGTGCGGCTTTTAAAACTTGTCGCGCAAGGCATACCAGCTGAGTGCGACGAACAAAAGCACGGAGCGGAACCGCGTGCCGCCTGGAAAAGCCGGAACATTCAGCTCCCGCAACAGGTCGAGGTCCGAGCGGTTGCCGGTCACCATATCGGAATAGAGCTTGCCGCAATAGTTCGACAGCATGACGCCATGGCCGGAATAGCCGCCAATCGATGTAACGCCGGGCATGACCTCGCGCACGAAGGGCTGGCGCGGCAGCGTGATGCCAACCGAGCCGCCCCAGGAATGGGTCATCTCGACATTCGCCAGCGACGGGTAGATCTCCGTGATCTGCCGGCGGATATGTTCGGAAATTTCCCGCGGATTGTCCGCCGTATAGGCCTCGCGGCCACCAAACAGCAGCCGCCCATCCTTGGATTTGCGGAAATAGCGCACGACGAAGCGTGAATCCGCCACCGCTTCGCCGCCGGGCAGCACATCGGGAAAATCGCTGAGAACCTTGGTGGCGCCGATGAACGAACGGATCGGCATGACATGCCGTGCCGTGACCGGTTCGAGATTGCCGATATAGCCGTTGCAGGCAATCAGGGCGCGATCGGCGCGGATGGTGCCCTTGTCCGTCTCGATCGTCACCCGGCCGCCGGCCTGGTTGATCTTCAGCGCCTTGGTCTGCTCGTGCAGCGATGCGCCGGCCAGGGCCGCCTGTCTGGCGAGGCCAACCAGAAGCTTCATCGGCTGGATATGGCCGGTGCCGGTATCGCGGATGCCGAAAAGATATCGCTGCGAGCCCAGCCGCGCCACCGTCTCGTCGCGGTCCATGAAGCTCTGGTGCGCATAGCCATAGCGCGATGCGGCGATCTCGACGCTGTCGCGATAATCTTTCTCGAGCCGTGGCCTGTGGCAGACATTCAGCTGCCCCTCGACATATTCGATATCGATGCCATGTGTGGATGCGAAGTCGAGCAGATGTTTCTTGGCATCCTCTGCCAGATCGAACAATGCCTTGGACCGCTCGTAGCCGAGCGTTCCCTCCATCTCCTCGGGAGACCAGCGCTGGCCGGTGCCGAGCTGGCCGCCATTGCGGCCAGACGCACCGTCGCCGAAGCGGCAGGCATCGATCAGCGTGACGCGCACGCCCTTGCGCGCCAGATTGTAGGCGGCCTGCAGCCCGGTGAAGCCCCCGCCGACGATCGCGACATCGGTCTCCACCGAACCCGAAAGGGCCGGATATTCCGGCCGCTCCGCGACACTGGACTCATACCAGGAAATCCCCGGCGAGATCGGGCTTTGCCAAGGCATGGCTGCGCCTTTCGTATCAGACATTGAGAAGCAGGTATTCGCGCTCCCAGGGGCTGATCACCTGCATGAAGGTTTCGAACTCGCCCCGCTTCACGCCGCCATAGATGGCGATGAATTCCGGGCTGAAGATCTCGGCAAAAGCCGGTTCCGCTTCCAAGAGCGACACCGCTTCCAGCAGCCCCCTCGGCAGGTCGATCGTCCCGCTATCGGCCGACGCTTCCGCCGGTGCCGATGGTTCCAGTCCCTGGATGATGCCGAGATAACCGCAGCCGAGCGAGGCTGCGAGCGCCAGATAGGGATTGGCGTCCGAGCTTGGCAGGCGGTTTTCCACACGCCGTGCGGCAGGTTCGGAAACCGGAATGCGAAACGCGGTCGTGCGGTTGTCGTAGCCCCAGGCATTGTTGACCGGCGCCGACATGTCCGGCGTCAGCCGCCGGTACGAGTTGACGTAAGGGGCCATCATCGACAGCGCCTTGGGCACGAATGTCTGCATGCCGCCGATAAAGGAGAAGAACTCCTTGGAGGGCGAGCCGTCGGCATTGGAAAACAGGTTGCGGCCGGTATTCACTTCGACAACCGACTGATGGATATGCATGGCAGAGCCTGCCTGCGCCTGCATTGGCTTGGCCATGAAGGTTGCGTAGATGCCGTGCTTCAGGGCCGCTTCGCGAATGGTCCGCTTGAACATGAAGACCTGGTCGGCAAGCTCGATCGGATCGCCATGGCGAAGGTTGATTTCCAGCTGTGCCGGGCCTTCCTCGTGGATCAGCGTGTCGATCTCCAGACCCTGCTTTTCCGAGAAATGGTAGATATCGTCGATCAGTTCGTCGAATTCGTTGACGCCGGCGATCGAATAGCCCTGTCCGCCCTGGATCGCCCGTCCGGAACGGCCTTTCGGCGGATGCAGCGGATAATCCGGGTCTTCGTTCTTGGCGACCAGATAGAATTCGATTTCAGGCGCGACGACCGGCTTCCAGCCCCGTTGGGCATAGAGGTCGAGAACGTGCTTCAGGACGTTGCGCGGCGTGTAGGGAACTTTTTCGCCCTGCGAGCCCGCAATGTCGCAGATCACCTGCGCCGTCGGGTCGCTTTCCCAGGGAACCACCGAAAGGGTCGAAAGATCAGGCACCAGCTTGATATCGCTGTCGCGGCTGTCATAGCGGAAATTGCCCGTCTCTTCGGGATATTCGCCGGAAATCGTGTGGCGGTAGATCGCCGAGGGCAGTGCAAGCGAGGTATTGGAGGTGAATTTCGAGGACGGCATCATCTTGCCGCGCGGAACGCCGGCAATATCAGGCGTGATGCATTCGATATCCTCGATGCCACGGATTTTCAGCCAGTCGGCGGCTTCCTTCCAGGTCTTCACTCCGCGGGGGGCTTGCAGTGCGGCGGGTATTTTCGAGCTCTTGACAGTCCTTGCAGTTGGTTGGGCAGCATTTCTTCTGACGGGCATAAATCACCGGTTTTGGGTTCGGATGGGGCATCATAGCCACAGTTTGGCAATTGGCTAGGGTGAAAACCGGGACTTTTGCCGCCGTACAGGCTGTATTCGCCCTCATCGTCACAACAGCAATTGACTTTGCCGCCCTTGCCTTTGAAAGAAAACCGAAACGGGAATGGATGTCTTGGCCGAACAATTCGACGTGGTGATAATCGGGGCAGGGGCTGCCGGCATGATGGCGGCGATCGAGGCGGGCAAGCGCGGCCGCCGCGTCGCTGTGCTCGATCATGCCAAGGCGCCGGGCGAAAAAATCCGCATTTCCGGCGGTGGACGCTGCAACTTCACCAATATCCATGCGAGCCCGAAGAACTTCCTCTCAGTCAATCCGCATTTCTGCAAGTCGGCTTTGGCGCGCTACACGCCGCATGATTTCATCGCCCTGGTCGATCGCTACAAGATCGCCTGGCATGAAAAGACGCTTGGCCAGTTGTTTTGCGACGACACCGCCAAGGACATCATCCGCATGCTGCTGACCGAGATGAAGGAGGCACGCGCGGTCCTGCGGCTGGGCGCGCAGATCCAGGCGGTTGAAAAAACCGTGTCCGGGTTCCGGATCGTGACCGCCGATGGCGCCATCGATTGTTCCTCGCTGATCGTTGCGAGCGGCGGAAAGTCGATCCCGAAAATGGGCGCAACCGGTCTTGCCTATAAGATCGCAGAGCAGTTCGGCCTGCCGCTGGTGGAGACCCGGCCGGGACTGGTGCCGCTGACGCTCGATCCGGTGCAACTGGAAAGCCTGAATGCGCTGGCCGGCGTTGCCGTCGATGCGCAGGCGCGCTGCGGCAAGACGGTTTTTGAGGAAGCCGTGCTGATCACCCACCGGGGCCTGAGCGGTCCGGCCATCCTGCAGGTATCGTCCTATTGGCGCGAGGGCGGCGATATCAGCCTCAACCTTTTGCCGCATGCCGATATTGCCGGCGTGCTGAAGGCGGCGCGTAAGCAGAATGGCCGCCAGGCGCTGCAGACGGCGCTCTGCGAACCCTTGCCGAAACGGCTGGCACAATTCTTCGCCGAGGCCGCCGGGCTCAGCAACCGGCCGCTCGCCGATCTCTCCGACAAGGCGATCGATGCGTTCTGCCTCACCCTCAAGGACTGGGTGATCAAGCCCGCCGGATCGGAGGGCTATCGCACCGCCGAGGTGACGCTGGGCGGTGTCGATACGAAGGCGCTCGATTCGCGCAGCATGCAGGCGCGGGACGTTCCCGGCCTCTATTTCATCGGCGAGTGCGTCGATGTCACCGGATGGCTGGGCGGCTATAATTTCCAATGGGCCTGGGCATCGGGCTTTTCGGCCGGCCAAGTGGCATGAGCCGGCAAAGCGCAGGCGGCTTCAGCACTTGTTAAGACATCTGACGGAACCTGTTTGAAACGCTGGTCCAAACGTTTTGCAGCACGGCACGATAGTCATTTTCAGGAATTGTTTCAGAAACGTGACATTTTTTACGCTTTTGTGAGCGGTTGCAGCACGGCATGGACTGGCGGTCCGGAGCATCCGGGTCTATTGTTGCTGATGTCGAAAGGAAATGATGCCATGAATCAATCACGCAATCGTTCCACCGCCCGCGCAATCGCAATTGCGAAAGCCGACGAAAGTGCCGCGCGCAAGGCTTTGTTCATCCGTGTTTCAGTGATCGCCGCGTTCGCGCTTGCAGCGCTCGTTGCCCTTCCGTCCTTCTGGTCGTTCTAAACGGTCCGATTGCTTCCCGCTTTCTGTGTGAGGCGGGTTATATCTGCCCATGCCTTGCCGCATGGTCTCGCGAAATCCCGCAGGGCGGGATTTTCCATCGATGCGCTGCAACAGCCATCTGAAACGATTTAGATCCCACTTATTCAAATATTAATCGTTGCCGTTGAAGAATGATTTCAACGGAGCCTGCCGTGATCTCAGCCCCGGGGAGGCGGCGGATCATGCAATGAATGCCTGGCAGGCTGGCGGCGATGCGCCGCATGATTTTTCAGTTAAATCACCAGCGTGCTGGCGCACCGGGCAAGCCTGTACGGCTTGAGGAGGGCGGACGCAGGCTGCGAGCCAAGGTGCGTTCATGTTCATCGACAAGATTCTTGCCCGCTTCAAAATCCAGACCAAGGTGCTGTTGTTCATCCTGCCCTTCGTCGTCAGCATCTGCGCCGTCGGCATTACCGGGCTTTATGCGTCGGGATTGCTGCAGGGGCGGATGGAGATTTCCAATAGCGTCCTGCAGTCGCTGAGCGGTTTCAAGGATGTCTATGCCGGCATGAACGCCTTTCTGCAGAACACGTCGGAGGACACCCGCCAGGCTGTGGTTGAAAAGCTTGAGGGCCAGCAAGCGGTCCTGTCGGGCACGCTGGCGCAGGTCAATGACGAGGAAGGCCGCCGCCAATTGCAGGAGGCCGTCGAAGGCAGCACCAAGATCGGCGAGCGCGTCGGCCAGCTCTGGACGCTCTACGAGGAAGAAGTGGCGCTGCGCAAATCCATCTCCAACAGCCTCGGCAGCCTGCTCGGCGAGCAGATGAAGGTGCTTGAGGAAGCCACCAAGATGGAACGCGCAGTCCGCAAGGATGAGGAAGCGGCCAAATCGATCCTGCGTGAAGCAGATCGCCTGACCTCGTCCAGCGATACGCTCGTTGCCTTCATGTCGGCCTTTGCCAAGGCGGCGACGCCGGAAGAAAAGATCAAGTTTGCGGGCAGTTCCTATGGAGAACTCACCAAGGTACAGCGCAAGATCGCTTCCGGCCTGCCGGCAAACCAGAAGGCCGTCGCCGAAACCTTCAAGAAGACCGTGGCCGAGATGAAGGCGCTGGTCGATACCGGCGATCTCAGCGAGGAAAACGCCGCAGCAGTCGGCCGTCTGGTTGCCCGCTTCCGCCAGAACAGCATCCAGCTGCAGACGGCCGCCACCGTCAAGATGCGCGACGCGACCGCCACCTTCGGCAAGCTCGATGCGCCGCTGGTCAAGGCCGCAACCGTGCTCACCGATACTCGCAAGCTGGTCAATTCCGTCTATTCCATCCGCATCGCCGCCGCGAGCTTCCTGGAAAAATCCGACGAGGAGGGCCGTGCCCGGCTTTCGCGCGAATTCTCCATCATGGGCCAGGATGTGCAAAGCCTGGCACAAACAGCCGGCGACCTGAAATTCTTCACCGATCTGGTCGGCTCCTTGAAACCGATCATCGAGAAGATGGATCAGGACAGCATCGCCCTGGTCGCAACCAGCCATAAACGCCAGGCCGAATTCACGGCTGCGGCTGCCGAAATCGACAGCATCTGGGGTCAGCTGACCGCATTTGCCGAGGGCCAGAAGACCACCGCCTCGGTCGAGCGCGACAAGGCAAATCAGGTCTCTGTCTTTGCGACGGTTCTGGGCATCCTGATCGCCCTTCTCGCCGGTGGCGCGCTGGTGCTGACACTGAAGGGTCCGATCGGGCAGATCACCGCCGCCATGCGCCGTCTGGCTGACGGTGCGCTCGATACCTCGATCGATGGCGGCGCCCGCCGCGACGAGATCGGCGACATGGCGCGGGCGCTGGGCATCTTCAAGGAAAATGCCCTTTCCAAGGTCCGCATCGAAGCCGAAAGCGAGGAGCAGCGCGCCCAGGCCGATGCCGAGCGCAGCCGCAACGATACCGAAAAGCGCGCCCTCGACAGCCAGATCGATTTTGCCGTCAACCAGCTCGCCGCCGGTCTCGGCCGCCTGGCGCAGGGCGATCTCTCGCAGCAGATCGAAACGCCGTTCACCGGCCGTCTCGAACAGCTGCGGATGGACTTCAACGGTTCGCTGATCCGCCTGCAGGACACGCTCCTGCAGATCCGCAACAATGCGCTGTCGATCCAGCGCAGCGGCAACGATATGCATGCATCGGCAGATCAGCTCTCCAAGCGTACCGAGGCTCAGGCCGCGTCGCTGGAAGAAACCGCAGCCGCCGTCGACCAGATCACCGTCACCGTACGGTCCTCGGCCGAGCGGGCGCATGAGGCCAATGTTGCCGTCACGCATACCAAGAAGAGCGCCGACAATTCCGCCGTCGTCGTCAGCAACGCGATCTCGGCCATGGGCCGCATCGAAGATGCCTCGCGCCAGATCGAGCAGATCATCGATGTCATCGACGAGATCGCCTTCCAGACCAATCTCCTGGCGCTGAATGCCGGGATCGAGGCCGCCCGCGCCGGCGATGCCGGCAGGGGGTTTGCGGTGGTGGCGCAGGAAGTCCGGGAACTCGCCCAGCGTTCGGCAGGTGCGGCCCGCGAGATCAAGGGCCTGATCAACAAATCCGCCAACGAAGTGAATTCCGGCTCGCAACTGGTCCAGGAAACCGGCGCGGTTCTGGCATCGATCAGCCAGCAGATCGTTGCGGTCAGCAGCCATGTGGAAATGATTGCCACTGCCAGCCGCGACCAGGCCGCAGCGCTGCACGAGGTCAACGGGTCGGTCAACCAGATGGACCAGATGACGCAGCAGAATGCGACCATGGTCGATCAGGCAACCAGCGCCAGCCGCGAACTCGCCAACCAGGCCGATACGCTGATGATGCTGGTCGAACAGTTCCGCCTGGAGCCTGTTGCAACCGGCCGCCAGGTCGGCCGCGCCGCCTGATAGATACTAGATAAATGCGGACAGCCCGGCGGCTTTGGACGCCGGGCTTTTTATTTTCGTCGCAGCCAGCCCAGGCAAAGCCGCCGCACCGCGCTGGACATCCTGCTGGACAGGCGGTTCCGGTCGATCACCTCCTGGAATTCATGCGGTCTGCGCGCGTCCTTCGCCAGCATCTCCATCCATAAAACCATTCCCATCATCTCCGGCATCACAGCTTCCCTTCGGCAACAGAAAGCCGTTGCCGGACCTAAGGCCCTGCAGGACGCTTTCTTCAATTTGGGATGAGGCGGCACTGCCGCCGCACTCCGTTCACACCTTGAACCTATGCTTCAAAAATGGGTTTATAAACGCAAGAAACCGGAGTATGTTTTTCAATGATGAAAGACATATCCTGGGATGCCTATCAGATATTTCTGGCCGTTGCGCGCCATGGCGGATTGACCGGTGCCGCGCAGGTCAACGGTTTGAGCCCCGCCACCGTCGGCCGCCGTGTGCTGGATCTGGAACAAAGGATCGGCCGGCAGCTGTTTGTCCGCAGCCAGACCGGGTACCGTTTGACCGCCGATGGCCAGGCGCTTTTAGAACAGTTGCAGGCTATGGACGCCGTGGTGCGCAAGGTCGATGGCTGGCGGCAGGAGGCGCATGGGGGCTCTGTGGTGCGGCTGATGGCCGGAACCTGGGTGACGTGGCTGGTCTGCGAAAACATCCAGGCGATCTGGAGCGAGCGTGACGGTTTCCGCCTCGACATGTCCGTTTCCGAGCGGCGGGCGACGCTGGCACACCGGCAAAGCGATGTCGGCGTGCGGGCGGTCGTGCCGGACGAGCCGCATCTGACAAGCCGCCATACCGGCGAGGTCGCCTATGCCGCCTACCGCCAGCGCAATGCGCAGCCGGGATTGGCCTCAGCCTGGATCGCGGTGTCTGAGGAGGATGCGATCTCGCCCTATCTGCGCTTTCCGCATGAACAGGCGGCTGCCCCGGTCGCCGTCATCGTCAGCCGCCCGCGCTCGCTGCTGGATCTGGCGCGGGCAGGGGCGGGGCAGGCGGTGCTGCCCTGTTTCGTCGGCGATCTCGATCCGGGCCTGGAGCGGGCAGGCGAGGAACTGAAACAGCTGCGCCACGGCCAATGGATCGTCACCAACAGCGAGGACCGACACCGCCGCGAAATCCGCACGGTGTCCGAGCGGCTGTTCCGGCTGGTCAAAAGCCATGCCGATCTTTTTGCCGGCAAGCGGCCAAGCCGCAGTCTTTAGCCGTTAGTCTTTAGCGTTTCGCCGGAACGCAACATCCCGGCAGGATATTGTCCCGCCGGGATGTTTGTGGACACGGTGTCATGCCTCAGCCGCGTCCCTGCGTGACGATAACGGGGATCAGCAGATCACCCCAATTGCCTTCGCCGCCATGATGGCGGGCCGAGCGGACAAGCTCGACGGAAACGCCAGCATCCACGGCTTTCATGACGGCCTGGTTGAGCCTGTGCAGGTCGTTGGCGACCATGCGGATCATGGCCTGCTGTTCCGGTGTCATAGCCGAGGACTGTTCCTCCGCCCGTTCCTTGACGCGTGTCTGGACTGTCATGGTGGTTCCTCCTTGGTTGATGTTGTGATTGGTTGAGAGCCCCTCCCCAACCCCTCCCCACAAGGGGGAGGGACTTGCATGCCGCACCGTTCTGCCCAGAGACAACTCCGCACGTCTGGAGTGGTTGATGGAGCACAGAAAGTGCCGCAAGTTAGCCCCTCCCCCCTTGTGAGAAAGAGTTGGGGAGGAGAATTCGCCTACTCCGCCGCCGGCCGGAATTGCTCGTGTTCGGTCGATTCGTGCATGGCTGTCGTCGAGGACTTGCCGCCGGTGATCGCCATCGAGACGGCGTCGAAATAGCCGGTGCCGACTTCGCGCTGATGCTTGGTGGCCGTGTAGCCGTTGACCTCGGCGGCGAATTCGGCCTCCTGCAGCTGCGAATAGGCAGCCATCTGCCGGTCCTTGTAGCCGCGTGCCAGTTCGAACATGCCGAAGTTCAGCTGGTGGAAGCCGGCAAGTGTGATGAACTGGAATTTGTAGCCCATGGCGCCCAGCTCGCGCTGGAACTTGGCGATCGTCGCGTCGTCGAGGTTTTTCTTCCAGTTGAACGACGGCGAGCAATTATAGGCGAGCTTCTTGCCCGGATGCACCTTGTGCACGGCCTCGGCAAACCTGCGGGCCTGCTCGAGATCCGGCTTGCCGGTCTCCATCCAGATGAGGTCGCAATAGGGCGCATAGGCAATCGCGCGGGCAATGCAGGGCTCGATGCCGTTCTTGACCTGATAGAAACCTTCCGTCGTGCGCCCGGCATCGTAATCGACGAAGGGCTGGTCGCGCTCGTCGATATCGGATGTGAGCAGCTTGGCGGCCTCGGCGTCCGTGCGGGCGATCACCAGTGTCGGCGTGCCCATGACGTCGGCGGCAAGGCGCGCGGCGTTGAGATTGCGGATATGAGCGGCTGTCGGGATCAGAACCTTGCCGCCGAGATGGCCGCATTTCTTTTCCGATGCCAGCTGGTCCTCATAGTGAACGCCGGCAGCGCCCGCCTCGATAAACGCCTTCATGATCTCGAAAGCGTTGAGCGGCCCGCCAAAGCCAGCCTCCGCATCGGCAACGATCGGGGCAAACCAGGTATCGACCGAAAGGCCCTTGCCCTCCGAGGTTTCGATCTGGTCGGCGCGCTGCAATGTCCTGTTGATGCGCTTGGCCAGTTCCGGGGCCGCATTGGCCGGATAGAGCGACTGGTCGGGATACATGGACGAGGCGGTATTGCTGTCGGCGGCAACCTGCCAGCCGGAAAGATAGATGGCCTTCAGGCCGGCGCGAACCTGCTGCATCGCCTGGTTGCCCGTCATCGCGCCCAGCGCATTAACGAAATCCTCCTCATTGATCAGCTTCCACAACCGGTTCGCGCCCATTTCGGCCAGCGTATGGCGGATCTGGACGGAGCCGCGCAGCCGCGTGACGTCCTCGGCAGTATAAGGGCGATCGAGGCCGTCGAAACGGCCCTGCGGGGCGCCGGGAATGAGATTGTAAAAATCAGTCATAAGTTTCCTCCTGCAATGTTTCGAGACAGATAAGGCTTTCGTTTAAGGGTGTCTCGATCGGCGATCTGATGTGACCTGTTTTACAGTGCGCTGCACAAACCCGCCAGAAAAAAAGGATTTTTGCTATGTTCAAAAGGGTTATCATGTCTTGCCTTTTACAATGGCCCTTTGTAATTCTGTAAAAACTGTAAAGACCGCCAGTCTGGCTAAATTGTAAAAGGCGTGACAAATGGCTGAAAACAAGATTTTTGCCGGGGCTCGCGTGCGGCGGATCCGTAATGGCTTGTCGCTGACGCAGACGGCGATGGCCGAAGCGCTTGGCATCTCGCCGTCCTATCTCAACCTGATCGAGCGCAACCAGCGTCCGTTGACGGTGCAGCTGCTATTAAAGCTCTCCTCGGTCTACAAGGTCGATCTCGACGAGCTGCAGGGGGAGGCGACCGGCAGCGTCACGCAGTTGCGCGAAGTATTTGCCGATCCGCTGCTCTCGGGCGAGCTGCCGGGCGATCAGGAATTGATCGAGGTGGCGGAGGCTGCCCCCAACGCCGCGATCGGCGTTCTCAAACTGTATCGCGCCTACCGCGAACAGTCGCTGCGGCTGAAGGACCTGAGCGCACTTTTATCCGATCAGGGCCATATGGCGGCATTGTCGGACGCGCGCCTGCCAATGGACGAGGTGCGCGACATCTTCGAAAGCCGGCCTCATTATTTCGCTGATATAGACGAGGCCGCAGAGGCCTTCCATGCGCAGCTTTCCCCCGGCGAAGACCTTGCCGGAGCGCTGAAAGGCTTTTTGCGCAAGGAGCATGGCCTGACGGTGCGCACATTGCCCGTCCATGTCATGCCGGACCTGCGCCGCCGCTTTGATCGTCATTCCATGCGGCTGTTCCTGTCGGAGCGTCTATCGGCGCAGGACCAGCTCCGCGAAATCGCCATGGAGGCGGCGCAGATCGCGTTTCCGCAAGCCATCGCCGCCGACCTGCAGCAGCTGGCATTTTCCACTGGCGAGGCGCGCCGTATCGGCCGTTTCGAGCTGGCGCGGTATGCGGCGCATGCGGTCATGATGCCATACGCTGGCTTTCTCGCCGCAGCACAGCGGGCGAAATACGATATCGACGTGTTGAGCGCCCGCTTCCAGGTCTCCTTCGAACAGGCCGCCAGCCGGCTGGTGACGCTGCAGCGCCTGGGGGCTGCGGCGCTACCGTTCTTCCTGATGGAAATCGATCATGCCGGCAACCGGCTGCGCAAGGCGGGTGCGTCCGGTTTCCCGCAGGCGCGCTTCGGCGGCGGCTGTCCCAAGCTCAACGTTCACACGGCCTTTGCGCAGGCTGGCCAGGTGCTGGCCGAGCGGGTGGAGATCTTTGGGGGCGGGGAGTTTTTGACCATCGCCCGGACGATCGAAGGTCCACGGGCGAATTTTCAAGATCGCGTCCGCCGCACCGCGATCCTCATCGGCTGTGATGCCGCGCATGCCGGCGAAACCGTCTATGGTGCCGCACCTCTTGCAACTGTCGCCGGTGGCACCGCCTGCCGTCTCTGCGAGCGGCAGGGCTGTCTTGCCAGGGCTGAGCCGCCGGTCACAAGGCCGCTCGGGCTCGATGAAATGGTGACCGGTCTGAGCGCCTTTGATTTTCAGTAGCTGCCCATTCAGTAACTGACAGGATGATGCGCCGGAAGCAGCGGCGCATTCGGGGCAAAGCATTCCGAAGCAAGCCCTGTCGTATAGCCTCGTGTAATGTGCGCCCGGCTGGCGTAATTCGGGTTTGTCATCAGCACCGCGTGCAGTTCCGGCAGGTTGTAATAGGGCACGCCCGGATAAAGATGATGTTCCAGGTGATAGTTGATGTTGTGGGGCGCAAAGAACAGCTTTTCCCAGAGATGGGGATAGACGGTGCGCGAGCTGCCCAGTTCGTCGGAATAATCCATGCTGCCGAAATGCTCGGCAACGCTGCGGACATAGAGGAACAGGCAAAAGAAGGTGAAGAATGGCACCAGCCAGTAGAGCGTGACGTCGGTCCAGAGCCCGAAGACCGAGAAGATCACTGCGGCCGCGATATAGAAGCTGATGCGCAGGAGCTTGTAGGTCCGGGTCGAGCGGTCATGCTTGGCAATGCGCTTGGCCATGTGCAGGATATCGCGCACAGAATTGATTGCCACGAGATAGCCGAGCAGCTGCACCACGCCGCGCCAGACTTTCTGCGGGAAGGTGAACTGCGTCATGCCGAGCTTGGCGGCCCAATCGGGGTCCTCGTCGGTATTGGTATGCTGGTGATGGGCAAGATGGTTCATCCGGTAGCCATCGACCGTCGCCATGATCGGCCACGCGAGCAGCAGATCGCTCATCCAGTCGCTGACCTTGCGGTTCTTGATGATGCGGTAATGGGCGGCCTCATGCATCAGGCAGCCGAAGGCATGCATGCGTCCGGCAATCACAAGCACCGCTGCGATATAGGCGAGGGGATGCTGCATATATTTGCTGAAGACGATGGCGCCGGCAATCAACGCCCAGTCGAAACCGATGGCCAGAAGCGTCCTGTGAGATTGCAGCACCGACAGCCGCTTCAATTCCCGTGGATCGATCCGCTGCGACTTCACATTCATGACGGCCAACTCCGAAACACATAACCTTCTCTGCGCAAAATCGCATTCCGCACATGGTTAAGCAATCGTAAACGCCGTGTTCCACGCGCGATCTGCGCTTATGGTTAACCGGCGCTGGGATGCGGGCCGCCGGGCGCGCAGGCCGCGATGGTGCACTGAAAAGATTCGGCTTTTTGCAGGAAGCGCTAAAATTTGGCAGTGCACCGAATGGTTCTGCTTGGGCCAGTAAAAGCGCTTGTGGTTGTTTGAAAACATGCCTAACTTCCAAACGCGCATACGGAGGGACAGACAGGCAGGCGACGGCGGCCGCCCGGACTGTTCCGATAAAACCAAGGGGAATTCTATGTCGCGTACGATTGCCACAGCCTTTGCCGCGTTGATCCTTTCTGGGTCCGCAACGATTGCCACCGCGCAGGAGCGCGTGGTCAATATCTACAACTGGTCCGATTATATCGATGCGTCGATCCTGGAGGATTTTACCAAGGAAACCGGCATCAAGGTCGTCTATGACGTCTTCGACAGCAACGAGATCCTCGAAACCAAGCTGCTCGCCGGCGGCACCGGCTATGATGTCGTCGTGCCGACCGCAACCTTCCTGCAGCGTCAGATCGCGGCCGGCGTCTTCCAGAAACTCGACAAGTCGAAGCTGCCCAATCTTTCCAATATGTGGGACGAAATCACCACGCGCGTCGCCACCTACGATCCGGGCAACGAATACGCGATCGACTATATGTGGGGCACGACCGGCCTTGGCTATAATGTCGAGAAGGTGAAACAAATCCTCGGCACCGACGAGAAGCCCACATGGGATGTGCTTTTCAAGCCGGAACTGGCCGCTAAGTTCAAGGATTGCGGTATTCAGGTTCTCGATTCGCCGACCGATGTCGTGCCGAGCGTCCTGCTTTATCTCGGCCTCAATCCCGACAGCCATGCGCCGGAAGATCTGGCCAAGGCCGAAGAGCTGCTGCTGAAAATCCGCCCGAACATCCGCAAGTTTCACTCCTCGGAATATATCAATGCGCTCGCCAACGGCGATATCTGCCTGGCCTTGGGCTATTCCGGCGATATCTTCCAGGCACGCGACCGTGCCGCCGAAGCCAAGGCCGGTGTGACCGTTGATTATTCCATTCCGTCGACGGGCGCGCAGATGTGGTTCGACGTCATGGCCATTCCAGCCGATGCGCCGCATGTCGCCGAAGCGCATGAATTCCTGAATTACATCATGAAGCCGGAAGTCATTGCCAAGGCGAGCGACGTGGTGTTCTACGCCAACGGCAACAAGGCCTCCCAACAGTTCGTCAGCAAGGACGTGATGGGCGACACCGCGATCTATCCGCCGGAGGATGTCATGAAGAAGCTCTTCACGACGACGCCCTTCGATGCAAGAGAGCAGCGCGTGCTAACGCGCATGTGGACCAAAGTGGTCACCGGCCAGTAAGTCGAAAAGAATTGCCCGGACCTCATCCGGGCAATTTTCTTTTGTGGCGCTGGGGACGGCGCCGTTCGTGCAAGTCATTCGGGGATAGATGATGAAGTCACTTGGCAGTATCCGGCGCTCCTTTGCTCCTTGGGCCGATCCCAATTCCGTACCCTTCATCGCCGTCAAGAACGTCACCAAGAAGTTCGGTGATTTCGTTGCGGTCGATGATCTCTCGCTCAACATCTATCCGCGTGAATTCTTCGCGCTTCTGGGAGCATCCGGCTGCGGCAAGTCGACGCTTTTGCGCATGCTGGCCGGTTTCGAACAGCCGACCTCCGGCGAGATCATCCTCGACGGCCAGAGCCTTGCCGGCATCCCGCCCTACAAGCGGCCGGTCAACATGATGTTCCAGTCCTATGCGCTGTTTCCGCATATGACGGTCGAAAACAACATCGCCTTTGGCCTGAAACAGGACGGCATGCCGAAGGCCGATATTGCCGCGCGTGTCGAGCAAATGCTGAAACTGGTCAAGCTCGACAAGTTCGCCAAGCGCAAGCCGCACCAGCTCTCCGGCGGCCAGCGGCAGCGCGTGGCGCTCGCCCGGTCGCTTGCCAAGCGCCCGAAGGTGCTTCTGCTGGACGAGCCGCTTGGCGCGCTCGACAAGAAGCTGCGCGAGGAAACCCAGTTCGAACTGATGGATCTGCAGCAGGAACTCGGCCTCACCTTCGTCGTGGTCACCCATGACCAGGAAGAGGCGATGACCATGGCCGACCGCATCGCCGTCATGGCGCATGGCAAGGTCGTGCAGGTGGCGACCCCGCCGGAAATCTATGAGGCGCCCAATTCCCGTTTCGTGGCCGATTTCATCGGCGACGTGAATATTTTCGACGGCACGGTCTCGGCTGCAGGCAACGGCACCGTCGAGATCGCAACGCAGAGCGGCTTCACCTTCCGCGTCGCCTCCACCGAACCGCCCGCCATCGGCGCCAAGGCCGGCTTTGCCGTGCGCCCTGAAAAGATCCGCGTCGGCCGCGACCAGCCGGCCTGTGCGCCGCTCAATGCAGCACAGGGCGAAATCTGGGATATCGGCTATCTCGGCGACATGACGGTTTTCCACGTCAAGCTGAAGGACGGCAAGGTGATCAAGGCCTCCTCGCTCAACGCCGTGCGCGCCGTCGAGGACCCGCTGGGCTACGATCAGGAAGTCTGGATTTCGTTCGATGAAAATGCCGGCGTCGTGCTGAAGGATTGAGGCCATGGCAAAATTCGGATCGGCTTTGTTCAACCGGCTGGTGATCATCATCCCCTATGCCTGGTTGCTGTTCTTCTTCCTGATACCGTTTTTCATCGTCATCCGCATTTCCCTGTCGGAAACGGCGGTCGCCATGCCGCCCTATCTGCCGGTGTTCGACCTCGCATCCGGCATCGGCGGGTTCATCGACAATATCAAGCAGTTCTCGATCGACAACTATGTCTGGCTGACCGAGGACGCGCTCTACACCAAGGCCTATGCGTCCAGCCTCTGGATCGCCGCCATCTCGACGTTCCTGACATTGCTGATCGCCTATCCGGTGGCCTACGGCATGGCGCAGGCGCCCAATACGATCCGCCCGACGCTGTTGATGCTGGTCATCCTGCCGTTCTGGACGAGCTTCCTGATCCGCGTCTATGCCTGGATCGCCATCCTGAAGCCGGAAGGGCTGCTCAATCAGCTGCTGCTCACGCTGGGCGTGATCGATCAGCCGCTGATCATCCTCAACACCAATTGGGCGATCTATATCGGCATCGTCTATTCCTACCTGCCATTCATGGTGCTGCCGATTTATTCCTCGCTGGAAAAGATGGATCACAGCCTGACGGAAGCGGCCCAGGATCTCGGCTGCACGCCGATCCGCGCGTTCTGGCGGGTGACATTCCCGCTGTCGATGCCCGGCGTGGTGGCCGGCTGCATGCTGGTCTTCATCCCGGCCGTCGGCGAATTCGTCATCCCGGATCTGCTCGGCGGCTCCGAAACGCTGATGATCGGCAAGACGCTGTGGAACGAGTTCAACGCCAACCGCGACTGGCCGGTTTCCGCAGCCGTGGCGACCATTCTGCTGCTCATCCTGGTGGTGCCGATCATGTTCTTCCAGCATGCCCAGTCCAAAGCCGATAGCGAGGGGAGATAGTCATGCAGCGCTGGTCCCGTTTCAATATCGCCTCGATCGTCATCGGTTTCGCCTTTCTTTATCTGCCGATCGTGCTTCTGGTGATCTTCTCCTTCAACGAATCTAAGCTCGTTACTGTCTGGGCGGGCTTTTCGACCAAATGGTATGTGCAGCTGTTCCAGAACCAGGCGCTTCTCGATGCCGCCTGGGTGACGATCCGCGTCGGTCTGATTTCGGCAACGGTCGCGACGGTTCTCGGCACGATGGCAGCGCTGGCCATGACGCGCTACACCCGCTTTCGCGGCCGCATGCTGTTTTCCGGGATGATCTATGCGCCGCTGGTCATGCCGGAAGTCATCACCGGCCTGTCCATGCTGCTTCTCTTCGTTGCCATCGGCTTTGATCGCGGTTTCTGGACGCTGACTTTGGCGCATATCACCTTCACCATGTGCTTCGTTGCGGTCGTCGTGCAGTCAAGGCTCCTAAGCTTCGACCGCTCGATCGAGGAGGCCGCGATGGATCTGGGCGCAACGCCGGTCGCCACCTTCCTGCAGGTGACCTTGCCGGTGATCGCGCCTGCCGTCTTTTCCGGCTGGGTGCTGGCTTTCACGCTGTCGCTGGATGATCTGGTGATATCAAGCTTCACCTCCGGCCCCGGCGCCACGACACTGCCGATGCGGATCTACAGCCAGGTGAGACTGGGCGTAACGCCCGAGATCAACGCCGTCTGCACCATCCTGATCGGCATCGTCGCCATCGGCGTCCTGATCGCATCGGTCGTCTCCCGCCGCCGCGAAATCCAGCGCGTCAAGGACGAACAGGCAGCGTTCGCGCATTGATGGCTGGGTCCCACATCGGCGTCCGCCTCCCCGGCAAAAGCGGCATCCTCCCCTTCTCCCCAGCGGGGAGAAGGTGCCCGAAGGGTCGGATGAGGGGGGCCGAAGGCCACCTTAAGCTGGCTCAGAGTTTGCCGAAGCACCCCCTCATCGCCTCGCATCCGCTCGGCACTTCTCCCCGCTGGGGAGAAGGGGGAGACCGTGGCTGTCCGCCTCATTCCATTGCGACATGCTACGGCTGAGCAGGCATCGTCGCCAGCGGAGAGCGGCGAACTCCCTCTTCTCCCCAGCGGGGAGAAGGTGCCCGAAGGGCGGATGAGGGGGGCCGAAGGCCACCTTAAGCTGGCTCAGAGTTTGCCGAAGCACCCCCTCATCGCCTCGCATCCGCTCGACACTTCTCCCCGCCGGGGAGAAGGGGGAGACCGTGGCTGGCCGCCTCATTCCACTGCGACATGCTACGGCTGGGCAGGCACCGCAGGCAGGGGCGAAACGACCGGGTTTGGCCAGGCGCCATCGGCAAAGAAGCGGACGGAAGGCGTTTCACGTCCGTCTGCCCGGATGGCGCCGGTCAGCGCCAGTTTGCCTTTCGTGAAGGGAAGGGTGCCGGCCAGGGACACGGTTTTTCCGTCGCCGACGATATCGGCCGTGGCCAGTTCGACCACGCCTTGGCGCAAGCGCGCCACGATATCTGCACTCGTGAAAGCAAACGACCCATTGGTGGCATGGCTGATGTTGAAGGCCTGGCCCAAGGCGGCAAGCCGCTCGAATTCCGGCAGGTCGAAATTCACCACGCTGCCATTGTTTGCCGCATAGCGGAGTTCGCCGGACATTCCGTCCGCCGTCATTTTCGACAGCGGTTGGGTGGTCGACAGATCGAGGCTTAAAATGCCCCGGCCGAGCGGCAAAGGCCCGGCAAGGCCGAGGCTTGCGGCGACGGGCGCCAGATCCGCATTCTTCAGCGCCAGCTGTATCTGCCCGCCGGCGGCACCATCATTGGCAAGCGCGATGCGGCCGCTGAGCGCGCCATCGGCAAAGGTGCCATCGCCGATATCGATCGATGCACGGCCGTTTTCCACCATGATCCCGGCAGCGGCATCGGTGACGGCGGCGGCCCCATAGATGATCTCCTGCGCCGAAAGGCGCAGATCGACGCTGATCCGCTTGAGCAATGCCGTTTCCGGCTCGGTCTGCGTATTGGGCTCCGGCGCAAGCGGGAAGACTGAGGCGAGAAGCGGCGTCAGGTCCAGCCGGTCGAACGCAAGCGTGCCGTCGATGCGCGGCGTGCGTTGCGGGTCCCAGGCAATGCCGAGCACGCCGGTCGCGTCGGAATCGTCCAGGGACAAAGACAGGCTGTCCATCTTCAATCCCTGCGCCGACATGGTCACGCTGGTATCGATGCTGATCGATCCGCTGGCGGAAACCGGCTGCGGCACGTCTTTGATCCAGGCGAGAAGCGCCCCAAGCGATTTTGCTTTCAGCTGGAGCTGACCAGCGGCAAACGGACGGCTGGACGCATTGCCATTGCCGTCGAAGCTGAAGCTCAGCGGTGTGGAATTGAACGAGGCCTGAAACGTGCTGTTCTGGCCGGAAAGCAGCAGCAGAGGTTGATCGCAGGCAATCGTGCCCTGAACCTTTTCGCCGTTGATCAGCGCCGACAGGCTGGCATTCATCCGCGTGGTCGGGGTGCGCCATTGCACGGAGCCGGTTATGGCGCTGACGCGGTGGGTGCTCGCCGTCACACGGTCGGTCAGTTCCAGCGTGCCGTTGACGATCTCGATATCGCCGATCGGCGTGTTGCGGGCTTGAGATGCCGTCTTGCCGGACGCATCCGCGATGGCATCGGCCATCCAGCCGGCGCGGCGCCAGTTGAACGTGCCGTCGACCCGCCGCTCCACCTTGAAGACCGGATTGACGAGATGGAAATCGTAAAAGACCGGCGTGCCGCGCAGGGCAGCCAGCATGTCGAAGCCGGCGGCAATCGCGTCCGCTTTGGCCAGAAGTTCCGGTGCCGCCGCATCGCCACCCGTAAAGGTGACATTGCGGAGCGTCAGCACCGGATGCGGCCAGAAGCTGAACTGCGGATCACCGACGATACTGGCCCGCGCCCCTGTCCAAGACGACAGCACATTTTCCATGTTGGTCTTGACGCTGGCCGTGGAGATGAACATCGGCAGCGCGAATTTGAACAGGGCCGTGAGGATAACCGCTCCGACGAGCAGCCACGCGACGGTGCGCGACAGAAATATTGTCTTCCATCCAATTTTTCTGCTGGCGATGGTGAAGAATTGCCTCATGACCGTCCGGGGCACTTTCAATCGGTTTGATGGCCTCTGGATAGGCGTTCGGCACTCAGAAATCAAACGGTTGACACGCAAAATGTCGCAACTGCCACAGCCAACATTGGCGCGGCCTGTTTATCTTGCGTCGCAGCATGATATAGAGGCTGGCTTGGGAAGCGGAGGAAAATATGCAGTCAGATCGGCCCCTGTGGATACCGTCGGAAGAATTCATCGAACAGACGCCGATGAAGGCGTTCATCGACTGGTGCGGACAGCGCTTTTCCAAGACCTTTGCTGATTACGACGCGTTTCATGACTGGTCGATCACCGAACGCGCCGATTTCTGGACGGCGGTCTGGGATCATTGCGGCGTTATCGGCGATCGCGGCGGCCGCGCGCTGATCCATGGCAACGTGATGCTGGACGCGCGGTTCTTTCCCGATGCTACGCTTAATTTCGCCGAAAATCTCCTGCGTCATACCGGCAGCGGTGATGCGCTGCTGTTCCGGGGCGAGGACAAGGTGCAGTCGCGTATGTCCTTTGACGAGCTGCGCGCGCTGGTGTCGCGGCTGCAGCAAGCCTTGAAGGCGCAAGGCATCGGCAGGGGCGACCGCGTTGCCGCGATGATGCCGAACATGCCGGAAACCATTGCCCTGATGCTGGCCACCGCCTCGATCGGCGCGATCTGGTCGTCCTGCTCCCCCGATTTCGGCGAGCAGGGCGTGCTTGATCGCTTCGGCCAGATCGAGCCAAAACTGTTCATCGCCTGCGATGGCTATTGGTATGCCGGCAAGCGGCAGGATGTCGCTGCCAAGGTCCAGGCGGTCGCCGGCAAACTCGGCGTTCCCGTCTTGATCATCCCCTATGCTGGCGATGCTGAAACGCTCGCCGGATCGCTGGATAAGGGCCAGACGCTGGCGGGTTTCATCGACCCGTTTGAAGCGCGCGACATCGAGTTTGCGGCCCTGCCATTCGCGCATCCGCTCTATATTCTCTTTTCCTCGGGCACGACGGGCGTTCCCAAATGCATCGTCCATTCGGCCGGCGGCACGCTGCTGCAGCACCTGAAGGAGCATCGCTTCCATTGCGGCCTGCGCGAGGGTGAAAAGCTCTTCTATTTCACCACCTGCGGCTGGATGATGTGGAACTGGCTGGTCTCCGGGCTCGCCTTCGGCGCAACGCTCTGCCTGTTCGACGGCTCGCCGTTCCATCCCGATGGCAACGTCCTGTTCGATTATGCCCGCGACGAGCAGTTTTCCATCTTCGGCACTTCGGCAAAATATATCGATGCGGTGCGCAAGGGCGGCTTCACGCCGGTATCGACCCATGACCTCTCAGCGCTGCGGCTGATGACCTCGACCGGCTCGCCGCTGTCGCCGGAGGGCTTTTCCTTCGTTTATGACGGCATCAAGCCGGATATCCAGCTGGCCTCGATTTCCGGCGGAACCGATATCGTTTCCTGTTTCGTGCTCGGCAATCCGCTGAAGCCTGTCTGGCGCGGCGAAATCCAGGGGCCGGGGCTTGGCCTTGCCATGGACGTCTGGAACGACGACGGCCAGCCGGTGCGTCAGGAAAAGGGCGAGCTCGTCTGCACCAGGGCCTTTCCCTCGATGCCGGTGATGTTCTGGAACGACCCGCAGGGCGCCAAGTACAAGGCGGCCTATTTTGAACGCTTCGACAATATCTGGTGCCATGGCGATTTTGCCGAATGGACGGAACATGGCGGCATTATCATCCATGGCCGTTCGGACGCGACGCTCAACCCGGGCGGCGTGCGCATCGGCACCGCTGAAATCTACAATCAGGTCGAGCAGATGGACGAGGTGGCCGAGGCCATCTGCATCGGTCAGGACTGGGATGACGATGTCCGCGTCATCCTGTTCGTACGGCTGGCCACCGGGGTCACCTTGAGCGAGGACCTGGTGAAGGCGATCAAGGCGCGCATCCGCAGCGGTGCCTCGCCGCGTCACGTCCCCGCCAAGATCATCGCCGTCACCGATATCCCGCGCACCAAATCCGGCAAGATCGTCGAACTCGCCGTGCGCGAAGTCGTGCACGGCCGCCCCGTCAAGAACAAGGAGGCGCTGGCCAATCCGGAAGCGCTCGATCTCTATGGCAATTTGCCGGAGCTTGGAAACTGACGCCGCCGCGTTAACGATTTCTAATCACCGGAATTAACCAAACCTTACGTCTTCGGGGCCGATGCTTAAAATTGACGGGTCTGCTGGAAAGGTTTTGTTTACGAATGGCGGCGCATGGTGATCACAACTTGAGGCCAGCCGATGTGGGTTGGCTTTGGCTGAGATGCCTGCGCAGACATGATGTCATTACCTCTCGAGCACCTGTTTTTAGCATTCAACTTATCGAGGCAGCTTTGAAGCTGCCTCTTTTTTTGTCTGCTGTTTGGATGCGTGGGGAAATCGCGTCACGGATGCTCTTTGAGCGTTTTCTGCAAGGCCTGCAGCACCAGCCCCGTAAGTTCGCCATGAATATCCGCGCGTGACCGGGTGCCGCTATCCGGCGGGTGACATCCTTAAGCCCCATGTCCTGGCGCGCTGAGAACCGGCAACCGCGATCATCCGGCAGCGGACTGCCGTCCGGCTGATCAGTTGGCGAGAACGCGCTGCGACGGGAAGGAGATCTCCACCAGCGTTCCCTCGTTGGGGGCCGAGTTGATCGAGAATTGCGCCCGGTTGGCTTCGGCCATCGCCTTGGTCAGCGGCAGGCCAAGGCCGGTGCCGTCGCCGCGTTTGCGCGCGCCCGTTGTTACTTGCCGGAATGGCTTCATTGCCTGCTCAAGCTCGGTGCGGGTCATGCCGACGCCGGTGTCGCGGATGCGCAGGATGACGCTGCCATTTGCCTCATAGGCCGTCGAAACGACGATCTGGCCGCCCGATGGCGTGAAACGGATGGCATTCGACAGGATGTTCAGCGCGATCTGCTTGATCGAGCGATTATCGGCGACGACGTTGGGGACGGACCCCGACAGCGAGGTGCGGATGATCACCCGCTGGCTGTTGGCCTGCGGCTGCACCAGGGATACGGCCTCGGACACCGCATCGTTGATTTCGACGGCGGTGAATTCGAGATCCATTTCGCCCGCTTCGATCTTGGAAATGTCCAGGAGGTCGTTGACGATGTCGAGTACATGACGTCCCGAGCGGCCGATATCGCCGGCATATTCGACATAGCGCGGATTGCCGATCGGCCCGAAATGTTCGCTCGCCATCATGTCGGAAAAGCCGATGATCGCATTGAGCGGCGTGCGGATTTCGTGGCTGACACGGGCGAGGAAATCGCTCTTATGGGCATTGGCCGTTTCGGCGGCGCGCTTGGCGTTGCGCAACTCCTCTTCCGTGCGTTTCCACTGGGTAATGTCGCGGATGACGGCGCAGAAGCCGTTGGAGGAGGAGAGGCGCCCCATGGTCATGAACAGCGGAATGAACCCGCCGGACGCCTCGCGGCCGATCACTTCGCGGCCATCGTTCAGCACGCTGGCGACGCCATGGCCGGAAAGACCGGCGAGGTAATCGAGAACCGCCTTCTGGCTCTCATGCGCAAACAGCATGGCAAAGGGTTTGCCGCGGACTTCGCCCTCGTCATAATTGAACAGGGCGCTGGCCGAGCGGTTGACGGAGCGGATTTCGCCCTCGGCACCGACAACCACGACACCGTCCGTTGCCGTCTCGAGAATGGAATGCAGCTCTTCCGCTTCCATGCGCAGCGCCTGCACTTCCGGTGCTTCCGCCGGCTCTTCGGCAATTGCGGCGGGCTCCGCAACCACGGGCGCTGGCGCCGTTCCTGCTCCTGAGACCGCCATCATCAGCGCGTTCTTGTCTTCCCAGCGGATCGACTGGAGCCGCGCGGAGACGGGCACGAGCTGGCCGTCATTGCGGATCAGCATCATCGTGCCCTCCGGCAGATCGAACAGATCATCCTCGTCGCTGGCGAAAAGCGCATCGATGCCGCCTTCGTCGCGCAGTTCATCGAGATCGCCATAGCCCGTCAGTGCCAGGAATTCGGAATTGGCATGGAACAGATCGTCGCCGCTATGAACCAGAAGCGCGAGCGGGAGATTGTCGAGGATTTCCGGCGTCAGGCTGCTGCTGCCGCTGGTGCGGGCCGGAACGATCGGAGCGGGGGGCTGGACCTCTTCGATGGCCGGGGCCACGATCTCATCGCTATCATCGCTATCATCGCTATCATCGCTATCATCGCTATCAGCGCGATCGTCGCCAAAGGCGAGATCATCCTCACCTGTTGCCTCGATGGCGGGGGAAACATCATCCGCACGCGAATCTTCCGCTGCGGGCACCTCCGGAGCGGCCAAAGTCTCGTTTGGACGCTTGCCGAAATTCTCGCCGAGTTGACGGGCGATTTCGCGAAAGGCGGCCTGTTCGCTGCGGCTCAAGGGTTCGCTGGCTGGACGGTGATTGTCGAGCTGCACGATCTTGTCGGATTCGCGCCGCCCCGCTATCTGGACCAGTTTCAGCGCCGGACGCTCGCCACGGAAGGGATCGTCGGCCTCGTCAACGGCAGTCACGCCATCACCGGTCGCGGCCACGCCTTCGCCGGGCTCGGCCACGCTTTCATTGGGCTGGGCCGGTTCGGATGCAGCCTGCGCGGTGTCAGCCGGTTCGCCTGCAGTTTCCGCAGGCTCCGCAGCCGGGGCGTCCTCTCCTCCTGGAGCGGCAATGTCGCCCGTCATTCCCTCGTGACTGTCCGGAGCCAGATCGTCCGCAGCACCTTCCAGGCCGTCGTCAAGATCGTTGACAACGCCCTGCTGCGCGCCAAAACTCAGACCCATGGCCTTGTCGTCCTCGGCGGTATCGGCCACGCGCACGATCCCGAAACCACGGAAACCATCAAATTCGCGGTTGCGCGAATAGGTCGGAAGGGCAGCGAGATCGACGGGAACCTGCAGGCTCGTGCCTTCCACCGGCCAGTAGATCGTCTTGCCCGACCAGGTGTCGCGCCGTTTCAAAAGCTCGCTGATCGTATTGCCGGGGTCGAGGTGATAGCGATCGGCCAGATCGCTAAAACTCTGGCCGGTAATATCGGCCGAATTCGGCCCGACGGCGGAGGCGAATTCCTCGGAAATCTCGCTGAACCGCCCATCCGCATCGATCTTCCAGACGAAACGCACCGCGCGGCTATTGGGATTGAAGACGAAACCTTGAGGTTCCGGTTCTACATCAGCCATGGTCTCCGCAGGCGGAATATCCGCAGGCATGACGGCGGCGCTATCGCCATCTGTCGCAGCCTCTTCAGCCGTTTCAACTGCCGCATCGTCCTGGGCAAGCTCAGCCGAAACCGTTTCATCCTGCACAACGCTGTCTTGCGAAGACACATCCGGGGCCTCGGCCGGCTCGGTCCCGTCCGTTTCGCCGGTCTCGATTGTATTGCCGCCGATTTCCGCAGCCACCGCTTCATCGGCCACCGGCAAGGCGGCGGGTTCCTCGACGGTATCGTCTTGCGCAAGCGTGTCCGGATCCGCAACGCCGGATTCGGCAGGCTCAGCATGCGTATCCAGCGGCAAGTCCGGACGCGGGGTTATCTCACCACTCACCGGTTCGACGGAATCCGCCGCGTCTTCCACGGGCGCTTCCTGCGTTTCTGCGGCCGTGTCATCATCGGCTTCAATGACGCTGTCGTCGTCCTCAGCGATTTCCTCGATCTGCGCAATCTCGTCGATGACATCGGCAGGCAGCGTCGCCGGTGACAGCAGTGGCGCTGCTGGTTCGCTGATGACGGGCTCGGTAACGGCTGTTTCGGTCACGGCCGCTGCGGCCGCCACCGGCGCGTCATCGCTGCCGGTGATGTCCTCAAAATCCGTGCCCGGATCGAGATTGCCCAGAATCGTCTCGACCGCAAACAGAAGGTGCAGGGCCGGGCGTTCTGAGAGCTTGCCGATGGCGGCAGGAAGATGGCCCTTGCCGGTCGGGACCGGCCGCTTGAGCAGCCAGTCGCTGTCGCGGGTGACGGCTGATACCAGCGAACGGCAGGTCTGCGGGGTCATGGAAAGCGCTGCAAAACCCGGCGAGGCAGCAAGCACGTCGCCGTCGCCGTCCAGCACAGCCATATGCGTATCGGGGTCGTCGAAGCCGGAGATCATCCGGGCGGCGCGGTCGTTAATGGCAAGCGGCTTGCCGTTGCGCGGCGCGGCAAACAGGATGGCGGTTTCACCGGGCCTGACCGAGATCATTTCGACGGAGGCGCCAACGGAGGCGCGCTGGAAGCCGGATGCGATGCGCATCAGAAATGTCCGGCTGTCGCCGCTGCGCTTCAGCTGACGGGCCGCGGCCTCCATCTGACGATAGGCGGCATCGTTGCGATTGGCGCCGCTATCGATGAAATCATAGATCGACGGCAGGCCGAACAGGAATGCGCCCTCGCCATTCGACCACAAAACCTGGCTCATATCCGGCGAAAAAAGGACCGCAGCATCACCCTTGGCAAAATGCTCCCGCACCCGTTCATGAACGGCAATGTCGATAAAGGGATAGGATTTTGCGGGCATAAGCGAACCTGGTTTGCGCAACCGCCACGAGGACGGGATTGTTAACAGTCTATTAATAGACGCAGGCGTGCCAGGGGTCCAGCGCGCTGACTATGGCGCACAGGCCTTTCGCGGCGCAAGGTTAATGCAGCTGATTTTAATGAATGCTGCATTGCACAAATATGTTGCAACGCACAACAAAATCGCCTATATACCCATCATCACACGACGGGTGCCTCAAAAGAGGGCCCAAAACCAAGGAGCGCAGATCATGGCTACCAAGAAAACCGACGACGTCTTTTCGCTTGCCGCCTTCGACCCGGCCAAGGCCACCGAAACTTTCCGCGATTTCGCTGAAAAGGGTGCCGCCCAGTCCAAGGAAGCCTATTCCAAGATAAAGGCCGCCGCCGAAGACGCAACCAAGACCGTTGAAGCCACCATCGAAAACGCCCAGTCCGGCTCGGTCGAGCTTGGCCTCAAGGCGGTCGACGCGCTGCGCACCAATGCCGAGAACTCGCTGTCGCATCTGGAAGCGCTGCTCGGCGTCAAGTCGGTTTCCGAACTGTTCGAACTGCAGACCGCGTTCATCCGCAAGCAGGCCGAGCTTGCCGTCGAGCAGGCCAAGACAATCCAGGAAGCCACCCGCAAGATCGCCGAAACCGTGACCAAGCCGAGCAAGGATGCCGCCGAAAAGGCTATCTCCAGCTTCAAGAAGAACTGATATACGCAGGCGCGGGCTTACGCCTGCGCCGCATGATGAATGGAACCGGGTGATTGTTTTACCCGGTTTTTTCACATCTCCCGGTTTTTTCCGATCGAAGGCAAGTTATGGCTTGCAAAAAATACGGACTGCCCGTATTTGACCCGGAAAGCGCGACGCGACACCGTTTCGTCAGCTTTGTTTTGTGCGGTTGTAGCTCAGTTGGTTAGAGCGCAGGTTTGTGGCACCTGAGGTCGGAGGTTCGAGACCCCCCAACCGTACCATTCTTTTCGGATTGCCAAACCATGGCACAGTTCTGATAGCTTGCTTGAAAGCGAAGCCTTCTAAGTAAGTTTAGACATCTTCAAACATATCTTCGCATGTCAATCTTCATGGACCAGCGATTGCCTACTTGTATTTGTTGACAAGTGGAAACGGAACAAATAAAGAACATTCTGGTGATTTTTGTTTTATTTTGTAGCGCTTTCTTATGTTAACAGCAAATTTGACAGTCTGGCCTAAACCACGCGATTTACCCTCGCTTTACACATTCGGCTCGACTACGGTTTAGCCAATGCAAAGCGGCACTGGCGGGAGACAGAACTTGACTAAATCCGACGAGCAGTCTCCCTCTGAGGACTTCGTTGACTTCATTGGTGGGCGAAAATTTGCGACGATAATGGCTGATCCACCGTGGCAGTTCATGAACCGTACGGGCAAGGTTGCGCCGGAGCACAAAAGGCTCAATCGCTACGGAACGATGGAGCTGGACGCGATCAAGGCGTTACCGGTTGCGACGGCTTGTGCGTCAACAGCCCATTTGTATCTTTGGGTCCCAAATGCTTTGTTGCCCGAGGGCATTGAGGTTATGCGGGCATGGGGTTTCACCTACAAAGCCAATGTAGTGTGGCACAAAATTCGCAAAGATGGCGGTTCCGATGGGCGGGGTGTTGGCTTTTATTTCCGTAACGTGAGTGAACTCATTTTATTTGGAACGCGCGGCAAGAATGCGCGCACACTCGCGCCCGGTCGCTCCCAGGTTAATTATATTTCCAGCCGCAAACGCGAACATTCGCGCAAGCCGGATGAACAGTATCCATTGATCGAAAGCTGCTCTCCGGGTCCCTTCTTGGAAATGTTTGGCCGTGGTGTGAGGCCAGGTTGGGCGACTTGGGGCAACCAAGCCGACGAAAGCTACGAGCCGACGTGGAAAACGTATGGCTACAATTCCGCTACGGACGTCATCCCAATCGAGGCTGCTGAATAACTAGTTGGGAGAGACGATTCCCGTCTCAACCATGGTCTGTTCCGTATCTATGATTTTTTCCAAATCGATGTTTTCATTGAATGTCACGATTGAGGCGGGTAATCCGATTAGAACCAAAGGACATGGATTACCCACACCGCGATGAACACGGTCTTCTAATTTTGCCCAATGGGTAGTGGCGGCCCCGTATTTGTCTGAAACGAAATGCGTGGCCCAGGCTTCCTCGTAGGACAAGCCAGATTTTATCCGGCGTTCAACTTCTTTTTTCTGCCGAGCAGTCCTCGCCATTCCGAATGTTTCCACAGCTTCGTGCGAGTTCAAGCTTTTATCTGCTGCAAAGCGATAAACCATGTCACGCATCGAATCCTGCATGGATGTGCCGCGTGTTATGATGATGCCAACCGAAATTGCGCCATCGGCATGAAGCCGTTTAAAGTTTTCCAGGTCGCGATCGTAAAATGGGTCTTTATTGTTCCATTCGATTTCGCAGGCAATGACTCCAGCGGCGAACATTTTGACGTGATCGATTTCATGGGAAATGGCTTCTCGAGCTATACCGTTGATGCGTTTTTCAACCACAAAATTCATCTTTTTCCAGCCGGCGTCAGCGAGCCCATTTCTTAAACGCTGGGTTCCCTGCGTTTCTCCGCCACCTGATCCAATAATTTCTTCAATGGGGATGGATAATGTGCTGATGACCGATTCCAACTCCGTAACGGCATCTGGAAAATCAACACTCAGAATTGCCTTTGCATGAGAATGGATCTCGACCTGAAAACCGTTCTCTAAGAGTTTTTCAAACATGAGGTACCCACACGACGATTCGGTAATAAACACATTATGGAGATCGCCAATACCTGGCTACTGTATCATACGGATCTGTCCTGCCGTGAAACATGCAAAAATGGTGTAGGGGAAAAAAACGGATTAGGCCCTTTCAGTTGCCACCTGCTGCGGCGGTTCCGGGTTTTCGTCAGGGTTAGGCAAGGGTTCCTCGTCCGGCAGCCGGTCGGGCTCGGGTTCCTTGACGGGGATGGGTTGCTGGATTGGTGGAACCGGGCCGGGGATGGGGTCGGGGGGAAGGGTCATTGCTTGTCTCCTGTTTTCAGGGATATCAACGCGACGATGGCCTGCATGTTCCGTTCCGGTTGCAATAGCTGCCCCTCCTCAGATCTTGGAACGGCGCGTAAACCTTGTGTTTACCTAGTCCTGTACCGTTTCCGTCCACGGCGCCTCAAATTAGGATTCTGTTGACCCTTCGCCGCTTAGGTTTGCCCTGTTCGATGTAGAACCGGCACGCATGATGCGCCGCTGAAAATGACGATGGGGTTGGTGGCACATGATGTGCGGAAAATATCTGGCATTTCCGGCCGGGGCTCTCGGCTTGTTCCTTATTCTGCTGCCGATGAGCCTTCAGGCGCAGCTCATGCTGTCATTCGCGGTTCTCGGCATCATGTTCATCGGCATGACGCGGCCGGACAACAGCACTTTCCGCGTCGTCACGCTCGTCTTTGCCGGCATTATCGCGCTTCGCTACGGCTTCTGGCGCACCACCGAGACGCTGCCGGATATGACCGAGCCGCTGAACTTCATCCCCGGCTTCCTGCTCTATCTCGCCGAGATGTATTGCCTGGCGATGCTGGCGATCAGCTTCTTCATGGTCATCGATCCGATCAAGCGCAAGACGCCGGACATGGGCGCTGCCGCCGATCTGCCGACGGTGGATGTGTTCATCCCGAGCTATAATGAGGATGCCGAGCTTCTCGCCGTGACCCTGGCGGCTGCCAAGTCGATGGCCTATCCGAAGGACAAGCTGAACATCTTTTTGCTCGATGACGGCGGCACGGAGGCCAAGCGCAACCACAAGAACCCGCATGTTTCGGTCGCCGCCATCCGCCGGCATGAGCAGCTGAAGGCGCTCTGCGCCGCCATGGGCGTGCACTATCATGCCCGCAAGCAGAACGATCATGCAAAGGCCGGCAATCTCAACGAGGGTTTGAAAATATCCTGCGGCGAGCTGGTCGTCGTCTTCGATGCCGACCATGCCCCTGTGCGCGATTTCCTGCGCGAAACCGTCGGGTTCTTCAAGGACGACGAGAAGCTCTTCCTCGTCCAGACGCCGCATTATTTTCTCAATCCCGACCCGCTGGAAAAGAACCTCCAGACCTTTGCCCGCATGCCGTCGGAAAACGAGATGTTCTATTCGATCCTGCAGCGCGGGCTCGACAAGTGGAATGCCTCGTTCTTCTGCGGCTCGGCCGCCGTGCTGCGCCGCAAGGCGCTCATGACCACGGACGGTTTTTCCGGCCAGTCGATCACCGAGGATTGCGAAACGGCGCTGTCGCTGCATTGCCAGGGCTGGCATTCGGTCTATGTCGACAAGCCGCTGATTGCCGGCCTGCAGCCGGAAACCTTCGTCTCCTTCATCGGCCAGCGCGCCCGCTGGTGCCAGGGCATGCTGCAGATCCTGATTTTGAAGCGGCCATTCCTGGCCAAGGGCCTCTCGATCCCCCAGCGCATCTGCTATGCCGGCATCAACATGTTCTGGCTGTTTCCGCTGTCGCGGCTGGCCTTCATGTTCTCGCCGCTGCTCTACATTTTCTTCTCGCTGGAAATCTACAAGGCCAATATCCTCGAATTCGCCTCCTATGCGGTCACCTATCTGATCTCCTCGTTTGCAATGCAGAGCTATCTCTATGGCCGCGTCCGCTGGCCGTGGATTTCCGAGCTTTATGAATATGTCCAGGCCGTCTTCCTGTTCGGCAGCATCCTCAGCGTCGTGCGCAATCCGCGCAAGCCGACCTTCAACGTCACCGCCAAGGGCCAGACCCTGGACAAGAGCAAGCTGTCGCCGCTGGCAAAGCCCTATTTCGCCATCTTCTTCCTGCTGCTCGCCGCTGCGCTTTATTCCGGATACCGCGTGCTGACGGAGCCGGTCGCCAGCGAGCTGCTGCTGATCGTCGCCATGTGGAACCTGATCAATCTTGGCCTGGCCGGGGCAGCGCTTGGCGCCATTGCGGAGCGCCGCGAACTGCGCCGCAACCAGCGCCTGCCGGTCAAGCGCCATGCGCTGATGCATATCGGCGAGATCATCCATCACGTCATCGTCCAGGATGCCTCGAGCGGTGGCGTGTCGATCGAATTCGTCGACAAGGAACCCAAGCTGGACCTCGTCAATCCGACGACAGCCAAGGTCGAAGTGCGGCGCGGCGGCCAGACGATCAGCTTCAACGTGGTCTACCGCTCGCGGCGCATGCTCGGCCAGACGGCGATCTGCGGCTTTGCCTATTCCGAGCGCACGCCGGAAACGGTGATGGCGATTGCCGAGCTGATGTATTCCGACCAGACCGTGCTGCAGGATCGCCTGGAGCGCCGCCAGGTCCGCAAGAATTTCTTCTGGGGCACCAGCCGGTTTGCGCTCTGGAGCCTGACGGAATCGCTGCGCGCCATCCGCTATAGCGCAGGCCTGATCCGCGAAAGCGTGGTCCAGTCCTTCGAAGATGCGCCGATGGTGCTGAACGACAACAAGATCGTCCAGGTGCCTTTGACCGTCAAAACCGCCGATCATGCCCCGGTTCTCAAGGGAGAGCAGCTCTATGGCTAAGCCTTTTTACACGCGCGCAGCCGGCCTGTCGCTCGCTCTCGTCCTTTCGCAGACGCTGCCGCTATCGGCCCAGAGCCTGTTGGATGCCGCACCTGCGGCCGTGCGCAGCCTGCCCGGCGAAAGCGAAAGCATCCTCTCGACGCGGCCGCTGGAGGCTAACATCCCTGCGGTCAAGGCGAGCGGCCTGGTGCCGTTCGAACAGGCGCGTCCAGCCTATCATCTGTCGGGCGAGGATGCGGTCGCGCGGTTCAGTTTCAATCTGTCAGCCGGTCAGGCCGCAAGCGGCGGGCAGCTGTCGCTTGCCTATCGCAATGCCGTCTCCGTTATACCGGACACGTCGGTGATGGATGTCGAAATCAACGGCCGGGCCGCAGGCACATTCCCGATCGCCTCGCCAAACGGGTTCAAAAGCGAGATGCTGCCGGTCGCTGCCAATGTTCTGAAACCCGGCCGCAACCAGGTGGTCTTGCGGGCCCGGCAGTTTCATCGGGTCGATTGCTCGCTGGAAGCGACCTACGAGCTGTGGAGCGAGCTCGATCCCACTGCAAGCGGTTTTGCAGCGATCAGACCGCAGGGCTTCCAGTCGTTCGACGATCTCTTGACCGTTGCCCGCACCGAAGCTGAAGTGACCGATATCCGGTTGATCCTGCCGCAGGCGGCGACTGCGGAGATGTTGAACGATGCGGCCCCCGTTCTGCAAACGCTGGCGCTGTTCATGAACAGGGACGATATTGCTGTCACGGTCGGCGAAAAGCCGGGCACCGGCCCGGGCATCGACCTCTTTGTTTCAACCGACAGGACACGGGCCCAAACCCGCGATGGCGATCGTCAGGCTGCACCTTACGGTCTTTCCGTGCGCAATGCGGGGACTGATGGCCGCGCCGTCGTCAGCCTGCGGGGTGCGACCCGTGCCGATCTGAGCAGCCAGCTGCTGCAGGCGATCAAAGGGCCGCTGAAGGATAGCCTCGACAGCGGCATCTTCTCCACCCGCTCGGGCACGATCATTGCCGATGCTTCGACGTCCTTCACGCTTGCCGATACCGGCTACGAAACACGGGTGTTTTCCGGCCGCCTGTCGCGCACCGGTTTCAACATGGTGATGCCTGCGGATTTCTACCCGGCCGACTATGCCACGATCGGCCTCAAGCTTAGCGCGGCCACGTCTCCGGGCCTGAAGCGCAGCGCGCAGTTTCTGGTGCGGGTCAATGACCGCGTCGTCACCAGCTATCCCTTCCGCAATAGTGCCGGAGAACAGTTTGACGGCAAGCTGATCGAACTACCGCTGCGGGCATTCCGTCCGGGCAACAACAAGGTCGAGCTTTTGGCCGAACTGCCGGTCAGCGCGGACGAGACCTGCGCGCCGGACATGCGTGACGATGCCACGCCCCGGTTCATCCTGCTGCAGGATACAAGGATCGAAATCCCCGCACTGGCCAGGATCGGCCGTCTTCCCGATATCGGGGCGCTGGCCGCAACGGCCTATCCCTATGCCGATGGCGCGCCGTTCGATATTGTCGTCGAGCGCCCGGACGCGCAGTCCGCGGGCGCTGCCCTCACCATGTTGTCGCGCCTGGCGCTGGCCGCACGCAATCCGCTGAATGCCGATATCCGCCTGGGCGCCGCCAACCCGTCCGCAGGCCGCAATGCGCTGGTGATCACCACGCAGAACGCCTTTGCCGATCTTGGGTCGGCCGGCAAGAGCGGGTTCCCCATCGATGCCTTCCATCCGGCGATGGCATCAGCCGGCGGGGTTGATCCGATCAAAACGGCGGCGACCGGCGACACTGTTTTCGTGCCCGGTGCCACCCCCGGTGATGACGATGATTCTTCGGCGCTCCTGGATGCGTTCCGCAAGTCCACCACGCGGCCGCAGGACGAAGCGTCCGTATCCTCAAAGCTGCGAACCTGGTTTTCCGGCGCAGGCGCACGCTTTGGCAAATGGCTGAACTATCAGGACGGGGCGGCCGCCACCGTCATGCTGAAGCCCGGACATTCGCTGCTCACCCTGACGCAGACACCCTCGCCGACAGGCGATGCCGTCTGGACCGTGGTTCATGCGGGGTCTCCCGCCGATATGGCGCTCGGTGTGCGCCGCCTTGTCGAACCCGCCGTCTGGCAGGGTTTGAGCGGCGGCTCGGCAGAGATCGAGACCGCCAGCCTTGCCGTCAACACTCTGCCTGCCGGGTCGCATTTCATCGCCGGAATGACCGATCAGAGCCCCAGCAACATCCGCCGTCTGCTAGCCGCCTGGTTCTCCGATAATTTCCAGTTCTACGTTCTGCTCATCACCGGTTTGATGGGTGTTTTTGCCGTGTGGCTTGGCCTTGCCATTCCGCGCAAGGGTGTGAGGTCGGATCAATGATCGTCATGAAGAAACACTGGGTCGCCCTTCTGGCAGCCTCGAGCCTGCTGTTGCCAACGGCGGCATTTTCCGAGGATTCGGCGAAATTGCTGACGCAGGCCGCCGGCTCCTTCCGCATCATCGATGACGTCATGACATCGGCCGCCGCCGGGCAGATCGACCCTGCAGCAGCAGACACCGCGCAAGCGGCCAGGATATCGCAGGCTAAGGCGAGCCAGCCCGATGAGGTCGAAATGGCAGCGCTCTATTATTACGCCGAACAGAAACAGGACGAACGGGTCGCCGCCGAGGCAGCCCGTCTGCGGATGAAATTCCCGCAATTCGAGATGCCGCAGGACCTCTACCTGCCGCAATCGGCGCGTGGCGTCGACGAGACGCTGCTTTGGCAACTTTACGACCGCAGCGATTTCACCGGCATCGACGCCGAGATCATCCGCCGCAAGAGCGAAACGCCGGACTGGCAGCCGACAGCCGATTTCACAGAAAAGCTGGCGCGCCGCAAGCAGCGCGTGCTGATGACGGAAGCCGCTAAGGACAAAAACTGGACGGATGTGGTCCAGGCCGGTGGCAGTATCGACCCTGCGACGGAAACGGAAGTGGACCTGCTCTGGACCCTGATCGATGCCTATGCGCAGGCGGGCATGAAACAGCCGCTCGCAGACGCCTATCGCGGCATCCTGTTGCGCGAGGGCGAAAAGCGCCTGCCCGATGCGGTGCTGGTGACGACGCTGGAAAAGGCGATTCGCGATTTCCCGGCAGCCGAAGTCCGGGCCGTGATGCAGAAGCTTGCCGTGACGCCGGCGATGCAGGCAGGTATGCAGCCGGTTGCCTTCGATCTGATGCGCAAGACGGTCGCCGATTTCAACGCCGATGACAAACAGACCGTGCCGCTGGCGGACGAACAGCTTGAACCGCTGAAATCCGCGACACCTGCAAAGACCAGCGATATGGCATTGCTCGGCTGGTATTACCTGAAGATCAAGCAGCCGGCCGTTGCCAGCGGCTGGTTCGGCAAGGCGCTGGCGATCCAGGCGGATGCTGACAATGCCAAGGGGCTCTATCTCAGCCTCGCCGCCCAGAACCTGGAGGAAGAAGCCTACAAGGTGGCAACCACCTACCTGCAGGATCTGTCCGGCGATCCGGAATTCCTGATGAACGCGCTTTCCCTGCGCTTTGCCAAGCCGGATATGGCCGTCATCGACGAAAAGATCGTCGCATCCTATTCGACCACTATCCTGCAGACGCTCAACGCCGACCATGCCGAAATTCTGGCCTGGTACGCCTATAATTCCAAGCAGTACGAAGCGTCCTCCGCCTGGTTCCGCAAGGCGGTCGAATGGAAGGCGGCACCGGCGCGTGTCAAAGGTCTGGCGCTCTCTTATTTGCGGCTGTCGCAAAAGCCGGAATTTGCCGCGCTGCAGGAGAAATACGGTTCGGCTTACCCCGATATCTGGAACGAGATACGCGCCGCATCGCCGCCGAAGGGCAGGGCGGCGGCTTCCGTGATCAAGCCGCGCGGCGTGATCCAGGCCAATTATGTCCGCAATTTTCAGGCCAAGCGCTACGCTGCCTGCATCAACGATCTGGCTGATTTGCGCAGCCGCGGCCAGCTCCCGGCGGATGCGGCGCAGATCGGCGGCTGGTGCTATCTCGGCCTTGGCCGGCTGGCCGAGGCGCGCGCAGCCTTTGCCGAGGGCCTGACCGCTGGCGGACAGGTGCAGGCCGATGCGGCCTACGGGACGGCGCTCACGCTCCTGCGTGGCCGCCTGACCGATGATGCCGAGGCGATCCTCCGGGCCTATCCGCTCAGCGCCGGACGCGACCGGGAAATCCGGGTGGAAATCTACTTCCAGCGGGCCCGGGCCGCGTTTGATCGCAAACAATACCAGATGACGCTCGATGCGCTGAATGCGCGGGCAAGCCTGGTGGCGGAACCCGCCGATCTCAGCCAGTTGCGCGGCTGGGCCTATTACCATCTCGGCAACAAGCCGCTCGCCAAACAGGTGTTCCAGCGCCTCAACGATCACCTCGCCGATGCCGGCGTCAGACGCGGCCTTGTCGCCACTAGCCAGACGGATTCAGGCCGATGAAAACAACCCTTGCAGCAATCGTTCCCATCGCGATCATGATCCCGATGCTCGCCTCTTGCACCTCGGTCGTCGATGATCCCTTTTTGCGGACCGGGGCCGTGGAAAGCAACTGGCCGTCGCTCGCCACCACCGTTCCTGCCGAATACGCGCTCGCCGCCCTTCCGGGCCTTGCCGCAACGACGGTGCGCCAGACGGGGACGAAGGGCAACATCGAGCAGACGATCGTCTACGCCAATGCGACGGACCTGGCCGGCGAAAACATGCTGAGCGTGAGCACCGGTTCGTCCGCAAAGATCAAGCGCAGCAATGGCGCGCCGTCGCGGTCGCAGGTCGAGGCTGAGATGCGAAGCGCGCTCGCAGGCGTCAAGATGCGGATCAGCCCGGTGATCGCAGACAATGCCTATGGTGTGTTCGGCTACGCGACCGGTAGTATCGGCAAGGGCGGCGGCTGTGTTTACGCGTGGCAGTTTGCGCGCAACATCAATCCGTATGACGGCGGGCGGCTGGGTGCGGCCGCTGCCGCGCAGATCCGCATGCGCTATTGCAGCCCCGCGATCGCAGCCGACCGGATCGTCGCGATGATGCAAGGGTTGCGGATCAATGCGGCATCCGCGCATAACGCGCGCGCTCTGGGCTATGCCGCCGCTCCGGCCGCGTTTTCGCAGGCGCCTCTCGTCAGCCCGTTTGCTCAAGCAGACGTGCAATCCGCTGAAACTGTCACGGCCATTGCCCCACCGGTACGCCGGGCAAGACGGCCCGCAGCCGCTGAAGAGGTGGTGGTGCAGGCCGGGAGGACCGAGGCGCCCGAAAAGGCTGAAAAGACCATCGTGAATGCCGTGAAAGTCCCGATGCCGGGCGAGGCGGCGAGCATGGCTGCGGCAGAGACGGAACCGCATGGCATGCGGCATGATGTGTCCAGAGCTGCAACAAAGCCCTCCTTCGTGCCGCTGCCTGCAAGCGTCGCATCCGCAGCGCAATAGGGCTCAGATGAAGATGCCGTGTTCTTCCGTCACCAGCTCCTGCAGGAAATCGGCGACGGTGCGGACGCGGACGAGGTCGCGGGCGCTTTCGTGATAGGTGGTCCAGTAGGCCCGCCGGATCGTCGTGCCGGGCAGGATGCGGATCAGTTCTGGATATTGCCGCGCGATATAATTGTGCAGGATGCCGATCCCGGCGCTGGAGCGCACCGCCTCGGTCTGGCCCGTCGCACTCGAAATCTCGAAGGAGGCGTCCCAGCTGCGCATCACCTCGCCGGTAAAATTCAGTGATGCGGTGAAGATCAGGTCCTCGACATAGCCGATGCGGCGATGGCGCTTCAGGTCCTCCACGCTCTCAGGCGCGCCGTAGGATGACAGGTATTCCTTTGAGGCATAGAGCCCCAGCGTGTAATCCGTCAGTTTTGACGAGATCAGCCGGCCCTGTTCCGGCCGCTCAAGGGTGATGGCGATATCGGCTTCGCGCTGCGACAGCGAAAAGGAGCGCGGCACCGGCACGAGTTGAATGCGCAATTCGGGAAACCGGGCGGTGAGCTTGCCAAGGCGCGGGGCAAGGAACGAGACCCCAAATCCATCGGGCGCACCGACCCGCACGGTACCGGCAACAGCGGTGTCGATCCGGCCGATCTGCGCCTGCGCCGCCAGCATCTCGGTTTCCATCCGCTCGGCCGCATGCAAAAAGATCTCGCCCTCGGCCGTCAGGTCGCAGCCGTTGGTACGGCGGATCAACAGCCGGGTCTTCAACGATTCCTCCAGGGCCGTGACGCGGCGGCTCAAGGTCGCATGATTGACGCCCAGCCGCTTGGATGCCGACAGGATCTGGCCGCTGCGCGCCACCGCCAGGAACATGCGCACGTCATCCCAGTTCATGGTGCGATTTTCGCTTCTCCCCTGCGGGGAGAAGTGCCGAGCAAGGCGAGGCGATGAGGGGGTGGTGCGTCAAACTCTGCGGCTGCGGCCCCCTCATCCGGCGCTACGCGCCACCTTCTCCCCGCCGGGGAGAAGAGAAAATTCACAGCGAGCATCAATTTCTGCACAACGGTTCCTGAATATCGCGCGTTGATTTGTGCATATTGTAGTGCGACACTCCCGCCATAATCAAGATCAGGAGGATCACCATGTACGAGATCGGTCATTTCATTGGCGGCACCCGTGTTGCAGGCACCAGCGGCCGCACCAGCAATGTTTTCAATCCGGCAACCGGCGAAGTTCAGGCAACTGTGGCGCTGGCCAGCGACGCGGAAATGGACGCGGCCGTTCAGAACGCCAAGGCTGCGCAGCCGAAATGGGCTGCCACCAACCCGCAGCGCCGCGCCCGCGTGTTCATGAAGTTTGTTCAGCTCTTGAATGAGAACATGGACGAACTGGCTGAGATGCTGTCGCGCGAACATGGCAAGACCATCGAGGATGCCAAGGGCGACGTCATTCGCGGTCTGGAAGTCTGCGAATTCGTCATCGGCATTCCGCATCTTTCCAAGAGCGAGTTTACCGAAGGTGCGGGTCCGAATATCGACATGTATTCGATCCGCCAGGCCGTCGGCATCGGCGCCGGCATCACGCCGTTCAATTTCCCGGCCATGATCCCGATGTGGATGTTTGCCCCGGCGATCGCCTGCGGCAACGCCTTCATCCTGAAGCCGTCCGAGCGCGATCCGTCCGTGCCGATCCGCCTGGCTGAACTGATGATCGAAGCCGGTCTGCCGGCCGGTATCCTGAACGTCGTCAACGGCGACAAGGGTGCGGTCGATGCGATCCTGACGCATCCCGACATTTCCGCCGTATCCTTCGTCGGCTCGACCCCGATTGCCCGTTATGTCTACGGCACGGCTGCCATGAACGGCAAGCGCGCCCAGTGCTTCGGCGGCGCCAAGAACCACATGATTATCATGCCGGATGCCGATCTCGACCAGGCCGCCAACGCCCTGATGGGTGCCGGCTACGGCTCGGCCGGCGAACGCTGCATGGCGATCTCGGTTGCCGTCCCGGTCGGCAAGGAAACCGCCGACCGCCTGATTGAAAAGCTGACCCCAATGGTGGAGAGCCTGCGCATCGGCCCCTATACCGACGAGAAGGCCGATATGGGCCCCGTCGTCACCAAGGAAGCCAAGGAGCGTATTCTCGGCCTGATCAACAAGGGTGTCGAAGAGGGCGCAAACCTCGTCGTCGATGGCCGCGATTTCAAGCTGCAGGGCTATGAAAACGGCCATTTCGTTGGCGGTTGCCTGTTCGACAACGTCACCCCGGACATGGATATCTACAAGCAGGAGATTTTCGGCCCCGTTCTCTCGGTCGTGCGCGCCAAGACCTATGAGGAAGCCCTTGATCTGCCGATGAAGCATGAATATGGCAACGGCGTTGCGATCTATACCCGCGACGGCGACGCTGCCCGTGATTTCGCGTCCCGCATCAATATCGGCATGGTCGGCGTCAACGTTCCGATCCCGGTTCCGCTGGCCTATCATTCCTTCGGCGGCTGGAAGTCCTCGTCCTTCGGCGATCTCAACCAGCACGGCACGGACTCGATCAAGTTCTGGACCAAGACAAAGACGATCACCTCGCGCTGGCCGTCGGGCATCAAGGACGGTGCCGAATTCGTCATGCCGACGATGAAGTAACGATTATTTTCCCCGATTGGGCCTCCTTGCGGAGGCCCTTTTTTTGTCCGCCTGCAAGGGTGCGGTTGACCTGTGGGCATGACAGTCTAAGTCTTCGTCCGGGGCGGGCGAATATCGGGGGATAGACGAACGTTCCCGCATTGCAGTCATGACAGGCAAGAGGGACAATGATGAGCACACTCGACACGGCGCCGGTACCGGCCGCATCGCAGGAATTCCACCGGTTGTCGTTTACCGGAAATGCCGCGGAATATTTCGGTATCTGGATCGTCAACATCCTGTTGACCATCGTCACGCTCGGTATCTATTCGGCCTGGGCGAAGGTGCGCCGCAACCGCTATTTCTATGGCAACACGGTGCTGCTCGGCCGCGCCTTCGAATATCATGCCAAGGGCAAGCAGATTCTCATCGGGCGCCTGATCGTCCTTGGCTATCTGGTGGTCTACAATATCGTCCTGGCGGTGCTGCCGATTGCTGGTCTTCTGCTCTTTCTGGTCGTGCTGTGCTTCTTTCCGTGGCTGATCATGCGCGGCCTGCGCTTCAGCGCCCGGGTCACCAGCTATCGCAATGTGCGTTTCGACTTCGTTGGCCGGATGGGCGGCGCGTTCGTCGCCTTCATGGCCGGTCCGGTCATCGCGGTGCTGTCGCTCGGCCTCCTGGCGCCGCTTGCCAGCCGCTGGATGTACCGTTACCTCGCCAACAATCTGCGCTATGGCGGCCGCGCCTTTGCGGCGGACCCGAAGCTCGGGCCGATCTATAAGACCTGGTTCTTCTCGGCGTTGATCATCGTTCTCGGCTTGCTCATCATCGCTGTCGCAGCGCTGGCCAACCTGTCCCTAATCATGGCCCTGATCAACAATCCCGACGCCCTGCCGCCGGGCTTCCAGGCCTCGATGTTCGTCCTGGGCGTGATAGCCTATCTCACAGTGCTTCTGTCTTTTGGTATTGCCGCACTGTTTTACCGCGCCGGCGTGCGCAACATCGCCTGGTCGGCGACCCGTTTCGATGGCCGGCATGCGCTGAAAAGCGATCTCTCGCGTTTCCGCTATGTGTGGATTGCCCTGTCGAATGTGGCCGTGACCGTCCTGACGCTCGGCCTGATGCGCCCCTGGGCCGCAGTGCGCATGGCGCGGTACGTTAATGAGCACACGGCGATCCGTTTCGACGGCGATGTCGGCGAAATCCTGGCGGCAACCGGGCAGGAGGGAACCGCCGTGGGTGCGGAGTTCATGGAGTTCGAGGGCTTTGACTTTGGCTTCTGATGAAAAGCCGGTCTGCCGCGGCGACTGGCATCCCCTGGATTCCAGCCGCTCCGTCCCGTCCCTCCTGGTCGAAAGGGATGGGCAGGTCCGGGCTGTCGCACAGGATGGAACCGAGCTTGCATCCTCGGTCTTCTTAACTCTCGATATCTCGCCAAGGGTCGGCTCGATCCCGCGCCGTATCGGGTTTGCCGATGGTTCGCTGTTTGAAACCACGGATAATGCCGCGATCGACACGCTGCAGCGCGTCCATGGGCGCAAGCGGGCAGGGATTATTCATCGCCTCGAACGCTTTCACCCGCGGCTTGTCATCTTTGTGCTCGCGGTCTTCCTGCTGTCAGGCCTGGTCTACCGTTATGCGCTTCCGGTTCTGGTGGAAGTCGCCGTCGCCGTCACGCCGCCGGTCGTGCCGCGCCTGATGTCGATCAGCACGCTCGAAACGCTGGACCGCACGGTGCTGAGCGAAACCAAGCTGGACGAGGCGAAGCGGCGGGCGATTTCCGATGGTTTTGCCCGCATCGCGCTGAACTCCGACCACGGTTCCTCTGCCTATACGCTGAATTTCCGAAAGGGCGGAACGATCGGCCCGAATGCATTCGCGCTGCCGGATGGCACGCTGATCATCACCGACGAACTGGTCGATCTTGCCGGCGGCGATACCGAAATGCTCATCGGCGTTCTGGCGCACGAGATCGGCCATGTTGAGCTGGAACACAGCCTGCGCCAGATTTACAGGGCTGCAGGCATGGCCGGTCTGATCATGCTGATTGCCGGCGATGTCGGCGATAGCGTCGAGGACCTGCTGGTTCAGGGCGGCGGCCTTCTGGCGCTCTCCTATTCGCGCGATGCGGAAGCGGCGGCCGACCGCCATTCGGTCGAGCTGATGCAGAAAGCCGGTTACGACCCGACGGCCATCGCGCGTTTCTTCGAGATCATCGAGGCGAAACTCGGCGACACATCCGCGACCAATATCCTCTCGACCCATCCGGGCACGCCAGAACGCCGCAAGGCGATCCTGGATTATGAGGCGCAATTGCGGGAAAAACCGGCGCAAAATTAGCCCGCAAGCACAAAAATCCATCTAAACTTGAGCTGGTACTTCAACTTTTCCCGTCTGAAGGGTGGACAGCGCGACAGAAGCTGATCATGATCAATTCGAGATGATTTTTCTGCTTTTTGGAATTGTTCCAAACTATCAGACGTCCTATATGTGAAGCAGAAGGTGGAGCGCCTGTCGAATCGGCGAGGCTGCCACGATATCTTGAGTGCCATTGCGGGCTCACGGGGTTTATGCAAACCCGGTGGCGCCGAACGATCGAAGCCTGGAGTCGATAATGCGTCTGACGAAGCAAACGAACTACGCAGTCCGCATGCTCATGTATTGCGCTGCCAATGACGGCCATCTCAGCCGCATTCCGGAAATCGCCAAGGCCTATGGTGTGTCCGAGCTTTTCCTTTTCAAGATCCTGCAGCCGCTCAACAAGGCCGGCCTTGTCGAGACCGTTCGTGGCCGCAATGGCGGCGTGCGCCTGCCCAAGCCGGCTGCAGATATCAGCCTGTTCGATATCGTCAAGGTCACGGAAGACAGCTTTGCCATGGCGGAATGTTTCGAAGCCGGCGAGATCGATTGTCCGCTGGTCGACAGCTGCGGTCTGAACTCCGCCTTGCGCAAGGCGCTGAACGCGTTTTTCGAAGTCCTGCAGCAATATTCGATCGACGACCTGGTGAAGGCCCGGCCGCAGATCAACTTCCTGCTCGGCCTCGACCAGCTCACCCATCCAAAGACTGCAGCGGCCTAAAGCCTACTCAGAATGTCTTACGGGAGCGATATACCACTCTCCGTCATCCCTGCCCCTGTGGCGGGGATCTAGCGACCCGGCGTCCGTCGGGTCAAAAGGCTCTTTCAGCTCAAGGACTTGAGTGGACTGGATTCCTCTGACGAGCACAGGAATGACGGTGGGTTCAGCAATTTTGCTGGCTAGCCTTTGGCCACATATTCGCGCAGGATGAACTCCACGGCAGTTGGATCGAGTTCGCCCTTGTCGATGCGGAAATCGGCGCCGTATTCCTCGAATTTCTGAAAATAGGGATCGGCGAGCGACGAGGAAATCACGCCGATCGGGCCGATATAGCCATTCTGGCGCAGGATCGGCACCGTCTCGCGAAAATCGCATTGCTGGAGCCGGTTGTCCATCAGCACCATCGAAACCGGCGTGCCCGACGCGATGAAGTCCAGCGCAGCACCAATCGTCTGGCAATAGTGCAGCTTAATCTGCAGGCTCAAGACCTTTTTCATCACGCCGCGCATGATCAGGTTTTCGGCCGGATCGTCGTCAACGAGCAGGATATGGATCGTGTGGGTCATCGGGCGGTTTCGCTTGGTGAATGGCTTAATGAAATTGCGTTGCTCTATGCAGTATGCGAAGGCGCAAAGGCGTTATTGAATAATCTGCTCGCGGATCGCTTTCGCCACCATCTGGGTTCTGTTGACGACGTCGAGCTTTTTCAGGATCGTCGCGGTATGCGAATTGACCGTGTGTTCGGAGACCGAGACGATCAGGGCGATCTCGCTCGCCGTCTTGCCATGCGATATCCAGCGCAGGATTTCCGTTTCCCGCGGGGTCAGCCCAAGCCCAACCTTGTTGGACAGAACCAGCCGGTAGAAATAGTCGAACGCGCAGATGGCATCGTAGCACAGCGCATAATGCGCCTGCCGTTCCATGTCGTCGCTGTCGCCCAGAAACAGCACGGCATAGCGGGCGCCGTTGATGCTGGCGACCGGGATACAGACCAGCATGTCGAAGCCGAGTTGCCCGAGCAGATTGCCGCCATGTCCCGGATGCGGGTCCTGGGCTTTCCAGATGGAAGGAATGGAGGACGTGTGCAGGCTCTTGAAAACGGCGGAATCGCCGAAGCGGTGGCGCTTGTCATAGGCGTCGGCAAGGCCCGAGGGAAGATCGTGCAGCGCCAGCCGGTTGGTCAGCGTGCAAGCATCGCCCTCGTTGCCAAGCTGCAGGATGCCGAAATGGTTGAAACCGAAGCGCAGCGCCATCGTGTGGAAAATTCGAAAGAAATCGACCCGATTGAGAGCCTTCTCCAAATCGTTGTCATAATAGGTTTGCCGGTGGCTTTTTAAATCGGTCGTCACGTCGCGGCCGTCCCCCACGTATTCCGCGACTGCTATTTTAACGTGCGATTCTCGATAAGCAACCGCACCGGAACGGAAAAGGCGAGTTACTTGCGGTTTTGAGGGTAGGGGCAGTTTTGAGGCCGACGGCAGCAAGGCCGCAGCGCTGGGGCGAGGGGGAGGACTGGCCATGGTTGCTTTCATCTCATCCCCGCCTGGCAGATAAAAGCCGGACAGTCCTCCCCACCCCGCACGGGCCTTATGCCATGCCGCCGCCTCTGGCGCTATCCGTGCAATTTGGGATTGACTTTGACACTGAAACGAAATCGATTCGGGTTTTCGCGTTGGATGGCTGAAAAAAAGTCGTGTATAGCCTGCGGCAATGTCGCACTTGGGAGAATTTTCCAATTGGACAAATTTTTCGGGTCGCTTATTGCATTGCGTGATCAAATGTCGTTCCATCCGGCCTTGACCGGAAAAAACGGCTTCTGCGTCAGAAAAATACGAGAACAAGAACAAATCTGGGAAGCAAATTCATGAAAAAGCTCTCTACCCTCATCGCAGCAACCGCGATTGCCACATTGATGGCCGGTTCTGCATGGTCGAAGACCTTCGTCTACTGCTCGGAAGCGTCGCCGGAAGGCTTCGACCCTGGCCTCTACACCGGCGGTCAGACTTTCGACGCGGCTGCGCACACGGTTTACAACCGGCTGGTGGAATTCAAGCGCGGCACGACGGAAATCGAGCCTGCGCTGGCTGAAAGCTGGGAAATCTCTGCCGATGGCAAGGAATATACCTTCAAGCTGCGCCCGGGCGTAAAATTCCAGACGACCGAATATTTCACGCCGACGCGCGAACTGAACGCCGACGACGTCATCTTCTCCTTCGAGCGCCAGTACAAGGCCGACAATGCCTGGAATAAGTATGTTCCCGGCGCCTCCTGGGAATATTTCTCCGGCATGGGCCTGCCGGACCTGCTCGAAAAGGTTGAAAAGGTCGACGACCTGACGGTCAAGATCGTGCTGAAGCGTCCGGAAGCGCCTTTGCTGGCCAATCTCGGCATGCCCTTCATCTCGATCCTGTCGAAGGAATATGCCGACAAGCTTCAGGCTGACGGCAAGATGGAACTGATGAACCAGCAGCCGCTCGGCACGGGTCCGTTCACGTTCGTCGCCTATCAGCCGGATGCCGCCATCCGCTACAAGGCAAACCCCGACTACTGGGGTGGCAAGCAGAAGATCGACGATCTGGTCTTCGCAATCACCACGGATGCCGCCGTTCGCGCCCAGAAGCTGAAGGCTGGCGAATGCCACCTGATGTCCTACCCGAACGCTGCCGACGTTGCCGAACTGAAGGCTGATCCGAACCTGAACATCTCCGAACAGGCCGGCCTCAACGTTTCCTACCTTGCCTACAACACGCTCGTTGCGCCGTTCGACAAGGTTGAAGTCCGCAAGGCCCTCAACATGGCTGTCAACAAGCAGGCCATCGTCGATGCCGTGTTCCAGGGTGCCGCAACGGTTGCCAAGAACCCGATCCCGCCGACAATGTGGTCCTATAACGACAAGGTCGAAGACGACAAGTACGATCCGGAAGTCGCCAAGAAGATGCTTGAAGACGCTGGCGTCAAGGATCTGAAGATGAAGATCTGGGCAATGCCGGTTGCGCGTCCCTACATGCTGAACGCCCGCCGTGCAGCGGAACTGATGCAGTCCGACCTCGCCAAGATCGGCGTCACCGCCGAAATCGTCTCCTACGAATGGGCCGAATATTTGAAGCTCTCCTCTGCCAAGGACCGCGACGGTGCGGCCATCCTGGGCTGGACCGGCGACAATGGCGATCCGGACAACTTCCTGGACACGCTGCTCGGTTGCGACGCTGTCGGCGGCAACAACCGTGCGCAGTGGTGCAACAAGGAGTTCGACGATCTGGTAACGAAGGCGAAGGAAACGTCCGACGTTGCCGAGCGCACGAAGCTCTATGAAGAAGCACAGCTTGTCTTCAAGAAGGAAGCGCCCTGGAACACGCTCGACCACTCGCTCGCCGTCGTTCCGATGAGCAAGAAGGTGTCCGGCTTCGTCCAGTCCCCGCTCGGCGACTTCGTCTTCGAAGGCGTTGACATCGCCGAATAAGATCGGCTGAAAAAACAAAGGCACGCCGCAAAGAGCGTGCAATGGCCGGCGGCTCGAAGACATTCGGGCCGTCGGTTTTTCAAAGAAAGAAGGGATTGGCTCCCATGTTGCGCTTTATCTTCGGACGGCTCGCCGTCCTGATACCCACGTTCCTCGGGGTGTCGCTGATCGCGTTCTCCTTCATTCGACTTCTGCCGGGCGATCCCGTCATGTTGATGTCGGGTGAGCGCGTCATGGCTCCGGAACGCCACACCGAACTCATGCACCAGCTCGGCCTCGACCGGCCGATGTATGTGCAATATTTCGATTATCTCGGCGGTCTCGTGACGGGTGATTTCGGCTCATCCATCGTCACCAAGCGTCCGGTTCTCGACGATTTCATGAACCTTTTCCCGGCAACGCTGGAGCTGTCGCTCTGTGCCATCATCGTGGCCGTGCTGCTCGGCATTCCCGCCGGCGTGGTCGCCGCGGTCAAGCGGGGGACCTGGCTCGACCAGTCGCTGATGGGCGTCGCCCTCATCGGTTATTCCATGCCGATCTTCTGGTGGGGCCTGCTTCTCATCATCTTCTTTTCCGGCTATCTCGGCTGGACGCCGGTCTCGGGACGCATCTCGATGATGTATTTCTTCCCGCAGGTCACCGGCTTCATGCTGATCGACAGCCTGATCTCGGGGCAGGCGGGCGCGTTCCGATCGGCCGTCAGCTATCTGATCCTGCCCACCGTCGTGCTTGCCACCATTCCGCTTGCGGTCATTGCCCGCCAGACGCGCTCGGCCATGCTGGAAGTGCTCGGCGAGGATTATGTCCGCACCGCCCGTTCCAAAGGCCTTTCGCCATTCCGGGTCATCGGCGTGCATGCGCTGCGCAACGCCCTGATCCCGGTCATCACCACGATCGGCCTGCAGGTCGGCGTGCTGCTTGCCGGCGCGATCCTGACGGAAACGATCTTCTCCTGGCCGGGTATCGGCAAATGGATGGTCGATTCCGTGTTCAAGCGGGACTATCAGGTCGTGCAGGGCGGGCTGATGCTGATCGCCGCCATGATCATGATCATCAACCTCATCGTTGATGTGCTTTACGGCTTCATCAATCCGCGTATCCGGCATTAGGAGGGTCTGATGGCTGTCGCTGAAATTAAAATTGCCAAGCCGCAGACCGGCTTTGCCGAATTCTGGTTCTATTTCTCGCGCAACAAGGGCGCGGTGATGGGGCTGGCGATCTTCCTGATCATCCTGTTCGTCGCCGTCTTTGCGGCCTTCGTCGCGCCGCATAGCCCCAGCATCCAGAACCGCGATATGCTTCTGTTGCCGCCCGGCTGGACGCAGGGCGGGCAGTGGACCTACTTTCTCGGAACCGACGCCGTCGGCCGCGATATCCTGTCGCGCTTGATCTACGGTGCCCGTTTCTCGCTGTTCATCGGCCTTGTCGTCGTGACGCTGTCGGTCATCTCCGGCGTGCTCGTCGGCCTGGTCGCCGGCTATTTCCGCGGCCGCACCGATACGATCATCATGCGCGTCATGGATATTATCCTGGCCTTCCCGTCGCTGCTTCTGGCGCTCGTGCTGGTCGCCGTTCTGGGGCCGGGCCTGGTCAATGCGATGATCGCGATCTCGCTGGTCAACCTGCCGCATTTCGTGCGGCTGACGCGCGCCGCCGTCATGTCGGAACGCACCAAGGATTATGTCATTGCCTCGCGGGTCGCCGGTGCCGGCACCCTGCGGCTGATGTTTCTCACCATCCTGCCCAATTGCCTCGCACCCTTGATCGTCCAGGCGACGCTCGCCTTCTCGGCGGCCATCCTCGATGCGGCAGCACTTGGGTTCCTAGGCATGGGCGCTCAGCCGCCGACGCCGGAATGGGGCACGATGCTGGCCGAGGCCCGCGAGTTCATCCAGCGCGCCTGGTGGGTCGTGACCTTCCCCGGTCTTGCCATTCTCATCACCGTCATTGCCATCAACCTGATGGGCGACGGCCTGCGCGATGCGCTTGATCCGAAGTTGAAGAGGTCATGATGTCGCTTTTCGAAATCGAAAATCTCGTCGTCGAATTCCAGACGGCCGCCGGTCCTTTCCGCGCGGTCGATGGCGTCTCGATGAAGGTCAATGCCGGCGAAGTGCTGGCGATCGTCGGTGAATCCGGCTCCGGCAAATCCGTCTCGATGCTGGCGGCCATGGGCCTCTTGCCCTGGACGGCCAAGGTCACCGCCGACAAGCTGCAGTTCAACGGCATCGATCTGCTCGGCCTGTCGCCGTCCGACCGCCGCAAGATCGTCGGCAAGGATATTGCCATGATCTTTCAGGAGCCGGTCGCCAGTCTCAACCCGTGCTTCACCGTCGGCTTCCAGATCGAGGAAGTGCTGCGCATTCACCTCGGCCTCGACAAGGCGGCGCGCCGGGCCCGCGCCATCGAGCTGTTCGACCTGGTCGGCATTCCCAATCCTGCCGAGCGCCTGGGACATTTTCCCCACCAGATGTCGGGCGGCCAGTGCCAGCGCGTGATGATCGCGATCGCGCTGTCGTGCAATCCAAAGCTCCTGATCGCCGACGAGCCGACGACGGCCCTCGACGTCACCATCCAGAAGCAGATCCTCGATCTCCTGATGCGGCTGCAGGCCGAACATGGCATGGGCCTGATCATCATCACCCATAATATGGGTGTGGTGGCAGAAACCGCCGATCGCGTCATCGTCCAGTACAAGGGCCGCAAGATCGAGGAGGCCGACGTGCTCTCGCTGTTTGAATCTCCGAAGAGCGAATATACCCGCGCGCTTCTGTCGGCCCTTCCCGACAATGCCACCGGCGACCGCCTTCCCACGATCGCGGAATTCCTCAGCGACGACCAGATCTTTGCAGGAGCTGTTCGATGACCCATGTTCTCGAAGCCAGAAACCTCACCCGCGATTACCACATCCCCGGCAGCCTTTTCAAAAAGGCCAAGACCGTTCATGCCGTCAAAGGCGTGAGCTTTGCCGTCGATCAGGGCAAGACGCTGGCCATCGTCGGCGAAAGCGGCTGTGGAAAATCGACGCTTGCCCGCATCGTCACCATGATCGACCCCGCAACCTCCGGCGACATGCTGATTGATGGCAACAAGGTCGATATCGCCAAGGAACGGCTGACGCCGGAAATGCGCCAGAAGGTGCAGATCGTGTTCCAGAACCCCTATGGCACGCTGAACCCGCGCAAGAAGATCGGCGAAATCCTCACCGAGCCGCTGATCATCAACACCAATATGAAAGCCGACGACCGCCGCGACAAGGCGATGGCCATGTTGAAGAAGGTCGGTCTCGAGGAAAAACATTACGGCCGCTATCCGCACATGTTTTCCGGCGGCCAGCGCCAGCGCGTGGCGATCGCCCGCGCGCTGATGCTCAACCCGCGGCTTCTGGTGCTCGACGAGCCGGTGTCGGCGCTCGACCTTTCGGTGCAGGCCCAGGTTCTCAACCTGCTCGCCGATCTGCAGGACGAATTCCAGCTGACCTATGTCTTCATCAGCCACGACCTGTCGGTGGTGCGCTACATCGCTGATGACGTGATGGTGATGTATTACGGGGAAGCGGTCGAATATGGCAGCCGCGAGGAGGTCTTTACCGACCCCAAGCACAACTATACCAAGACGCTGTTTGCCGCGACGCCGCGCGCCGACGTCGACAGCATCAAGGCAAGGCTTGCCCGCAAAAACGCAGCTTGAACCCCATCGGGTGCGGCAATCGCGCGATCATGGTTCCACTGACCGGAAATCTGCGGTAAAGCGCCTGCGTCACCACAATTCACATGCGGCCCGCCGCATTCTACGAGGAATATCAAGATGGAAATCAAACGCTTCGAAACCGGTCCGCGCATGAGCCAGGCCGTTGTGCACAATGGTACCGTCTATCTCGCCGGCCAGGTTGGCGAGGCCGGTTCCGATGTGACCGAGCAGACCAAGCAGGCTCTGGCTTCGGTCGATCGTCTGTTGGCTGAGGCTGGCACAGACAAGTCCCGTATCCTGTCGGCAACCATCTGGCTGGCCGACATGGTCGATTTCCCCAAGATGAACGCCGTCTGGGATGGCTGGGCCTCGCAGGGCAACACACCGGCCCGCGCCACCGGCGAAGCCAAGCTCGCGACCCCGGACTATCTCGTCGAAGTCATCGTCATCGCGGCTCTCTAAGAGAGCCATGGAACACGGAAAAGCCGGCGTCCTTCCAGGGGCGCCGGCTTTTTCATGCCACTCTGTCAATTCCCGATGCGCGCCGTGCCGGTGTCGCCGTTGTCGCGCACCCATTTGACCTTGCCTTCACCAGTTTCCGTCAGGTCGAAACACATGGGCGACCCGTCATACCAGACCTTGAATTGCTGGCAGAGCTTGTCCGACTTGATCCACCAGCGGCCCGTATCGGTGGGCTGGATGAATTTTCCCAGTCCCAGCGCCTTGCCGCTGCCATCGACCTCGCCGGAGGGGTGATAGTTGAGGGGGAATTCGCCGCCCATCGGCGCTGCCAGATAGATGGTCTTGCCGATGATCTGGCCGCGGATATCCGCTTCCTTCATCTGCGTGGTCTGCGCCGCCGCCGCAAGGCTGGAGATCATGACGCCAAGAGTGACAATTGCAATTTTCCGCATCGCAGTCTCCATCGCTTTGCCTTCGATACGCGGCACCCGGCAATTGGATCACCCGCAAACGGGATTAGTTGAACATCGGGTGATGGCACTACGCCCAAGGTTCGTGGCGGCGTCGACGCAAGGCTACGGAACCATTCGGCTCAAGCCGCGTTAAACTGCGCATCCCAATGAGAATGCTTTCCGACATCAAGGCCGGTTTCAAGGCCAACTATAAAGGAATGTGCCATGCTGTACTGGTTGCCAAGGCTTTGCCTGTTCCTGCTCGCTGCCGCCGTTATCGGTCTCGGCATCCTGCCTGCAACGTCGGAAGACATTGCCAACACTTTGATCGTGGTGATCCTGGGCCTTGGCCTGTTTTCTCTCACGCTTCACGTTTTCCCGCCGGAACGCTACTGACGCCAGGTTTGGCGATGGGGAGGAAATTCCCAGCAATTGTTGCTTGGAAGACCCGACGTTTCGTTTGAAAGTTCGCTCCCGCCAATTTGATCAGGCGGGCAGCAGAGTGGGTGGGTACCTGACGCGCCTACCGATCAAAGCCGCGATCTAGAAAGGCCCTCCGCCGTTTCCACCGCCCGTCAATGTCATGCCAAATTCATCTACCGCCTCACCAGTATGCAAGCCGCAAGGCGGCAATGGCTTGTTCTGGTGACATCTCCGCGACCGGAACTTTTTCACAAGCACTGCGTTAGTTGCCGTTACACACCGGCGCTGCCTCTGCTCCGGTGTTTTCCGCACATCGATCTTATTCGCCCGTCAGGCTGCCTGCGCGCCATTGGCGGGGCACATGGAGAGCCGGAACATGGGTGCTGCCTTGACGGGGAGTGGAGCTTTCAGGAAGCGGAAGCTTGCGGAACTGGAGGCACAGGTGGAGGCGGCGGATATCCCCGAGACATCGCCGAAAACCGGGCTTGACCTGATCGTTGCCTGGAGCATCGTCGGCACATTCGTCATCTTTGCGTCCGCCGTGATTTACCTGATGGAATCGATCCTGATGCCGGTCACGCTGGCCATCGTCATCGGCATGGTGCTTGGTCTGGCTGCCGATCGCCTGGCGCATCTTGGACTGCCACCGGCCTTGGGTGGGCTGCTGTTGGCGGTGATTTTCGTCGTCGGCCTGTTCTTCCTGATCAATGCCCTGGTCGAGCCTTTGACGTCGGTTGCCGGCCAGGCTCCAGGCATTCTGGAGCGGGCGATCGAGCGGGTGCTGCCCTATATCCAGCGGTTCGAATGGGCAAAGGTGGTGATCGCCGGAACGGATGAAAAAGCCGTCACCGATGTGGCCATTCAAAATGCCGGCACCATGCTCGGCCTGGTTGCCGCCGGCGTCACCCCCGCCTTTATCCAGACGCTGATCTTCATGGCCGCACTCGGACTGTTCCTTGTCGGCCGCGGCCATCTGCGCAAGACCATCATCCTTGCGTTTGCCACCCGCGACCGGAGGCTTGCCGCAATCCGCATCATGAATGCCACCGAAAACGCCGTGGGGTTTTACTTCTCGACCGCGAGCCTGATCTATCTCGTTCTCGGCACGATCACCGCCGCGATCGCCTTTGTCGGCGGTTTGACGATGGCGCCGCTCTGGGGGCTTTTCGCTTTCGTCTCCAGTTTCATTCCCTATCTCGGCGTGACCATCATGACCGTGGCGCTTCTGGCCGCCGGCCTGATGACCCAAGATGCGCTCCTGCTGGCGCTGGCTCCAGCCGCCGCCTTCTTCATCCTGCATCTGGTGATGGAAAACCTGGTGACACCAGCCATTCTCGGCCACCGGCTGGAGATCAATCCCTTCCTGATTTTCATTGCGATCATTTTCTGGACCTGGATGTGGGGTGCGGTCGGCGCCATGCTGGCCATGCCGCTCTCGCTCATCGCCATGACCATCTTCAACGAAGTCCGCACCCAGCCGCCGGAGCGCCAGTTGCCGGGGTGAGGATACAGGTGGGTGAGGGCATAAGTAACGGTCCCGGCCGCTCCGGCATAAGGCAATTGAAAGCAGACGCATGACCCCAATGCTCGATACGTTCGATACGGTCCAGGCCGATCTTCATGGCGGCCGGTCTCCCTGGGGAGGCGGCCAGCGCCCACCCCGCAATCCACCTCTCACGCAAAGCATCAAGACAGACGTTCTCGTTGTCGGTGGCGGCATCACGGGATCGCTTGCCGCGCAGCATCTTGCCGCCCGTGGCGTGGATGTAACGATCGTCGATCGCGAGCAGCCGGGCCTTGGCAGCACAGCTGCAAGCACCGCCATGCTGCAATGGGAGATCGATTGCACGCTGGGGGAGCTGACCGAATTCTACGGTTTTGACCGGGCAGCCGAACTCTACCGGCACAGCGTCGCAGCTGTTCAGGGGCTTTCCGGCCTGGTGGAAGGGTTGGGTTTCGATTGTGCCTTCCGGCCCCGGTCCACCCTTTTCCTTGCGGCAGGCGAAGCTGGCCCCTCGGCTCTGCGCGACGAGCATCTGCTGCGCGAACGCGCCGGTTTGCCCGGCCTGCTTCTGGATCACAAGGACCTTTTGTCCCGCTTCGGTATCGACCGGGCAGCGGCAATCGTGTCTCCGGGTTCCGCCGATGCCGATCCGATCCTGTTATCCTGGGGCCTTTTGCGGGATGCGCAGACGCGCGGCGCGCGGCTGGTCGATGCCATGGTGACGGCCTACCATGATGCACCGGGCTCGGTAACGGTCGAGACCGACAGCCCTTTCGTCATCGAGGCGCGGCATGTCATCCTGGCAACGGGATATGTCATGCCCGATTTCGTCCGCAGCGACCTGCACAAAACAGTCTCGAGCTGGGCAATCGCCACCGTGCCGCAACGGGAAGGCACGCTCTGGCCCGGCGGCGAACTGATCTGGGAAGCCTCGGAAACCTACAATTATGCCCGCACCACAAGGGACGGACGCATCATCATTGGCGGTGGCGACGACGAGACGGTTGATCCGCAGGCCCGCGACAGCAAAATGCCGGAGAAATCGGAAAAGCTGGTCGATGACCTCGTCAAGCTGTGGCCGTCAGCCAATCCGGTCATCGATTTCTCCTGGTCCGGCGCTTTTGGCGAGACGGATGACGGTTTGCCGCTGATCGGCGCAGTCCCCGGCATGCCGCGCATCCTTGCCGCTTACGGCTACGGCGGCAACGGGATTACCTTTTCCTTCATGGCATCGCGCATCTTGGCGCAGCTTTGCGCCGGTCAGCGGGAAGGCTGGTTCGAGGCCTTCGCCATCGACCGGCCATCCCCGGGACAGTAGCAGCAATGCTCAGCGTTTGCCGGAGCGCGCGTTGTCGTCGAAGAACAGCGCCTGGCTGATCAGGGCCTTCACCATTTCCGGATTGAACGGCTTGGTCACCAAAAAGGCCGGCTCTGGTTTGGTGCCGGTCAACAGGCGCTCCGGAAACGCGGTGATGAAAATCACCGGGATCGTCGCGCTTTTCAGGATTTCGTTGACGGCGTCGATGCCCGAGCTGCCATCGGCAAGCTGGATATCGGCAAGGATCATCTTCGGCTCGGTCTTCTCAAACAGCGTGATCGCTTCGCCATGCGTTCTGGCCACGCCTGCCACCTTGTGGCCAAGGCTCAGCACCATGTCCTCGATATCCATGGCGATCAGCGGTTCGTCCTCGATGATCAGGATTTCGGTGGCGACCTGGCGGGAAATATCCTCGGATGCCTCGCGCAACAGATTTGCGGTTTCAAGGTCCGAGACACCCAGAATTTCGGCCGTTTCCTCCGGCGAGAACCCCTCGACGGAAACGAGCAGAAACGCTTTGCGGGCTGCCGGTGCAATCACCGAAAGATTGGCGGCGGCGCGCGCTTCCCAGCCAAACGGCGATGGTGTTTCCGGCAGGTCTATGCTCAGCGTATCGAAGATCGAGCAGAACAATTTAAACAGGTTGACCCGGTCGTTGGACCCTTGCGGGAAAAGCGTGATGTCGGCGATCAACGCTTCCAGAACGGCGGCGACATAGGCGTCGCCTGAGGTTTGCGATCCGGTAACGGCACGGGAGAAACGGCGCAGATAGGGAAGATGGGCTGCGATCCGCATGGAAAGTGACATTTATGACTTCCTTCAGTATGATGGCGCCGAATTTTCACCGGTGCCTGATGCTATCGCATGGCGAAACATGGCATTGGTTTGATCATGTTTTAAGGTTGAAGGGAAGTTTCCGTGTTGAACGAATTGTGTGTCGGTTTCAAGGAAACCGGACATAAGTTCGGAATATGGCAATGTTTTTTGATGTATTGAATTGGACGTGGAAGCAGTGCTGCGGGGCGATTGCCGACGCGGATTTTGGAGTGAGACAGACTATGACGGACATACCGGAAAATCAACCGCGTGCCGGTATGGGCAGGAAGGCGGCAGTGGGGACGACAGATCCCACTGGCCAGATCGCCTCAAAGCTGAAGGCGCTTTACAGTTCCGTCGAACAGGAGCCAATTCCCGATACCTTCCTCGACCTCCTGGAAAAACTCGACCAGGCTGAAAGGCTCGGCAAAATTTCTGACTGATCCATAACAACGGCCCGGCATCAACCGCTGTCAGCAAGACACAAAAAAACGGGCCGAGGCCCGTTTTCCTGTTTTAAGAGCGCTGAGCGATCAGCAAGCTGCCGTGTAGCGGCGGCCATAACGGTCGCGGTAGACGCAGCGGCCCGGCTCATTGGCATTGCCGATCAAGGCGCCAGCCACACCACCGACGGCAGCACCAACTGCTGCGCCACGGACATTGCCGGTCGCTACGCCACCGATGATGGCGCCGGATGCGGCGCCGATGCCGGCACCCTTTTCCGTCTGCGAGCAGGCGGCGAGAGGAAGAATGAGCGCGACGGCAAGAAGAATCTTTTTCATGACTGGTTCCTTTTCAAGGCTGTTGATGAACGAAAGCAAAGTTACGGCAGATTAGATGCGGCCCATCAACACGAGGATGAGAAGTATCACAACAACCAGCCCGAGGCCGCCTGACGGCCCATAGCCCCAATTGCGGCTGTGGCCCCAATTCGGCAGCGCGCCGATTAGCAAGAGCACCAAGACAATTAGGAGAATTGTACCGAGCATGATTATTCCTCTTCGGGTTCTGGCCGTGCGGGTCACGGGTCTGCTGCGGTAACGTTGCTCACGCGAATTTGTTCCCGCGTGTTGTGTTCATTTAAAGGCTGAGCGGCAGCGCATTGTGGCAAGGCGTGATCGCAGCCTCTTTTGTAATGGTTTTCTTACGGTTTGCGGTCAGCGGACCGAACAGGAGAAACGCCCCGATCAGTTGATCAACCTTGTCGCGGGCCTCGGCCATCGGCAAATGGCCGACCTTGTCGAGGATGACCGTATGGACGCGCGGCAGCCGTCCGGAGAGATGGATCTGGTGCAATGGCGGCACGATCGCGTCGCGGCCGCCGATAATGTTGAGGACCGGCACGTCTATCAAGGGGAGTTCGTTGATGACGGATGTGCGCGACATCCAGGAGACGAAAGCCGCAATCTCCGCCGCCTGCGACTTCAACAGATGCGCGCGGACCTCTTCCATTGTGGCAATGGTCTCCTCGGTTTCCCAGTCGGCGGCCTTGTCGAACACGCATTCGAGCGAACCGAAGCGGAAGGTCTCGCGGGTGGCAATCCAGCGGGCAAAAAGCCGGGTGAAAAGATGCCGTCCCAGAAGGGGCAGCCGCAGGATGCGCGACGCCATCCGCTCCTGTCCCTCAAACCGCCCGCAGGCAAAAGCGCCCATCAGGATGACGTTGCTGACCAGATCCGGGCGATGCCGGGCTAGCAGGAGAGAGACGAAGCCGCCGGTCGAATGACCAATCAAGGTCACCGGCTCGCCATCGAAATCCCGCTCGATCGCCTCGGCATAGGCATCGACGATGGCTTTTGTCGTCAGGCTCCCGGCAACACCATCAAGCGTCCACGGACTATGCCCCGGCAATGGATAGGCTGCAGCGCGGCCCTCGCGCACGATGCTTGGTGCAAAACTGCGCCAGAACGCCGGCGACATGACCATACCGTGGATCAGCACGGTTTTGATGCCGGGATCCTCGCAGAGCCAATGGGGAGAGGGCGGGCGCAACATGGATGGCATTTCCTTCGCTGTGTGTCAGCAAGGCATGCCTTGGAGATTTGGGTTGTCTGGGCGGGCACGGCGGAAAAGCCGTTGCGGGTATCCGGGTTCACCAATTCACGCCAGGCACTCCTTGACGCGTTGGTGAAACGCAAGCTGCCGCTAAAAAGTTCCCGTCGAAATTTCCGGAACTTCCCGGCCATTGCCGCCGTTTCCCTGCCACGTTCTGCAAAGTAATTCCCACGTTCTGCAACATTGTGCAGGGAGCACGACGATGGAACATATCGCAGCAATCATGATGCTTATCGGGTGCACCCAGGGCAATGTCGAATGCAAGGAATTGCCAGCACCGGCGGTCGGTTTTGAGACCGCCGAGGAATGCCAGGCGCTTTTGCAGCCAGCCGTGAACGATGCGCGCGGCCGTTATAAGGTCATCTACGGCAAATGTGCTGCGATCGATCCTGCTCTTTATATCGAGGATGCAACGATCACATGGGCGATCACGCCAGCCAACGAGCTCGACGTCCAGGTCACCTTCGATGAGCCCGCTGCACCTGTTCTCGTCGCCGGTAAAACGGGCCGTCAGAGCGTCATCAGCAACTAACATAGTCAAACCCAACGTAAGGAGAATGCCATGAACTGGGATATGATCGAAGGCAAGTGGAAGGAATATCGCGGCAAGGCCCAGACCCAATGGGGCAAGCTGACAGACGACGATCTCGACGTGATCAACGGCCGCCGTCAGGAATTGGCTGGTAAGATCCAAGCCCATTACGGCGTCGAGAAGGAAGAGGCCGAGCGCCAGATCGACGAATGGTCGCGCCGCTGATCTGCAGTGGTTGAAGAGGTTTGAAGCGGCATCCGGTTTGCCAAAACCGGGTGCCGTTTTTGCGTCTGGCCGTCCGGCAGGCGGTGACAATAGGGAACAAAACCGGCGCCGGTTCGTTCTGAGGAGCAATCACAGCCGGCTGAACCCCGGCTTTTCAGCCGCCACAGGCGTCTCCCCAATCTCTACGAAGGAGTTCATCAATGATCCGCACTCTTATGGCGACGACCGCGCTTGCGGCACTTTTGGCCACCGGCGCATGGGCGCAGGAAGGCGCCATCAAAGCTGATGGCACCCCGGCCACAAGCACCGGCACAAAGGCTGCCAAGGGTCCGGCCGGTTATTTCTCGGCGTCTCCCGAACAGGTGCTCGCCACGTCCGTGCTCGGCAAGACGGTTTATACCGGCGCCGACGAACAGGGTGAGGCTATCGGTGATGTCAATGATGTCGTTATCAATGCCGATGGCGGTGCCGAGGCGCTGGTGGTCGGCGTCGGCGGCTTTCTGGGAATCGGTGAGAAGGATGTGGCTGTCAGTTTCGACCGTGTGTCCTGGTCCGATCGGGATGGGCAGCGTATCATCGTGATTTCGGCAACCAAGGAAGAGCTGCAGGCCGCTCCGGAATTCCAGCGCTCGGCCATCGCGGATGGCGTCGCGGCAACGGCACCGGAAGCCGATAACACGGCTGCATCGGCCACGGCCCCCGTCATCACTGACGAAGCCGCCGAAGCCATACCGCCGGCCACCGGCACCACGCCGGAAATGACCGACCCGGATCTGCCGCCAGCCGATGAAATGAAGTTGGTCGATGCGTCCTTGATCAGCGCAGAAAAGCTGATCGGCACCGAGGTTAAGGTTGCCGACGATACCAAGGTCGGCGAGATCGGCGATGTGCTTCTCGACAAGAACGGTAAGGTCGAAGCCTATGTCATCGATGTCGGCGGCTTCCTCGGCATTGGCCAGAAGCCGGTGGCGATGAGCGCGCAGAGTGTTCAGGTGATGGCCGATGCCAAGGGCACGATGACCATCTACTCGCCTTTCACCAAGGAACAGATGGAAACACAGGCCGCCTATGACGCAGAAGCCTATAAGGCCAATCCGCGCGGCATCGTTCTGGCCGCGCCTGCAAACTGAGGTTTACGCTTGAAAAAAACCGGCGTCGATTGGCGCCGGTTTTTCATTAACTTCTTCACGTAGGCACAAAAAAAGCGGCCCATGGCCGCCATATTTTTGTTTCGTTTTCACTGCAGGTCTCAGTTGCCCGCTTTTTTCCGAGCGCGGCTTTCCGCCGCCTCAAGATCATCGAGAAGATCTGACAAGGTGCCGTCCGTGGCCGGCAGGTTTTCCGCAAAGTAAAGATCGCGCAGGGTCGAACCGATATGCAGATTTCTGTCGCGGCCTTTATTGGGCATTTGCACCGCAGCCGAGGCAGATTTCACGATATTCGTTGTTGATACGGTCATTTTACTATCTCGCATGAGGTATATGCCTTCACAACGTTCCCTGCCTTGCTAATGTTCCGAGAAATACGTGGCCAAACCGTGTCAAATTGGGGCAATCTCTTGCACCATGGTTAACGATCCGTTTCCAGTGTTGAGGACGGGTTTGATGAAGAGATAAAATGAGACGCAATGTCTCCAGCGCCTTTTTCCCCGGAACAAAAGTACCCGCCCGGCGTTTATTCAGCAATGATTGAAACCAAGGAGAATTTCTCATGCTGTACTACGCTCTCGTCTTCCTCGTTGTTGCCATCATTGCCGGCGTGTTGGGCTTTGGTGGTATTGCAGGTGCTTCTGCCGGTATTGCGCAGATTCTGTTCTTCCTGTTCCTTGCCTTCCTGGTCATCTCGCTGGTGGCTGGCCTGATGCGCCGAACCTGACCCCATCTCGGGTGAGTGCGTGAACGAAGGGAGCGATGCGAAAGCATCGCTCCCTTTTGGCGTTTGGGCCCTTTGCGCGTTTAGGCCCTTCGCGCGTTTGAGGATCTCTCCCTAGCTCGCGCTGCTTGCCGTCTTGCCGAAGGCAATGGGCTTGGCTATGCATGACCGGACCATCTCGCAACTGCACAAGTCCGGAGCCGTACTACGCATGAAATCGCTGGAACTCATCGTTGAAAGGATCATCCTGTCGAGCCGCTGGCTCCTCGTGGTCTTTTACCTCGGCCTGGTTGCGGCCCTGGCGCTCTATGCCGTGTCCTTCGTGTTTAAGTTCTACAAGGTCGCCATCATGGTCTTCACCTATGATGAATCCGACATGATCCTGGCGATGCTCGGCCTCATCGATGCGGCGCTCGTTGCCAGCCTCATCGTCATGGTGATGATCTCCGGCTATGAAAATTTCGTCAGCCGTTTCGATGAAGCCGATGCCGAGGTGTCGTTCCTGGGCAAGCTGGATTCAGGCAGTCTGAAGATCAAGGTGGCATCGTCGATCGTCGCGATCTCGTCCATCCATCTCCTGCAGATTTTCCTCAACGTGCAGAGCTATACAGGCGAGCATCTGATGTGGGCGACCATCATTCACATCGCCTTCGTGGTTTCGGCACTGATGCTCGGGTTCCTCGAGCAGATCATGAACAGACTGAAGAAATAAGCGCAAAGCAGAACAGGGAACAGGATATGAAGACAGACGTCGTTGTTTTGGGCGCAGGCATAGTCGGCCTGTCGACGGCCATCCATCTGGCGCGGCGGGGCAAGTCCGTGGTGCTGCTCGACCGTCGCGGTGCCGGCGAGGAAACCTCCTATGGCAATGCCGGCCTGATCCAGCGCGAAGGCGTCTTTCCCTATGGTTTCCCGCATGATTTCGGTGCACTGTTCCGCTATGCGCTGAACAACACGATCGACGCTCATTATCATTTCCGTGCGCTGCCGGGCCTTGTGCCGTTTCTCATCCGCTACTGGTGGAATTCGGGTTTCACCCAGCATCAGAATATCGCGTCCATGTATGCGCCGCTGATCGAAAATTCGATCGCCGAACATGCAGACCTCATCAATGCGTCGGGCGCCGGCGATCTCATCCGCAAGGATGGCTGGATGAAAGTGTTCCGCACCGAAGCGGCGCGCGACGCAGCCTATAAGGAAGCGGAAAAGCTCTCCTCGACCTTCGGCGTCAATCACCAGAAGCTGTCGAGCAGCGAGCTCAAGGTGATGGAGCCATCCATCCGTGCCGACCTGACCGGCGGCCTGCGCTGGACCGACCCCTGGTCGATCCGCGATCCGCACAGCCTGAACAAGGCCTATCTCGCCTATTTCCAGTCGCTCGGCGGCCGCCTGGTGTCCGGTGATGCGGCAACGCTCGAACATATTCTCGAAGGTCCGGGCTGGCGGGTTGCAACCCCGGAAGGGCCGCTGGAAGCCAAGGAAGTCGTCGTGGCGCTCGGTCCCTGGGCCGACACGGTCACGAAAAAACTCGGCTACCGTTTCCCGCTGGCCGTCAAGCGCGGCTACCACATGCATTACGGCATGGCGGACGGCGCACAGTTGAACAACTGGGTGCTCGATGCCGAAAAGGGCTATTTCCTGGCGCCGATGCTGCGCGGCATCCGCCTGACCACGGGCGCTGAATTTGCCAATCGCGATGCGCCGAAAACCCCCGTTCAGCTGACGCGCGCCGAACGCGTCGCGCGCGAATTCTTCCCGCTGGCGGAGCGCCGTGATGAGGAACCGTGGATGGGCGCGCGGCCGTGCACGCCGGATATGATGCCGATCATCGGCAAGGCGCCGCGTCACGAAGGCCTCTGGTTTGCCTTCGGTCACGCCCATCACGGCATGACGCTTGGCCCGGTGACCGGCCGTGCGCTCGCCGAAAAGATGACCGGCGAAAAGACCGTGATCGATATCAAGCCGTTCCGGCCGGACCGTTTCCTGGCCTGACGAAAACGGGCGCCGGGAGCGATCCCCGGCGCCTCGATTGCCGACAAATTCTGAACAAGCTGGTCTGACGAGAGCAATTACCCCACGCTCCGTCATCCTCGCCCTTGTGGCGGGGATCCAGCGACCCGACGTCCGTCGGGTCAAACGACTATTTCAGCTCAAGGACTTGAGCTGACTGGATCTCTGTGACAAGCACAGAGATGACGGAGAGTTGGTGAAACGCATGATTTCCCAAATGCTCCACCGAATGCCGGGACGGGCTTCGCCAGCGGCCCGGCGCCGGGAGGTATTTCCGGTCAGCCATCACTCCCCAAGTTTTATTAAAATAAATTTCCAGAGCCGCGGAACAAACGTCAAGCTCATCCGTTATGTGGGTTGGCTGAAGGCGAGGGCTCGGTCGGCTGTGCCATGCGCAGCGAATGGAAATGACCGCCGTGATAAACGGCGGCGGGAGCAGTATTTCAATGCAGAAACAAGTAATAGAGTTCGGCGGCGAAGCCGTTGGCGCTTTGATGCGCGAGGATAATGGATTTCGCTTTCTCGCTGTCAAGTTCAGCGTCTGGGGTCTGGATGGCCGTCTGTTTTCAAACGCATCCGAAGCGAAACGCGCCGTCAAGGCGCTTCTGTCAAAACCGGCAGCCCGGTCGATGCCACCGGCGAGCTTCTGGGTTCCAGGAGATGGCGACCCGTCGAGCAGCCAGTTTCAATGGAATGCCGTGTCGTCCGTGCCCGCCCGCAACACTGAAAATCGCGTCTGAGCGGCAGATGTTTCTACCGCATGGCTTTTATCACGGATCGGTATAGCCCGACGCGACGATGGTAAAGGTGTTGGCGGATGGATCGGTCTTGAAGAGCAGCGTGCCGGTCGCGGATGACTGAGCCGGGACATAATCAAATGTGATCTCCTGCGTCTCGATCACGCTATCTCCGTTCAGCACCTCCCCCTTTACCGGCACGGACGCGGCGGTCCGCTTGCCCCTGTTTTCGACGGTAAAAGACACCTCATAACCGCCACCTGCCGGAGACGCCCGCTGGCTGAGAATGCTGACGGAAAGTTGCGGCGCGCCGCCAGCGGAGGTGACAGCATCATAGCTGATCCAACCGATCATCGCGGCCACGAGCAGGGCGCAAATTCCGCCGGTCAGCCATTCGATCCAATGCGCGCCGCGCCCCACCGTGCGGCTCTTGGACGTCTCGCTTTTGGACGTGCCACTCTTTGCCGCGTCGCTCTTGGCCGCGTCGCTTTTGGCCCCATTGCTTTTGGGTGGGCCGCTCTTGGGTGGGCCGCTGTTGGAGATGCGGCTGCTGGATTTGACCGGTTTGGCGTCAGCCATGGTGGTTCCTCATAAAATGAGCCGCGCGGCAGCCGCGCCGATGGCGCCGGGAAAGGCAAGCACGATCATCGCCATCATCGCCGGCGTGAACGATCCGCCGTCCAGCCGCTCGAAACTCCAGAGCGCGTAAAGGCTGATCAGCAGGGCAATCACGTAGCCGGGCAGGGTGAAGCGGACAAACGCATGCCACCACGGCGTATCGGCCGATAGCTCATGGCCGCCCTTGAAGGACACCGCGTAGACAAAGGCATGCATGAGCGTGATGGACAAGATGATGGTCGCCAACGCATGCCATGGCGTCATCTTGTAGGAAATCAGGATCATCTCTTCCGTCGGCGCCATGTTGAGATTGAGGAACAGTGCGCCGACCGCCATCATGAAGAGCTCGCTGCCATAGCTGTCCTTCTGATCGTCCTCGGTGTCATCCTTGCCGCTGCCCAGCTGGCTGCGCCCCAGAAGCGCGCCGATGCTGGCCGGAATAGCCTGGACCGCAATCTTGCCGGTAATCTCCTGCGCCGGCATGTCTGCCATCAGAAGCTTGAACAGGCACAGCGTCACCGCACTGGTAAAGATGCCGATCCCGAACGCGATCATCGCATCGCGGATCGCCGTCTTCCAGGAAAACGTCTCTTCAAAGCCGATCCGGTGGGAAATGCCGATCAACAGCGGAATGGTGAGAACGAGAAGCAGAGCCAGCCGCCAGCGGTCCATGGTAAAACCGAGTGCCCACATCTCCATGGTCATCTGCATCGGCAATGCAAACAGCAGCGCACCGCCGATGCCACGGCCAACCCCAACCGCAAATTTCGCAGCCGTCGCCTTGTCATCGGTCTGTGTGTTATACGGCCGGCCGGAAATCTTGTTTCTTCCGGCCGCGCCCATCCCCGCCTTCTGCATGAAATCCCCTCATATCAACGAAGCTCACAATCCCTCATTGTGATGCAACCCTGAAGTTACTCGTCCCAATCCGCCGGGATGCCGCCATCCACGCCGCTTGCTTCCAGATCGTTGCGAATGCTGACGACACCGGGCACCGCATAGATCAGCAACTCGATCTTGCGGCGCTCCTGCGCCGTATCAACCGCACCCTTCAGCCACACCGCACCCCGGCGCGCCTTGATTTCCACAGACGTCGTTTCAATGTCGCTGTCTTCGAGCACATTGGCAATCACATCTTCCAGCGCGTCATCGTCCACATCGGCCTCGGTTTCGTCGCCAAACAGATCCGGCCCGTTTTTGCTTTCGATCACCGTTTCGTCGCTGCGCTGGAATCCAGGATTTCCCGCTTCATCGAAATTCTCTTCACCCGCGCCATAAGAGCCGTTGCCGACCTTGGTCTCTGATCCCGGCGTGGCATCGGCATAGGGCCAGCCTTCCTCGACGTCCCGTTCCTCATAATCGCGGTAATCGTCTTCGCGTCCGGTGGGCTTCGGTGTCTTGTCGGTCATAGTCGTGTCCTCGTTGTCATGGAACCGAGAGGGAAACGGCTGGCGTGACATTTGGTTCATTTGGATGGGCGCTGAAAGCAATTCCGGGGCGCGACACAAAAAATGGCGGAGCTGCATCGGCAGCTCCGCCATCCATATCAACCAGCCACAGATGTTAGTTCTGCGGAGCCGTACCGGTTGCCGGGGCAGTGCCCGTAGCCGGAGTCTGCGTATCAGTGCCGGTGGCCGGCGTCTGGGTATCCGGAGTCATAGGCGTCGCGCTCGTATCCGGAGTGGTTGCAGTACCGGGTGTTGCCGGCGTTGCACTCGTATCGGCCGGCGGCGTTGCCGTATCAGCCGGTGCCATCTGATCCGTTGTTGCCGGCGGCGGTGTTGTGGTGCCGGTTGTCTGATCGGTCGACAATTCTGCTGGCAGCCAGACAAGAAGCGCCAGAACCAAACCTGCGAGCAGGATGATCAGCACCGGCCACTTGGAGCGTCCGGAGCGGGGTTCAAGCTCTTCCGGCCGCCGCTGGTTGGCCAACGGATCGTTCACCGGCGCGCCTGTCACCGGATCGATACGCGGACCTGCCTGATCGGCCGGCCATGCTGCAGGATTCACGTTGCGGTTTTCACTGGGGTCAAAACGTTGATTCATGGCGGACATATCCTTTCGAGAAATGGTGCCTGTGCCAGCAAACGTTGAAGGCAACTGCCCGATAAACGTCGCCGCGAGACGAATGTTCCTTGAAAAAGACCTGTAAACAGGCAAATGCAGCCAAATTGCCGAAAAAAGCGGCTTTTTACGCTCAAAACATGCCGAAAACGTGCCTTATGCGCGTCACATCAGGGTGACGGCAGCTCGGCAATATCCCCGAATTGCACGAGAAGGCGCGGGCTGGTCATATCGCCGCTCTCCTCATCGACTTCCACGGCATAGGCTGCGACCCCGATGAACCGGTCGGCCATGGCTGCGGCAATCTTTTCCGCACTGGCCGCATTGGATGCCTGGCGCATCTCCCCCGGGGCCAGTCCGCCGCGCGTCTTCTTATAGGGAATGACAATGAATTTCTCGGCCATGATGGCCCTTTCAAGTATTTTTCGCGGGCACGGACCGGCAGTAGCCACAACGTCCATAGCGATTGTTGGATTGCGGCAGTCGTGAAAGACACGCGCGCAGCTTGGCTGCGATCCTTAGCATCGATTGCCGTGCCGCTATACTGGCAATCAGTCCGGCATCCACAAAAACGCTGAAGCGAATCCGCAACTTGGAATGACGTTATGTCCGGCTCGAAAACGGGTGAGCGCGAACCGGCAGGGCAGGCACCTCGAAATGCTCGGGCGGCAGCTTCGCCCGGGCGCGGTCCACCATGATAGACAGACCCTGTTCCAGATGGCGGCAGAACCGCTCGGCATCAAACAGCGGCGATATGAAACGGTTTCGTGAGATTTCCTGCTTCAGGCGGGCAATTTCGCCGGGATCGTGTGCGAGTTGCACCGCCATTTCGACAAACGCCGCCGGCGTCCCGGCCACCAGCTGCGGCAGGCCCAGTGCGCTCAAAAGGCTTTCGGATACCCGTGAGGCAAAATTGCTGCCCTTCACCGAAATCACCGGCAGGCCCGCCCAGAGCTTGTCCGAGGTGGTCGTGTGGCCATTATAGGGGAATGTATCAAGCCCGAGATCGGCCGCCTGCAACCGGGCAATATGGGCCTCATAGCCGGTTGCGGATGCAAAGATGATTTTGTCCGCGCTCACCCCGCGCGTGCCGAAAGCCGCAAGCATATTGCTGCGGGCCAGGTCGCCATCAATCATCATCCAGAGAACCGAATGATCGCAATGGCGCAGGATCTGCGCCCAGCAATCGAGCGCTGCAAGCGAAATCTTGCGGCCCGCATTGAAGGCGGCAAAAACGAAGCGGTCTGACAGCAGGCCGAGCGCGCCCCGGTCCATGGCGTCTGGGAGGGCGCGATGCACCGGGTCGTTCGGCTGGTAGCTTTCCGGCAGCAGGCAGAATTTCTCGTGGTAATTCTGCCTGGCGCTTGCCGGCAGCACGATCCGGTCGCCGATGATATAATCGCAATCGACATGCACGGCGCTGCCGGGAAAACCAAGCCAGGCCACCTGAACCGGCGCCACCATCTGGTTGAGAATATTGGACCGGGAACCGCCGGTATGGCCCTTGAGATCGACGAGGACGTCGATATCGTGCCGGCGGATGATATCGGCCGCCTCCGCGTCGCTTTTACCGTGCAGGGTAACGATCTCCCCCCATTTCGAGCGGTTGGCGTCCGAAGCTGCGTGATGCTCCGGCGTATAGCAAAACAGCGTCACGTCGAAACGGCTTTTGTCATGGGCCTCCAGCACGCTCTGCAAAAGACGCATCGTCGCATGTCCGCTCCAGAAATCGCTGGAGAGATAACCAAGGCGGATCCGCTCGCCCCACGCATGCTGCCGCATCCGCCTCAGCCGGCTATGGCCGGGCGAGGGGATCGTCAGGCCGGGATTGTTCGCAGCCAGCCGGTTGAGCCGCTCATTGCCACAGTGCAAAAGGTTCGAATAGGCCGTTTCGCCCGCAAGGAAAGACAGGTCGCCACTTGCCGATCGAACGGCATCTGCCTGCTCGAGCGTCTCGATCGCCGCAAAATCGCAGAAATCGCGCGCCACCGACATCAACTTGAACTGCGTATAGGGATCATCGGGAAAGAGCGCCGCAAGCTTGCGAAACACCGTCAGCGCCAGAGGGTTGCGCTCGCTGCCGCTTAAAATCTCGCCGGCAAGCTTCAGATGATCGGCCTCGCTGCTCTTGGCAAGGCTCTCGACAAGCAGATGGACAAGCCCGGTGTCGCCGGTGCGCCGGAACGACAAAGCCAGATGATAGGCAAGGGAAGTATCGCCAGGCATCGCGTCCAGAAGCTTGATGCCGATCAACTGCGCCCGGTCGTCATCGCCGGCCTCGACATAAAGCGCCGTGGCGCGGCTGAGAGAAGCACTGACGTCTGCACCGGGACAAGCCGCCGCCTGCTCAAAGACCTGCGCGGCCTCGGCCGGAAGACCGAGATGCGCAAGAGCATCCCCCAAAAGCACAAGCGGCGCCGCATCCGCCGAAGTTCCCAGCAAGGGGCTCAGAAGCGAAAGAACACCGAGGTAGTCCCCCCGCCCAAAGGCAACGCCCGCCGCCGCAACTGCCTGTCCGTCCATATCCACTCATCCAGCTATCCGCAATGCGATGAATAACGCCCATTGCTTGCGCGGAGCGGATCAACCACAGCTCGCAAGAACGGATGGAAAACATCGACAGATCTCAGAAAATCAAATGAGTTTTCAACGCCTTGACATCATCACACAAGAGCGATGCCCGACAAAATCGGACGGCCACGTTTTTTCGCAGCAGCGAGAGAGACGTCAATCTGCCCGCCCGGCCCTATTCTAAATCTAATAGCAGCCGCGCCCCGTCCTTGCGGACGACAGGCCTTTCGCAGATTTCGCAGCGGATTGAAAGCCTGATTTTGATGAGGGGAGGCGGTGTGCGCGCGGAGGGCTGCGGCGGGCGGTGTTTTATTTTGCGCTTTCGGAAAGGTTTGGCTGGGGAACCTGGATTCGAACCAGGACTAACGGAGTCAGAGTCCGTGGGTCTACCGTTAACCTATTCCCCAAAACTGCGTGGGCGATGTTTGTGCCCAGCCGGTGAGGCGGGCTTATAAACAAAAGATTGGGGGATGCAATAGATTTTGGGAAAAAATCGGCAAGGTTAGGGAAAAACTCGTCCCGCGCGGCATCGCAAGCGGCGCGCTAAACCGGCGCTGCACGCTGTGCAAAAAGAATTTGGCGAATTGGGACGGCGCTGGTAAAGTCCACCCAACGAAAATCAAGAGAGCGCCTCGAGCGGCGATCGTTCCGCGCGGCGCAATGGACAGACACGTGAGAGACCCCGACAACGGCGAACAGCCGTCCGTTTCCGGGGCGTCGGCAGCAGACCGCAACGATGGGCAGTCAGTACCTCGTTCCGGCAAGGGCAAGCGTAGGCGGGGAAAACCCTCCCGCGCAGCCTCTGCGAATGCCAGTTCCTCCGTTGGTAACGGAGAAACACGGCGTCCCGAAGTGACAGATGCGACCGGAGAACCGGTGCGCAAACGCAAACGCAGGCGGCGTTCCAAATCCGGCCAGCCTGCCATTGCCACCAGTTCAGCGACTGAGGCCGATGGTTCAAACACCGTTGCGCCAGCATTGGCTGACAATCCCAGCCGCAAGCGCAACAAGAAGAACAGGCAGCGCCGCAGCTTGCAGGGCCGCCCGCTGGCGGTCAGTGAAAAGCCGCGCCCTGCCAGCGATCCGGCACGCCAGCCGCCGCAGCAACAGGCCGCATCGGTCGCGCGCGCTGAGGAGCAGCGTCCATCCGGGTTGGGGTCAGGTGCCAATAGCGGCCATCACGCCGGCCAGGAGCGGCGCGCCAATGGCCAGGGGTTTTCCCATGGGTCCGATTCGGGTTCGCCGCTCTATGCAGCGCTTGATCTCGGCACCAACAATTGCCGCCTGCTGATTGCCCAGCCGACCCGTCCCGGCCAGTTCCGTGTCGTCGATGCCTTCTCGCGCATCGTCCGGCTCGGCGAAGGGCTTGGCGCGTCCGGCCGCCTGTCGCAGGATGCGATGGACCGCTCGATCGAGGCCTTGAAAGTTTGCGCCGCCAAGCTGAAGACCCGCGAGATCCGCAAAACCCGGCTGATCGCGACCGAGGCGGCACGATCAGCCGAAAACGGCGAGGCCTTCCTGGAGCGGGTCCTGGCTGAAACCGGCCTTGAGCTGGAGATCATCAATCGCGAGACCGAGGCGCGGCTTGCCGTGTCCGGCTGCTCGTCGCTGGTCGGGCGCGAAACCAAATCGGTGGTTCTGTTTGATATCGGCGGCGGCTCCTCCGAGATCGCCGTCATCAAGATCGGCGAGAACCGGTCGAGCCGGCTTGCCAATCACATCACCCACTGGACATCGCTGCCGGTCGGCGTCGTCACGCTGTCGGAACGTCATGGCGGCCAGGATGTCTCGCCGGCAAGCTTCGAGGCGATGGTGGTCGAGGTGCAGGGCATGCTCTCCAATTTCGATTGCCCGGCCATTCAGACGCTGGAAAATCCCGGCGACGAGAACGGGTTTCATTTGATCGGCACCTCCGGCACGGTGACGACCTTGGCTGGCGTGCATCTTGATCTGCCGCGTTACGACCGCCGCAAGGTCGATGGCCTCTGGCTGTCGGACGACGAGGTTTCGGCGATGCAGGCGCGGCTGTTGTCCTGGGATTTCACCGCGCGCGCCGCCAATCCCTGCATCGGGCCGGACCGGGCCGATCTGGTTCTGGCCGGATGCGCCATTCTCGAAGCCATCCGCCGCCGCTGGCCGTCGGAGCGCATGCGCGTTGCCGATCGCGGCCTGCGCGAGGGGCTGTTGACCGATATGATGGCCGATGATGGTGTCTGGCGGCGCGGACGCGCCCGCCGCCATCCGCGCGGCATGCAATACGGTTCCCACGAAGGAAACACCCAATGACAAAACCCCCGATCGGCGGAAACCGCACCGGGCGCAAGCTTGGCCAGAAGGTCAAGAAGGGCAAGCTGAAGGCGTCGTCGCGGCGCTGGATCGAGCGGCATATCAACGATCCCTATGTGCAGCGCGCGCAGCTCGAAGGCTATCGTGCCCGCGCGGCGTTCAAGCTCCTGGAGATCGACGAGAAGCACAAGATCCTGTCCGGCGCCAAGCGCATCATCGATCTGGGTGCCGCACCCGGCAGCTGGTCGCAGATCGCCGCCAAGGTGACGAACTCGACCGATAGCGATCCGAAGGTGGTGGCGATCGATTTTCTCGAGCTTGACCCGCTGGCAGGCGTTCATATCCTGCAACTGGACTTCCTCGACCCGACGGCGCCGGAAAAGCTGATGACGGCGCTGGGCGGCACGCCTGACCTCGTCTTGTCCGACATGGCGGCGCCGACGACCGGCCATCGCCAGACCGACCATATCCGCACCATGCATCTCTGCGAAGTCGCGGCCTATTTCGCCATCGACGTTCTCGGCGAAGGCGGGCATTTCCTCGCCAAGACATTCCAGGGCGGTGCCGAGCGCGAACTGTTGACGCTGCTGAAGCAGAATTTCAAGCAGGTCATCCATGTGAAGCCGGCGGCCTCGCGGGCGGAATCGGTCGAAATGTTCCTGCTCGCCAAAGGGTTCAAGGGCCGTAAGCCCGGTGCCCGCTCGCTCTATGACAGCGAAACCGAAATCGACGAGCGCGAAGTGGTGGACGAGCGGGACACGGCCGAGGCCGATTGAGCCATGCTTCTCTACGTCACTCTCGGAAGCAACGATCTTGAGCGGGCGCAGCTGTTTTATGATGCAGCACTGGGGCCGCTTGGCCTGACGCGCCGCAGGCAGGATGACCTTGAGATCGGCTATGCGAGGGAGAGCGATACCCGCTGCCGCCTGTGGGTCGTTACGCCGCATAACCGCAAGGCCGCGACGATCGGAAATGGCTCGATGGTCGCGCTTGAAGCGCAAAGCCGTGCCATGGTTGACGCGTTTTACGCGGCAGCGCTTGCACATGGCGGCACTGACGAGGGTGCGCCCGGGCTACGGCCTTTTCACGCAAATTTCTATGCGGCCTTCGTCCGCGATCCCGATGGCAACAAGCTGTCCGCGGTCTGCGAGCGGCCGCAATAGCGTGTTTTCCCTTATTTGACGCTGATCGTTTCGGCTTCGGGGTCTTCGCGCATGCGGTGGCCGGAGACGGATGAGCCCGCGTTCTTCGACATGCCGATCAGCGGAATGATCGCAGACAGCGTGATGGCCGAGATCAGCATGAAGGCGAGCTGGAAATCTGCAAGCTCCAGTTTCGATCCCGTCAGCGTCGTCTCGATCTCAAGGATAGCACCTGCCACGGCAACGCCGAGCGCGAGACTCATCTGCTGCAGCACGGCGGTCATGGAGGTCGCCTTGCTCGCCATCGAATCCGGGATATCGGCAAAGGCGAGCGCGTTGACGCTGGTGAAGAAGAACGAGCGGGCAAAGCCGGCCAGCAACAGGATGAACATCATCACGATGGTGGGTGTCGCCGGCGTGAACAGGCCGTTGATAAATGTCAGGATCGTTCCGGTGATGCAGGCAAAGATAAGCGTGGTGCGAAACCCGGCAAAGATCAGCACACGCTTGGCAAAGAACTTCGTCGTCAATGCGCCGGCCGCCCCAACGAAGGTGATCATGCCGGACTGGAACGGCGTCAGGCCGAAACCGACCTGCAGCATGAGAGGCATCAGGAATGGAACGGCGCCGATCGAGATGCGAAACAGTGTGCCGCCAATCGCCGCCGCCCTGAATGCGCTGTCCTTGAACAGGTTGAGATCGAGCAGCGGCGCGGGATGGCGCCGCGCATGGCGGACATAGAGGAAGCCGCAGACAAGGCCGATAACGACGGCGGCAGCGCCGACCTGCGGCGGCAATGCCGGCAGGCTCATCACCGAGAGGCCGAACATCGTGCCCGAGGCGGCGATGGCGCTGAGGAAAAAGCCTTTGATGTCGTTGGGCGGCGGCGCGTCGCTCTTGATCTCAGGCAGGTAGATGCCCGACAGGATATAGCCGATAATGCCGACCGGCACATTGATCAGAAAAATCCAGTGCCAGGAGAAATAGGTGGTGATGAAGCCGCCGAGCGGCGGGCCTGCCAGCGGGCCGACCAGGGCGGGAATGGTGAGCAGCGCCATGGCGCCGACCAGTTCGCTGCGCTGCGTCGAGCGCACCAGGACAAGCCGGGCAACCGGCGTCATCATCGCTCCGCCCATGCCCTGCAGGAAGCGCGAGACGACGAAGGCAAGCACGCTGTCGGCAACCGCACACAGGATCGAGCCGAAGACGAAGACGAGGATGGCAGCGCGAAAAATGCGCTTGGCGCCGAACCGGTCGGCCATCCAGCCGCTTAATGGAATGAAGATTGCCAGCGACACCATATAGGACGTCAGCGCCAGCTTCAGCGTGATCGGCCCGACGCCCAGGTCGTGGGCGATCGCCGGCAGCGATGTGGCAATGACGGTGGAATCCATCTGCTCCATGAACAGAGCGACGGCGAGGATCATCGGAACGATGCGGTTCATGCGAGCGGCCTTGCGCTTAAGCGGAGCGTCGGGAACATAGAACTTCTGCGGCAAAAGTCGCTGCCAAGCGCTCACTTTGCGATCACATCCCTGTGAGTTCTACGGCCATCTCCTGTCAAGACCCTAGATGTCGCCTTGTTGATTGGACGCAACCGCCATTCAATCGAACACTGCCAGCCTTCCAGTCAAAACATGGAGAACAGCATGACGACGTCTATTCCCTTGAGCCGCCGTGCCTTATTTGGAGCGGCAACAGCGGGCGCGTTGGCGGCGCCCTTTGTGATGAACCGGGCCGCCTTTGCGCAGAGCGAACCGAAAGCGGAAACGATGAAAATACCGGAAGGCAGAACCAGCAGTTTCAAGATCGGCAGTTTCGGCGTCACCGTCATCAGCGATGGCCTGCGCATCGGGGAAAAACCGCAGGAAACCTTTGGCACCAACCAGACACCGCAGGCGGTCGCCGACCTGCTCACCGCGAACTTTTTGCCCACCGACAAATTCGTCAACGGCTTCTCGCCGACACTGATCGATACCGGCTCGGAGGTGATCCTGTTTGATACCGGCATGGGCGAGGGTGGCCGCGCGGCGGGCGCCGGGCATCTCCTGGAAGGCATTGCGGCTGCCGGTTATACGCCCGACCAGCTCAGCATCGTTGTCCTCACCCATATGCATGGCGATCATATCGGCGGCCTGATGGAGGGCGGCGTACCGGCCTTCAAAAATGCCCGCTATGTTGCAAACCAGACGGAGTTCGATTTCTGGAAGGACGAGGCCCGCGTCGGAACGCCGGCCGAAGGCGGGCACCAGGGCGTCTTGAAGAATGTCGTGCCGCTGGCCGAAAAAATGACCTTCATCGGCGATGGTGGCGAGGTCGTTCCGGGTATTACCGGTATGGCAGCCTTTGGTCACTCTCCGGGACACATGATCTTTACGGTCGAATCGGACGGCAAGGGCTTGGTGCTGACTGCCGATAGCGCCAATCATTTCGTTCTGTCGCTGCAGCGTCCGGATTGGGAAGTGCGGTTCGATATGGACAAGGCCAAGGCTGCGGCCTCGCGCAAAAAGGTCTTCGACATGGTCGCCACGGATCGGCTGCCCTTTGTCGGCTACCACATGCCGTTCCCGTCCGTCGGCTTCATCGAGAAGTTCGAACAGGGCTACCGTTTCGTACCGGAAACCTACCAGTTCGAAATCTGACCGTCTTGACGGAAAATTGCAATCTCTGCGTGCTTCAGGTTGCAGGCACTGCGGCGTTTGCTACACTGGAAAAGTTTCAAGGCAGAAGCAGCAGCGCCATGCCAGCCGGCGCATCGGGGAGATGAGCTTTCCCGACTGTGGCATCAGCTTTGCCTTCAAACGTGGAGGTGATCTATGTGGTACCTGCCATTTAGCATCACGCTGACGCTCAGGAAAAACCGGACAGGCTGGCAAGCTTCCGTCCGGTTTCAGTTCCTCGGCTAAGCAGTAAACGCCGGTGCAGGTTGGGCCCTGCACCGGCACTCCAAAAATAACGTATTGCCGGCAAAATACAAGCCCGGCGCCTGGTCCGGCGCAAACGTGTCATCGCTGCAGCAAAACGATGCGTCATTTCCGGGCTTTTGCTATTTCCAACCCGTCATATCCGTGTTACCAGCCCTCGCCAACTTCCAAGAAACTCTCGCCCGCCTGAGCGCGGCGAGTCTTCCGCCTCACTGTTGTCAAACGGTGCGGGGAGAACACCTTTTACTGAAGGGATTTGGCCATGGCGCGCATCATTGAAACGGCAACCGGTCTGGAGGCATTGACCTTCGACGACGTCCTTCTGCAACCCGGACATTCTGAGGTCATGCCGGGGCAGACGAATATCGCCACCCGTATCGCCCAGGATATTGACCTCAACCTGCCGATCCTCTCCTCGGCGATGGATACGGTTACCGAAGGCCGTCTGGCGATTGCCATGGCGCAGGCCGGTGGCATCGGCGTCATCCACCGCAATCTCACCCCGATCGAACAGGCCGAGCAGGTGCGCCAGGTCAAGAAGTTCGAAAGCGGCATGGTCGTCAACCCGGTGACCATCGGTCCCGATGCGACGCTGGCCGATGCGCTGGCACTGATGAAGATGTATTCGATCTCTGGCATCCCGGTCGTCGAAAATGCCACGGGCGGCGTTCCCGGGCGTCTGGTCGGCATCGTTACCAACCGCGACGTGCGCTTCGCCTCTGATCCGGGCCAGAAGATCTACGAACTGATGACCCGCGAAAACCTGATCACGGTCACGGAGAATGTCGATCAGCAGGAAGCCAAGCGCCTCCTGCATTCGCATCGCATCGAGAAGCTGCTGGTGATCGATGGCGATGGCCGTTGTGTCGGTCTCATCACCGTCAAGGATATCGAAAAGTCGCAGCTCAACCCCAATGCGTCCAAGGATGCGCAGGGCCGTCTGCGTGCTGCCGCCGCCATCAGCGTTGGTGATGACGGTATCGAACGGGCCGAGCGGCTGATCGATGCCGGCGTCGATCTGATCGTCGTCGATACCGCGCATGGCCATTCGCAGCGCGTTCTCGATGCGGTGACCAAGGTCAAGACCATGTCGAACTCCGTTCGTGTCATGGCCGGCAATGTCGCCACCGCCGGCGGCACCAAGGCACTGATCGATGCCGGTGCGGATGCCGTCAAGGTCGGTATCGGTCCAGGCTCGATCTGCACCACCCGCATCGTGGCCGGTGTCGGCGTGCCGCAGCTGGCAGCCATCATGGCGGCCGTCGAGGCAGCCCAGGCGGCCAATATTCCGGTGATCGCCGATGGCGGCATCAAGTTCTCGGGCGATCTCGCCAAGGCCATCGCTGCCGGCGCATCGGCCTGCATGATCGGCTCGCTGCTCGCCGGTACGGATGAAAGCCCGGGCGAAGTGTTCCTGCATCAGGGCCGCTCGTTCAAGGCCTATCGCGGTATGGGTTCCGTCGGCGCCATGGCGCGCGGCTCGGCCGACCGTTATTTCCAGGCGGAAGTGCGCGATACGCTGAAGCTGGTGCCGGAAGGCATCGAAGGCCAGGTTCCGTACAAGGGCCCGGTTTCCGGCGTGCTGCATCAGCTGGCCGGTGGCCTGAGGGCGTCGATGGGCTATGTCGGTGGCGCCACCATCAAGGACTTCCAGGAGCGCGCCACTTTCGTGCGCATCTCGGGTGCTGGCCTGCGCGAAAGCCATGCCCATGACGTGACGATCACCCGCGAAAGCCCCAACTATCCCGGCGCGATGTAAGCGATTGTCGCTTGGCCGCATATGGCCAGGATTTGATGTTGGAAAAGGCGGCGGCGCGATCTTCGCCGCCTTTTCGTTTTCAACCTTAAGAGCCAAGCGCCCGTGTGAGCGCCGCATCGCCATAGCGGTGCCCCTTCGCCTCGTAGCCGATGACAGGGACCAGCGGCGCCAGCATCAGGAGCGCCAGGCAGATGGTCATGCTGACGCCTGCAGCAGCGGCAAGGACAGGCAGCACCAGCAAGACAGCCGCACCTGCCAAAAGCCCGAGATAGAACGCTTCCATCCGCTGCAGAAGATAGACGTAATGGGCAAAGATCAGCAGCATGTAGATGCCGACGGGGATGGCCACGGTCGAGACGGCGGCAGCGGCGCTGATATGCGCCTTGTGCTCGATATAATAGGCCGCCACATGCAGGCCGGCGCCGGTGGCGGCGATCGACGCGAAGATCAGCATATGGCCATAGCCCCAGAGGAAGGCGCGGTTGCGGAAGTGGTGCAGGATCTCAGCCGACGGCAACAGGAAATACAGCCACCACATGCCAAAGGTAAGCCCGGTGCCGGCAACGCAGATCAGGATGGCGTCGAGGCTCCAGCCCTGCTCGCCGACGATGGCCGAAATCGAGGCCACGGTTCCGACGACGCCTTCGCCCAGCGTGATGATCGCCAGCAGCCCGTAGCGCTCGGCGATATGATGCGCATGCCAGGGCGTGCCGCCATTCTTGCGCTCGGCAACGACCGGGCCGAGCAGTTCGATCAGCGTCAAAAGAACGACACAGATGAAGGTCGGCAATAGCGGCATGTCGATGAAAATCAGCGCGATCCAGCCGATCTGCGCGATCGAGATCGCCGTGACATAGGAAAGGCAGGCAGGACGGCAGCGCGGCGCGTGGCGGGCGGCCCGCAACCACTGGAAAATCATCGCCACCCGCATGACGACATAGCCGAGAACCATGATGCCATTATCGACATGGGCGCCCTTGTCGATCGATTCGTACATCTGCGGCAGTCCAAGCGACAGGATCAGCACCCCGGCCATCTGCACCATCGTTGTCAGCCGGTAGATCCAGTCGTCGGTGTCGAAGGCGGAGGCAAACCAGGAGAAATTCACCCAGGCCCAGCAGACGGCAAACATCGCAAAACCGAAGCCTGCAAGTCCGGCGGCATAATGCCCCTCGGCCAGGAGATGCGCGAGCTGCGATCCGGCAACGCCGAAGGCGATGACGAAGGTCAGGTCGAACAGCAGCTCCAGCGGCGTCGCCACCCGGTGATGCTCATGCGGGTCGCGCCCGCGCATCGCGCTGGCATGATGGGTGGGCAGCGCGGGGGCGGGATCAGGCTGTTGGGACATGCGGGACTTTCCTGTTGAGGGTGCCGTCTCGAACATCGTTTATTCGTAAAACAGCTGTCAAGCATGGAGAGCGCTGTGGACCGTTCGCCCGCCTTGTTCTGGATTTCCCGCACGCCCGCTATAGATCAGGGCAGGTGCGAATGAACGGAGTGATCATGCCCATATCAACTGCAATCTTCTGGCCCGTCATCGCGCAAGTGGCGTTGATCCATGCAATCTATTTCCTGATGCTCAGGCGCCGCTACCGTGCAGTGCGTTCCGGGACCGCCAAAGTGTCGGATTTCTGGATACCGGCGGTCGAGCCGGAGCCCAGCGCCACCGTCGCCCGCAGTCTGATTAACCAGTTCGAGCTGCCGGTGCTGTTCTTCGTGGTCTGCATTCTCTTGCACCTGACGGCCGGCGTGAACTATCTCGTGCTGGTGATCGCCTGGCTTTTCGTTCTCAGCCGCTACGCCCATGCCTATGTGCATGTAACGTCCAACAGGCTGCGCATCCGCCAGCGCCTATTCGTGGCAGGTTTCTTTCTCAACTTCAGTCTATGGTTGATTTTCGCCGTTCACCTCACTGGGTTTTGATTGCGAAATTGTCATATTGTCTTGCATTGCGCAGTGCACAAGACCGGACTATCATCGGCTTCCAGGCGGCAGGAAAAGTGCTGCCTGTTGAAACCTAACCGATTGAATAAACGGACCATATAGCCCCTCTACTGCCTTTCCATATTACCGAAACTTAATCTGCGGATGCGGAACCGGACAACCTTACGAGCCGTTGTCTCTTCGCAGTTGCGGTCGTCGCAAGGAAAGCATCCAGTGAGCATACCCCCAGTCACCATCCCTACAGAGAAGACCGTTCTCGTCTTTCAGGGCGGCGGGGCGCTTGGCGCCTATCAGGCAGGTGCCTATGAGGCGCTGCATGCGGCCGGCATCCGCCCGGACTGGCTGGCCGGCATTTCCATCGGCTCGATCAACTCGGCGATCATTGCCGGCAGCCCGGTCGATCAGCGCGTCGATAATCTCAGAACCTTCTGGCACCGGGTCTCCTCGGCATTGCCGGGCCATTTTCTCGGCAATGGCGATGCCATGCGCAAATGGTTTAACGAATCCTCGGCCTTCCTGGGCTCGCTCACCGGCGTTCCCGGCTTCTTCACGCCGCGCGCCTTCTCCCCTTGGAAAATCCCCGGCGATCCGATGGCGGCCATCAGTCTCTATGACACCGCGCCGCTGGAGGAGACGCTTGCCGGTCTGGTGGATTTCGACCTGATCAATTCGGGCGCCATCCGGCTCAGCCTTGGCGCCGTCGATGTGATGAGCGGCAATTTCAATTATTTCGACAACCACCACTGCGCCTTTTCCGTCAAGCATGTTGCAGCCTCCGGCGCCTTGCCGCCGGGCTTTGCGCCGGTCGAGATCGACGGCCGCTTCTATTGGGATGGCGGCATCGTCTCCAATACGCCGCTGCAGCGGGTGCTGTCGGGCCAGGAGCTGGAAACCGATCTCTGCATCTTTCAGGTCGATCTGTTCAGCGCCAAGGGCCCGTTGCCGCGCGATCTCTTCGATGTCGAGGCGCGGGAAAAGGAAATCCGCTTTTCCAGCCGCACACGCCTCAACACCGACCAGTTCCGCAAGCTGCAATCGGTGCGCATGGCCGCCAAGCGGCTGATGGAAAAGCTGCCGCCGGAGCTGAAGGACGATCCCGATGCGAAAATTCTTGAGCGGATCGGCAACGATTGCGCCGTCACCATGGTGCATCTGATCTACCGGAATGCGGCCTATGAGACCGGGTCCAAGGACTACGAGTTTTCGCGGCTCTCAGTGGAAGAACACTGGAAGGCCGGACATGACGATGTGGTCGAGACGCTCAATCATCCCGATTGGCGCAACCGCACGCGCCCCACCAACGGAATACGGGTTTTCGATCTTGCCGAGCAACGCCTGCGGGGGAATAAGCCATGAAAATCGAAGATGTCGTTCGCAATGCCTTCGCGATGCCGCTGACCAGCCCATCCTATCCGCCGGGCCCATACCGCTTCGTCAACCGCGAATATATGATCATTACCTACCGCACCGATCCGGAAGCCTTGCGCCGGGTGGTGCCGGAGCCGCTGCAGTTTGATGAGCCGCTGGTGAAATACGAATTCATCCGCATGCCCGATTCCACGGGTTTTGGCGATTATACCGAGTCTGGCCAGGTCATTCCGGTCACGTTTGAAGGCGTGCACGGCGGCTACGTGCATTCGATGTATTTGAACGACGATGCGCCGATTGCCGGTGGCCGCGAGATCTGGGGTTTCCCGAAGAAGCTGGCGGAACCGTCGCTGACATCCGTCAAGGACGCGCTGGTCGGCACGCTGGAATATGGCGGCCAGCGTGTCGCGACCGCGACAATGGGCTTCAAGCATCGCACACTCGACAAGGCGAAAATCCTCGAAAGCCTGAAACAGCCGAATTTCATGCTGAAGATCATTCCGCATGTCGATTGCACGCCGCGCATCTGCGAGTTGGTTCGCTATTATCTGGAGGACCTGACGGTGAAGGGCGCCTGGGAAGGTCCGGGCGCGCTGGCGCTGTTTCCGCATGCACTGGCCCCGGTCGCCGATCTGCCGGTGCTTGAGGTCAAGTCCGCCGTTCATATCCTCTCCGACCTGACCCTGGGTCTCGGCGAAGTGGTCCATGATTATCTGCAAAAATAGGGAGTTAAAACCATGAAACTCAAGGACAAGGTCTGCATCGTCACCGGGTCTGCCAGCGGCATCGGCCTGGCGATTGCCAAGAAATATGTGTCGGAAGGCGCCAGGGTCGTCATCGCCGATTTGAAGCTTGAAGCAGCCGAGGCGACGGCCAGGGACTTGACGGCGGCGGGTCCGGGCGAGGCGATCGGTATTGCGATGGACGTGACCAGCGAAGACGCCGTCAATTCCGGCGTCGCAGCAGTGATTGCCAAATGGGGCAGGGTGGACGTGCTCGTCTCCAATGCCGGCATCCAGATCGTCAACAAGATCGAGGACTATGCCTTTTCCGACTGGAAGAAGATGCTGGCCATCCATCTCGATGGTGCCTTCCTCACCACCAAGGCCTGCATTCCGCATATGAAGGCGCAGAAGGGCGGGGCGATCATCTATATGGGCTCGGTGCATTCGCATGAAGCCTCGCCGCTGAAATCGGCCTATGTCACCGCCAAGCACGGTCTGCTCGGCTTGGCCCGCGTGGTTGCCAAGGAAGGCGGACCGGACGGCGTGCGCGCCAATGTCATCTGCCCCGGCTTCGTGCGAACGCCCCTGGTCGACAAGCAGATCCCCGAACAGGCCAAGGAACTCGGTATTTCCGAAGACGAGGTCATCAAGAAGGTGATGCTCGGCGGCACGGTGGATGCGCAGTTCACCACCGTCGAGGATGTCGCGGAAGTGGCGCTCCTGTTTGCAGGTTTCGAGACCAATGCGCTTACCGGCCAGTCGCTCGTCGTCAGCCATGGCTGGTACATGCAGTAGGCGTCCCATCGCGGCAGGCTCTTGATCCGGCCGGGCATTGCGGCCGGATCACGTTTGCGTCAACGGGGTGGTGCCAAGCTTGTCGAACGCGGCGAGCGCCACACCTCTGTTTTATCGGCCGCCTGCGTTGTGTGGTGACGGGCGCCAGTATAGCGCGCCTGCATGACCCCGCGATGTGACGGCGGACCAGAGGAGGAAAACATGGAAAAGCCGAAGATCACCCAGGCGATGATCAACGCCTATGACGAATACACCCATCTCAGCCTCGACCGGCGGGCCTTCATGCGCAAACTGACGGCGTTGACCGGCTCGGCTGCAACCGCCGCCGCGATCGCGCCGCTTCTGGCCGCCAACAGCGCGCAGGCGGAAATCATCCCGGAAAGCGATGCGCGGGTAAAGGCAGAGGATGTCACCTATCCCGGTGCCGGCGGCGATTTGAAAGGCTATCTGGTCCGCCCCGCCGACGCATCGGGAAAGCTGCCTGCGGTCATCGTCATTCACGAAAACCGTGGCCTTAACCCGCATATCAGGGATGTCGCCCGCCGCATGGCGCTGGAAGGCTTCGTAGTACTCGCTCCCGATTTTCTTTCCCCCGCCGGCGGAACGCCTGCCGACGAGGACAAGGCGCGCGAAATGATCGGCGCGCTGGATGGCAAGCAGACCGTCGATAACGCGGTTGCGACCGTTACCTATCTCGAAAGCAATGACCTGACCACCGGCAAGGCCGGTGCGGTCGGCTTTTGCTGGGGCGGCGGCATGGTCAATAAGCTGGCCGTCGCATCCCCGGACCTGAAAGCCGGCGTCGCCTATTACGGCGCGCAGCCGCCGGCAGAAGACGTGCCGAAGATCAAGGCGGCGCTGCTGTTGCAATATGCCGGGCTGGACGAGCGCATCAATGCCGGTATCGACGCCTACAGGAAGGCGCTGACGGACGCTGGCAAGGATTTCACCATCCAGATTTACGAGGGCGTCAACCATGCCTTCAACAACGATACCTCGGCGGCCCGCTACGACAAGACGGCTGCCGATCTCGCCTGGAGCCGGACGGTGGAGTTCCTGAAGACGAAGGTCGTCTGATCTATTGCAGCAGGCGCTGGGCGGCCTCCGAAATCAGGCTGGCCAAGGCCTGCTGGTCGTTCTGGCGGCCACTGCGCGTGCGCCAGACAAGGCCGATCCGGCGTGACGGCTGCGGCTCGGCAAAGGGAACGATCCGCATCCGGTTGCGGCTCTTTTCGTCGTTGACGGCAATTTCGGGGATCAGCGTGATGCCCATGCCGTGGCTGACCATCTGCAACAGCGTCGCCATCGACGTCGCGCCATAATTTGCAACGCGGCGGCCGGAATGAATGCCGCAGACCGCTAGCGCATGATCGCGCAGGCAATGGCCTTCCTCCAGCAAAAGCAGCCGTTCCACATCGACCTTGTCCTCGGTCATCGGCGACATCAGGATCGTGTGTTCATCCTCGGTGCTGGCAATCAGGAACCGGTCTTCAAACAAGAGCGCACTCGACAGGTTTTCCTCGTCCACCGGCAGCGCGGCAATAACGCTGTCGAGCCGGCCGTGCCGCAATTCGTCGAGGCAGGGACCGGTCAAAAGCTCCTTCAGCTCGATCTGCAGGTTGGGGTAACGCTCGCGCACCAAAGGAATGAGCACGGGCACAAGGTAGGGCGCAACCGTCGGGATGATCCCCAGCCGGTGCTTGCCTTCCAGCACCCCGGTCACATGGCGTGCCTGCTGGTAGAGCTGGTCGATGCCGCCGAGGATCTTGCGCATTTCCGGCAGCAGCGCCTCGCCCTCGCGGGTCAGAAGCGTCGGCCCCTTGCCACGCTCCACCAGCTTGACGCCGAGCTCGCGTTCCATTTCGGCGATCTGTGCCGACAGTGCAGGCTGGCTGACATTGACCATCTGCGCTGCCCGCCCGAAATGCCGGGCACTGGCAAGTGCATCGAAATAGCGCATTTGGCGTATCGTGATCATGATAGGATAATCCTATCGATATTTCAATTAAATACAATTGGAAATTATGGAACTTATAGGAGATGGTGCGGCGGAACCCACGAATTTGCATTGTAAACAGGAGGCAGAAATGGACGCCAAAGTCGAGAAAACGGGCAAGTGTCCGGTCATGCACGGGTCGCTGACCAGCAACTCGGGCGAGGGGACTTCAAACCGCGAATGGTGGCCGAACCAGCTCAACCTGCGGATTCTCCACCAGAATTCGGCTTTGTCCGATCCGCTGGGCACCGGTTTCGATTATGCCGAAGCGTTCAAGACGCTCGATCTCGCGGCCGTCAAGCAGGACATTTTTGCGCTGATGACGGATTCGAAGGAGTGGTGGCCGGCCGATTTCGGTCATTACGGTCCCTTCTTCATCCGCATGGCCTGGCACAGCGCCGGCACGTACCGCACCGGCGACGGCCGTGGCGGTGCGTCCTCGGGTACGCAGCGCTTTGCGCCGCTCAACAGCTGGCCGGATAACGTCAACCTCGACAAGGCCCGCCGCCTGCTCTGGCCGATCAAGCAGAAATACGGCAACAAACTCTCCTGGGCCGATCTTCTGGTCCTGACCGGCAACTGCGCGCTGGAATCGATGGGCTTCAAGACCTTCGGTTTCGCCGGTGGCCGTGCCGACGTCTGGGAGCCGGAAGAAGATATCTACTGGGGTGCCGAACGCACCTGGCTCGACGACAAGCGCTATAGCGGCGACCGTGATCTGGAAAATCCGCTGGCAGCGGTGCAGATGGGCCTGATCTATGTCAATCCGGAAGGCCCGAACGGCAATCCGGACCCGCTGGCCTCCGCCCGCGACATCCGCGAAACCTTCGGACGCATGGCCATGAACGACGAGGAAACCGTTGCCCTCATCGCCGGCGGCCACACGTTCGGCAAGACCCATGGTGCCGGCGACGCCGCCCATGTCGGCCGCGAGCCGGAAGCTGCCGATATCGAGCAGCAGGGTCTCGGCTGGGCCAGCACCTATGGCAGCGGCAAGGGTGGCGACACCATTTCCAGCGGCCTCGAGGTTACCTGGACCTCGACGCCGACGCGCTGGAGCAACAACTTCTTCTGGAACCTGTTCGGCTACGAATGGGAACTGACGAAGAGCCCGGCCGGTGCGCATCAGTGGACGCCCAAGCATGGCATGGGCGCCAACTCGGTTCCGGATGCCCATGATCCCTCTAAGCGTCATGCGCCGTCGATGCTGACCAGCGACCTCGCGCTGCGCGTCGATCCGGCCTATGAGCAGATTTCGCGCCGCTTCTACGAAAATCCCGATCAGTTCGCCGACGCCTTTGCCCGCGCCTGGTTCAAGCTGACCCATCGCGACATGGGACCGAAGGTCCGCTATCTCGGCCCGGAAGTTCCAAGCGAAGATCTGATCTGGCAGGACCCGGTCCCGGCCGCAGATCACCCGCTGATCGATGCTGCCGATATTGCAGACCTGAAGGAAAAGATCCTCGCCTCCGGCCTATCGGTCTCGCAGCTGGTTTCGACCGCCTGGGCCTCGGCCTCGACCTTCCGCGGGTCCGACAAGCGCGGCGGTGCCAATGGTGCGCGCATCCGCCTTGCCCCGCAAAAGGATTGGGACGCCAACCAGCCCGAACAGCTCGCAACCGTGCTTGCGGCGCTTGAAGGCGTCCAGAGAAGCTTCAACGAGGCGCATCCGGGCGGCAAGCAGGTATCGCTGGCCGATCTGATCGTGCTAGGCGGTGCCGCCGCCATCGAAAAGGCGGCGAAGAGCGCCGGTCAGGACGTGGCCGTTGCGTTTGCGCCCGGCCGCACCGATGCGACGCAGGAACAGACCGATATCGAATCCTTCTCGGTGCTCGAGCCGGTTTCGGAAGGTTTCCGCAACTATCAGAAGACAAGCTTCACCGTATCGGCCGAAGAGCTTCTGATCGACAAGGCACAGCTCCTGACGCTCACGGCGCCGGAACTGACGGTGCTGGTGGGTGGACTGCGGGCGCTGAACGCCAATCACGGCCAGTCCCAGCATGGTGTCTTCACCACGCGTCCGGAAACGCTCACCAATGACTTCTTCGTCAACCTGCTCGACATGGGCACGGTCTGGAAGGCGGCATCGCCGGACAAGGAGGTCTTTGAAGGACGCGACCGGACAACCGGCGAACTCAAATGGACCGCCACCCGCGTCGATCTGGTGTTCGGCTCGAATTCCCAGCTGCGTGCCGTGGCCGAAGTCTATGGTCAGAGCGATGCACAGTCCAAATTCGTCCGCGACTTCGTCTCCGCCTGGAACAAGGTGATGAACGCCGACCGGTTCGACTTGGTCTGACCTGCCGCATTGAGGCCCGCTCAAATGCAGCGGGCTTCATGATCGCGATTTTACAAACCGGGCCTTAATGGGCCCGGTGAGGCGTTTTATAAAGCCTGAACAGATTGTCTTGCAAGGCCGACACCCCACTCTCGCCGTCATCCCTGCCCTTGTGGCGGGGATCCAGTGACCCGACGTCCGTCGGGTCAAAAGACTCTTTCAGCTCAAGGACTTGAGCTGGCTGGATTCCTGTGACGAGCACAGGAATGACGGAGTATTTGGACAACGCTCAATTTCCCGGCTAGCCTCCCAACTCCGCGTGAACCAGCGCTGCCAGCACTCTGCCCAAATCGCGAAAATGCTCAGTTTTTCCTCATCCGGGGCCCGAAAATCAGCGTTGCCGTTAAATTTCCCCTAATTTCCTAGGGGAATTCCACCAAAAATGGTCCATTCTGGGCTCTTGGGCATATATTCAAATTGTCGTATAAAAGCCCGGCAGCGATTTTCGGGGCTGCTTAGGACGAATATATATTGCAGTCGATTTTTGCGGCCGCGTATTCTGGCCGGGTATCCATATTAGCAAATACAAAAAGGCCGCGTCTCCGAAAGGAGCACGGCCTTTTTGCTTGTCGAGCGATTAGGTCTTACCAGCCGGGCAGCATATGGCTCTGGCGCAGGCGCGGGTAACGCGGAAAATTCTTCATGTCGCCATCCAGATCATCGGTGCTCGTCGTCGGCGTGATATTGTCGAGACAGGCCGTGATGTGGTTGGTGATCGCGTTCGAGAGCGAGGGCGAAAGCCCTGGCCGCTTCATGATGCCGATCTGAACCGGAGCAAGCGCTGGAAAACCATCCGCCTGGGTCAGAACCTTCATGCCGGTCCGCAGCGCCGATTCCGGCAGGACCGAAACCGCCATGCCGGCCAGCACCGCCGCCGCCACCACCGTCGATGACCAGCTGGTGAACAGGATATTATATTCCTTGCCGGTGGCATCGAGTGCCGAGCAGGCGGCCTGGCGCCAGGCGCAGTCGCGCTTGCCGACGGCGAGCGGCACCGGTGCATTTTCCGGCAGGGGATGGTTGATGGAGCTGACCCAGCAGAGCGGCTCGGTGCGCACCACGTCGGATGCGCGGGCGCGGGGGTTGTGTGTGACAAGCGCGATGTCGAGTTCGCCCTTGGCCATCTTTTCCGCCAGATCCACCGAGGGCTCGCAGACGATGTTGAGCTCGACATTCGGATGGGTCTTGGCAAAGCGGACGATGATTTCCGGCATGTAGCGATCGGCATAATCATCGGGCGTGCCGATGCGCAGCGTGCCTTCCAGGCGGTTGTCGTCGAAGGAGGCGATGGCTTCGTTGTTCAGCCGGATCATCCGCCGTGCGAAATTCAGCAGCCGGTCGCCTTCCGTCGTCAAGCGGTTGCCGCGCCCGTCCTTGGCAAACAGCTGCTTGCCGATGCGCTCTTCCAGCCGGCGCATCTGCATCGACACCGCCGATTGCGTCTTGAAGACCCGATCGGCCGCCTTGGTGAAGCTGCCGGTGTCGGCGATGGCAACGAAAGTCTGGAGTTGATCGATATCGAGCGGTGCGGACATGGTCCTGGTCCTCAAAAAGAGCACTCATGAAATAGTTTGATGAATACCATTAGAAACATTCGTTGGACTGATCAATAAGGATTTGCGAATTTGATCGGGCAAATCGCATTCTGAACCATTCCGGCGAGCGTCAGCAAAGCCGGTCCACCAATATAAGTTTCGACCCAACTCCCGCGCCGGCCTCCCTGCGGGGGATGGGTCGCCCTTGCCTAAATTTCCAGATCCTAGGCGATCTGGAAAGAAATGAGACAAAATCGACAATGACAGCGAGGCACGTTCAAGACGTGCAGCGCTGACGTGCCCTGACAAAGGAGTTAGCATCATGCGCACGACCGACCACGCACTTGACCTCACCCTCACCGGGAAGCTGTCCGCGACATCCCGCCAGACGGGGCTGATGGGCGTGCTGAACTCGGTATGGCGCCTGCTGCGAAACCGCAATGCCATCGGCCGCCTGCAGGATCTCGACGATCACCAACTGCTCGATATGGGGCTTTGCCGCCACGAAGTGCGCGAGGCGATGACCTCGCCGTTCTTCGACGATCCCGGCCGTCACCTGACACAGGCGTCCCGCGACCGGGCAAACACGTTCTACCGCAAGGCACGCCTCGGCTGAGATGTGCTTTGACCGCTGCCTGCGGAGCTTGAAGAGTTCCGGAGCAGCACTTTGAAAGAGTTTTGTTGCGTGCCCTAGACGTTTTCAAAAACGTCCCACGCAACAGGGACGCGCAGCCGCCTCTGCGCGTTACCGTTCCCCGCAGGGTTAGAGCCAATTGCCCTGCTGCTTGCCCGGTACCCGGTCCCCAAGACCGGTACCGGGCTTTTTCTTGTCTGCAAACCGAAGAGTTCGTGTTGATGTACGCGCGGAAAATGGCCCGCGCAGAAAAAATGACCGCAGTTAATATAGTTTAATGCGTTCCGTGCAATTCAGCGTATTGTTGCATGACCGGTCCCACTACGCCCACTCGGCTGTGACTGTTTGAGAGATCTTGTGCTCTTGCCCAATTCTTGGAGCAGAGCTGTATGTCTCTTCTTGATTTGCTTTATTTTGAAGATGGTCAGTCGCAAACAACTATTGCGGCTGTGCACCGCTGGTGCGATGCGCATGGGTTCAAAATCGGTAGCGAAGAAGGCCAAAAGGCTTTGGTGGTTGCCGAGCGGTTGGCCAAATCCACGGAAAATTCCGGTCTTTTAAGGAGGCTCTCTCTGGAGATGGCAGCTTCAGCGCAGCCGTGTCCTACCGATCAGATCCTCGTTTTGGAGGATGAGCCGTTCATTGCGCTTGATATGGAGGAGGTGTTGAACGCAGCCGGGCTGAAATCGGAGACATATCCGTCCTGCGCTGCGGCGTTGAGATGGTTGGCCTTCCACACACCGCTGGCTGCCATTCTCGACTTTCAGCTGAAAGGCGAAGTGTGCACGCAGGTCGCATCCCTTCTGTTGGAGCGCGGCGTGCCGATGATTTTTTGTTCTGGCGCCGATCGCGCCGAAATTCCCTCCCATTTCCAGCAGGTGCCGTGGCTAAGGAAGCCGTTCGACGACCGGCAACTGACGGGACTGCTCACCCAGGCGCTGGAAGTCCAGGGCTTTGGCTCTCAAATGGAGAAAAAAGCATGACTGATACCGAACCATTGAAGCGCCGGCCGAGGGGGCCGTCGTCATGGGGCGATTTCGAACAAGCCAAGAGTGTCGCAACCGCGAGTGAAGAAGCGCGGGTTGCCGCCGCCAAGAAAAAAACCGATGCCTTGAGGCAGGCGCGGTTGCAGCAGCATGAAAACCAGAGTGTCAAATAACGGCACTCCGGCAAGCTGCAGCGGTTAACCGTTTGTCGTTTTCCGGTAGGTCTCGAACAGGCCGTCGATGTTCTTCTGATATTCCTTCTGCGCCTCGAGCCCGCTGTCGAACATGCTGTTGAACATCTCGGTAAACTGCGCCATCGGATTGGCTTCGGCAGGCTTCTTTTCCGGCTCTGGTGCTGCCTGTGGCTTGCCGTTCATCATGTCCTGAAACGCCTTGATGAAGGGGTTGGCCGCAAACATATCCGGGGCGGATGGCTGTTTTTCCTCCGGCTTTGCCGCACCGAAAAAGCCCTGCATAGCCTGTGTAAACGGGTTGACCGCCGGCGTGAACGAGTTCATCGCCGGCGTGAAGGAACTCATCGCCTGCGTGAACGCGTTGTCGAATGGATTGGCGGCCGGGTGCGGCTTCCTGGTAAAGCCGGATGCCTCCAGCCATGGCTTCATCATTGCTTCCATCGGCGTATTGGCAAAGGGATTCTGCATCCCGCCCATCTGCCCGGATGCCTGCTTGAACAATCCCCCCATGATCGCGCTCGCCACCACCGGCAGCATCTGCTTGTAGATTTCCTGGCCGATACCGGTTATCTGCGCCGCTTGCCCGGAAATGGCCTGCAGCATGTCGGTGGAGCCGAAAAGCTGATTGAGGGCAGTATTGCCGTCGGCCAGGCCCTGCGGCGTGAAAGCCTTGTTCATATCCTCGAAATACTGGGCGTAATTGCCGTTCGACATGGCAGCGAGCAAGGTGCTGAAATCATAAGGGTTGGCGGTGTTGCGCTTGAGGGCGGTGGAAAAGACCGGCATCAGGGCGGCCGTCGCCTTGGCCATCTGCTCCTGCGCCAGGCCGAACTGCTTGGCCATCACGTCCATGGCATTGCCATTCTGCGCCTGCATCATCATATCGAAAAGCGGGATCATTTTTTGTCCTCTCCAGCAGGCGGCACTACGCATGTTGTTGCACTATAACGGCAAAAAGCCGCGAGAACACCGCTTTTTGTGAGCCGGATGAGGACTATGCGACTTGCTCCCGCATCGGCGGAATTTCACTCTCCACAAGCCTGCAGCGTTCGCCTATTGTGCCTGCGTCCCCAGCCACGCGTGGAACCGGCATGAAGCGTCCGATCATCGATATCATTCCCGAAAATGCCAGCGCGCAGGATGCGGCAGCGATCCTTGCGGTGCTGGACCAGCATGCAGCACTGCATCTCGGTGCCATCGAGGAAAAGACCGATTTCGCCATTCTGCTGCGCGACCCCGACACGAATGCGGTTGCCGGCGGTCTTTACGGCACGGATGGGTTCGGCTGGGCCTTCGTCAAATATCTGGGGGTGCCGGATGCGTATCGCGGCCAGGGCCTCGGCTCGCGCCTGCTGGCGGAAGCAGAAACGATCGCGCGGGCCCGCGGCTATATCGGCGTCTGGCTGGACACATTCGAGTTTCAGGCGCGGCCGTTCTATGAAAAGCTCGGCTACACCGTTTTCGGCGAACTCGAAGGCGCCGAAAACGCCATTCCCCGCTACTTTCTGAAAAAGAGATTTTAGAGCCTAATACTGGTAGTCGGTGAACACCGGCTCGACTGAGCCGTTCCAGCGTCCCTTGTAGAGCGCCAGGAGGTCTTCGGCGAGCGTCGCCTTCTTGGCCAGCACTTCATCGAGCGGGGCGAGGAAGATGCTCTCGTCCACGTCGTCGCCGTTCAGCCTGTTGCGGTTCTTCAGCCCCAGGCGCGAGATCGACAGCACTTCGCGGGCAATGTCGAACAGCGAGGTGCCGCGATGCGTGGCAGACAGTCCCTGTGCCGGCACCGCATTGCGCATGGCAAGCGTTTCGTCATAGGTCCAGTCGCGGGTGAGGTCCTCGGCGGCATCGAGCGCTGCCCCGTCATAGAGCAATCCGACCCAGAACGCCGGCAGCGCGCAGATGCGGCGCCACGGGCCGCCATCGGCACCGCGCATTTCCAGGAAACGCTTCAGGCGCACATCCGGAAACAGCGTCGAGAGATGGTTGGTCCAGTCGCCCATATTGGGCTCCCAGTCGGCAAGCTCACCCTTCATCGCGCCGTTCATGAACTGGCGGAAGGTGACGCGGGTGCAGTCATGGTATTTGCCGTCGCGCACCACGAAATACATCGGCACGTCGAGCGCCCATGTGACGTAATCCTCAAAGCCGAAATCGGCATTGAAGATGGCGGGAAGGACGCCGGCGCGCTGGTTGTCGGTGTCGCGCCAGATGTCGCCGCGCCAGGAGAGCAGGCCGTTCGGCTTGCCGTCGGTAAAGGGCGAGCTGGCAAACAGCGCCGTCGACAGCGGCTGCAGCTTCAGCGAGACCTGCATCTTGCGGCGCATGTCCTCTTCGGAGGAGAAGTCGAGGTTCACCTGGATCGTGCAGGTGCGGTACATCATGTCGAGCCCTTGTGTGCCGACCTTCGGCATGTAGCGGCTCATGATGTCGTAGCGGGATTTCGGCATGCGCGGGGTTTCTGAAAGCGTCCATTTCGGACTGCCGCCAATGCCGAGGAAACGGATGCCGAGCGGCTCGGCAATCTCGCGCAGATCGGCCAGATGCCGGTTGGATTCCTTGCAGGTCTGGTGCAGGTTTTCGAGCGGCGCGCCCGACAGTTCGAACTGGCCGCCGGGCTCCAGCGAAATCGCGCCCTGGCCGGAATTCTCGGCAAGGCCGATAATATTGCCGGCATCCATGATCGGCTCCCAGCCGCTCTTTTGCGCCATGCCGTTCAGAAGCGCCGAAATGCTCGCATCACCGAAATAGGGAACCGGGCTGTTGTCTGCCTTGAAGAAGGCGAACTTCTCGTGCTCCGTTCCAATCCGGAACTTCTCTTCCGGCTTGTTGCCCTCTGCCAGATATTCCGTCAGGTCTGCAATGGAGGTAACCGGCGTCTGGTCGGTGGTGTCTCTGGCCATGGGCGTCTTCTTTTGAACGGGCGGGGACCTGCCGGACGGCAGACATCAGAAGGGTGATTGAACCGGTTTCAGGTGTGGTGCAAGTGAAATTCTTTCAAGGCCGGTTCAAATTTTCAACACGTCGAATGACGTGAACATTGCAGATTCTATTGCCAGTCGCCAATCGATGCCTGGATCACAGCCATTGCCGCCACCGCCGCCGTATCCGCCCGCAAAATTCTCGGGCCGAGCGGGATGGCGGTGACGAAGTCGAGACTGCGCAGCAGCGTCCGTTCGCTATCGGAAAAACCACCTTCCGGACCAATCAGGAGCGCCAGTTTGCGTTCCTTCACCGCCGCAAGAACCGGCAGCGGATTTTGCCCGGCATCGCCTTCGTCACAAAAGATGATGCGGCGATCGTCCGGCCAGCCGCTGAGAATGTCGTCCAGCCGGCGCGGCTCGGCAACGTCGGGAACGCCGAGGACGCCACATTGCTCGGCCGCCTCGATGACATTGGCGCGCACCCGGTCGAGATTGGTGATCTTGCCCTGGACATGCTGGGTCATGACCGGCTGCAACAGGCCGGCCCCCATCTCCACCGCCTTTTGCACGAGATAATCGAGCCTGCCGACCTTCAGCGGTGCAAACAGATACTGCAGATCGCAGGGTGCCGGTTGCAGCCGCGCCTGTTCGGTTGCCGTCAGGAACAGCCGTTTCTTGGTCGGAAAGGAGAGTTCCGCCTGCCATTCGCCGTCACGGCCGTTGAAAACCAGCACGGTGCCGCCCGCTTCGAAACGCAGCACATTGACGAGATAGTTGAACTGCTCGCGCGATGCTTCGTAAATCGTCCCTTGCGTCAGCGGTACGTCGATGAACAGCCGCTGCATGCGGAAGTTGGCGCGCATAGATCATTCCTCAATCTAGAGCCTCATTTATCGTACGAGGCTCTAGATAAAGAGAGCCGCGAAAACCGTGTAGACCGCCGCCGATAACAGCGCCGAAACGGGAACGGTGATAACCCAGGCCGCGACGATTGTCATGAAATGCGAGCGCCGCACCAGGCGCCGCCGGTGCGATTCTTCCGGGCTGTGCTCGATCCGGCGCTCGAAATCCATTTGCCCGGTCTTCTGGCGCACATATTCCAGCCGCCGCTTGGAATTGCGGGTGTACCATTCGCGGAAAAAGCCGATGCCGAAGACGGCGCCCACGGCGGTATGCGTGGTCGAGACGGGCAGGCCGAGCGAGGTCGCGATGATCACGGTGATCGCCGTTGCAAGGGCCACGCAATAGGCGCGCATCGGATTGAGCTTGGTGATCTCCTCGCCGACGACGCGGATGAGTTTGGGACCAAACAGAAGCAGGCCGCAGGAAATGCCGAAGGCCCCGATCAGCATCACCCAGAGCGGTACATAGGTGGTCGAGACGATTGCGAGCCCATTGACGTTGGCAACGATCGCCGCAAGTGGTCCGACGGCATTGGACACGTCGTTGGCACCATGGGCGAAGGAGAGAAGGGCGGCCGAAAGAATGAGCGGCAGCTGGAACAGCTTGCGCAGCGACTGGTTGCGGTTGTCGAGCCCGGCAGCCTGGCGCGCGATCCAGGGCCTCGCCGCAAATATGGTCAGCGCCGCCACGGCAAGGCCGATCAGGATGCCTTGTGTCATGGGAATATGCGCCACCTTCTCGATGCCGATCACGGCAAAATAGGTGGCGAAAGCGCCCGTCATGACGGCAAGCAGGATCGGCGTCCAGAAGATCGCCGCCGTGATCTTGTCTTCACGGTAGATGATGAACGTCTTGATGAACGCCAGAAGCAGCGCGGCGACGCCACCGCCGAGCAGCGGCGATATTGTCCAGCTGGCCGTGATGCCCGCAAGCGATGCCCAGTGGATCGAGGAAAACCCGGCCGCCGCTACGCCGGATCCAAGAATACTGCCGACGATCGAGTGGGTGGTGGAGATCGGCGCGCCCGACCAGGTGGCGATGTTGATCCACACCGCGGCCGAAATCAGGGCGGCCATCATCACCCAGACGAAGGCCTCGCCCGATGGCATCTGCGCCGCATCGACAATGCCCGCCTCGATGGTCGAAACCACGCGCCCGCCGGCAAACACGGCGCCGGCGACTTCGAAGATGGCGGCGATGATCAGCGCCGTCGTCATGGTGATCGCCTTCGATCCCACGGCAGCGCCGACATTGTTGGTCACGTCATTGGCGCCGATATTCATCGCCATATAACCGGCAACGGCGGCGGCGGCGAGAATGATCAGGTATTTGGGTTCTTCGGAGACATAGGCGGCCGCGAAAATCACGCTGACCAACAGGAACAGAAAGCCAAGACCGATGCCGGCCCAGGGCCGCAACACATGATGTGTCGCTTCCTCGTTCAATGTCACCTTGTCCAGGTATTTGTCGAGTGTCGGTTTTTCGAGGCTCGGGCGCGGTTTTGTCACCGTCTGTTCTCCAATTCAGACAGCCTGCCCGGATAGGACAGGCGCCCGGTCTGCGCAGCTGCGCCGCACATGTTTCATGTTGCCATGATCACGTCTGTTCCGGCGTTATTGCGCTGCAGTTTTTTGGACCACCGGGTTCATGGTGGCCAGCAGCCGCTGTTCGAAGCTCAGGATGAGGTCCTTCAGCATCGGCTCGGCGACGCGCTTGGCGCCTTCGCGAAAGCTCACCCATTCCATCTTCCGGCTGCCCTTTTCCGGAAAGCTCTTGAGCATATCCAGGACGACCAGCGGATAGACCTGAACCATGCACTGAACCTTGAGGCCCTGGTCCATGCCCTTGTCGTACATGTAAAAGCCGATCCGCTCGGCGCCGGCCTCACCCTTGACGCCAGCCTCTTCATAGGCCTCCTGCGCAGCAGCCTGATGACACATCTTGCCTTCCATCGGCCATCCCTTGGGAATGACCCAGCGGCCGGTGTCACGGCTGGTGATCAAAAGCATCTCTGGCGCCGCGCTCTTCTTCTTGAACCGGTAACACAGCGCAGCACATTGCATCCGCACGGGTCTGCGGAACATCAGGCGTACATCCGTGACAAGGCGATTCAAGATATTCAACGTCGGGGCGTCCTTTCAAAAAGCGAATCATTTTAATCTGCAATATTGCTTTAATATGCGCGCTTTCCGCAGCCTGTAAACGAGCAGATTTGGTGAAGCACATATAGTTATCGCGGCGCTCCGTATAAAGGGCGCGGCAACGCGAAAGACAGGCAACTTAATGGGATTGCGCCAGCAAAATGTGCCGATAGCGGCCTTATAGAGCATGTTTGCGGCATTGGTGAGACAGGCGCGGCAATTTTCCCGGCCCGTGACTTTTGTGTTGCCGGCCGAGGGGAAGGCCTAACCTTGCCGGTCGCGCTGCTGCATTCTCAGCTGCGAGATCCGGGCCCATTCGCCCGAGCGTTCGGCGTCCCGCGTGGCGGTGATGATGAAGTCGATATGCGCCTGGGCTGCCTCGCGCGCCTGCGCCGGATTGCCCGCCATGATCGCCTCGTAGATTGCCTCATGCTGGGCCAGCAGCATGTCACCGGCGCCGGGCGCTGCAAACAGCACCTCGCGGCTGAAGAAGATGCCACCGCTCAACAGCCGGTAACAGGCGCGCAGCGTGTGCAAGAGAATGATGTTATGGGCGCATTCGCCAATCGCGCTGTGCAGCTCGACATCGGTCTTCAGCCCGCCTTCGGCCGAGCCGGACAGATGGGCCGCCCGCATCTCCTCCATGATCCGGGTCAGCATGTCCCGGTCGAACCGGGTGGCGCGGCGCGCGGCGAACTCCGCGGTCATGCCTTCCAGTTCGCGGCGATATTCGAGATAATCCTGCGTCGCCTTCTGATGGCGCGAGATCAGGTCGATGACCGGCTTGGAAAATACCTGCCCGATGACATCCGCCACGAAGGTACCGCCGCCGTGATGGCTCACAAGCAGGCCCCGCGCCTCCAGCTCCTTCAACGCCTCGCGCAGGATCGGCCGCGACACATCGAACCGGCCCGACAGATCCCGTTCGCTTGGCAGCCGCTCGCTGTCGCGCAGCACGCCTTCGAGAATGAGCAGCTCGATCTGCTGGATGATCTCGCCGGAGGTCCGGCTATGCGGGATGCGGGCAAAGGCATCAATAGTGTCGTCGGTCACGGCGGCTCTCCTTGGCGCCAACTTAGTCACCCGCTTGAAAGTGGTCAATTTCTTTAGCCACTTTGCAAAGCGTCAGTACTCCCGAGTCTGTCCACGGCAAACACGGGCCTGCGTCAAAGCGTCCTTTCCCTTTTGCTCATCCTGTTGATAAGACAGTTCTGATTGATGCGTGAGAGGGGAAAACGCTTCATGGCCAAACGCAGTTTCGCATTTCCGTCGGCTCCGGCCCGCGCCCAGGCGCTGGGCGAGATCCATGCGCGTCCATATGCGCTGGTCACGTCGCCGCGCGTGATTTTCCAGCTTGCCTTCATGACCGATGGCGGGGCCGCCGTCGATCATGCGGTTCTGTCGGAATTGTCGCGCGCCCGCGGCGTCTCGCCGCCGAGCCGCGAGGCCAGCCACCATGCGATCTCCTGGGGGCAGGGCACGCTGCGGTGGGAGCGCCATACCGAATTCTCGACCTATTTCTGGGATGGCGTCATTCCCGAGCAGTTCGGCGGCGACGTGACCACGCATCCGTTCGGCGATGGCTTTTCGCCGCCGGGCACGCTGATCTCCGGCATCCGGCTGGAAATCCGGCCGGACACGGAAGAGACCCGCGCGGCGATGAGCGCGTTCGACCCGACCAGCCTCTGTTACAGCGATATCAAGAACGGCCAGTCGGTGGTGCTCACCGATTTCCGCCAGAATGGCGACGGCCTGACGCAGATCCTCGTTATCGATCGCGGCATGACAGAGGCCGGGACGGGCGCGCTCGTGCAGCGGCTGCTCGATATCGAGACCTATCGCACGCTGGCAATGCTCGGCCTGCCTTTGGCGCAGTCGCTGTCGCCGGATATCCGCCGGATCGAGGATGGGCTGACCGGCGTCACCCAGCGGATGCGCACCAGCGCCCGCGAACATGCCGACGAAATGCTGGCCGAGATCACCCTTCTTGCGGCCGAACTGGAGGCAGGAGCCGCGCTCAGCCTCTACCGTTTCGGTGCCAGCCGCGCCTATTACGGCATCGTTCAGGAGCGCATTCGCTCGCTGATCGAAACCGGCGTGCCGGGCTATGAAACGCTCGGCACGTTCCTGGAGCGGCGCCTGGCGCCGGCGATGCGCACCTGCCAGTCGGTCGAAGAGCGCCAGGCCAACCTGTCGCGCAAGCTCACCCGCGCCACCGCCCTGCTCAGAAGCTGGGTCGATGTCGAACTCGAGCGTCAAAACAGTGTGCTGCTCAATTCGATGGACCGCCGCGCCAAGCTGCAGCTGCGCCTGCAGCAGACAGTCGAAGGGCTCTCGGTCGCCGCCATCTCCTATTATGTCGTCGGCCTGTTCGGCTACATCGCCAAGGCTCTGGAAAGCGAGGGCATTCCGATCAAGTCGAGCGTGCTGACCGGTTTCTTCGTGCCGGTCGCGGTTCTTGCCATGTGGCTGGTCGTCCGGCGCATCCGCAAGCATCATGCTGACGAGGACCGCGAAAGCCTCTAAGTCTTGGGGGATATTCGAAACGAATCGATCCGGCACATTTATGGCAAAAGTTGCAAAAGCGCCGAAGAAGGCAAAACTCGACCGTGACGGCCTGACAGCGCTCGGCCTGGAGCGGCTGATCGAGATCGCGTTGGATGAGGCGGCGCTCAACCCGTCCTTCAAAAAGCGGCTCAGCGCAGCACTGGCCGGGATCGGCGGTGCTGCCGGTGTTGCCAAGCTGATCGACAGCCGCCTGGCCGCGCTCGAAAAATCAGGCACGCGCATCCGCTGGCAGAAGGAACGCGCCTTCGGCAACGATCTCGACAGCATTGCGGCCAGCATTACCAAGGAGTTCGGCGCGGTCGATCCGGGCATGGCGCTGGAGCGGCTGATCCGTTTCGTCTACGGCTATGAGGGAATTTCCGAGCGCGTCAACGATTCCAGCGGCCGCATCGCCGGCATTTATGTCCAGGCGTGCGAGGCCGCAGGCCGGCTTGCGCCACTCGTGCCCGCCGATCAGCAGGTGCGCATTCCACCTTTGTTGACCCCCGGCCTGCACGGCATCGACTATCACGGCGTCCGCACGCTGCTGTCGGTCCGCATCGCGGCGGCGCTGCCGCCGGACGTGCTGAAGGCCTGGGACGCAGGGCTGGCCGCAGCCATGAAGATACCGGCGGGAACCACCATTCTGCCGGCGATCGTGCATGTGCGTCGCGCCATTGCCGATGCGTGCGGCGACCTCGATGCCTATGTGGCAATCGAGGAAAGCCTGCCGGACGCGCTGCGCGAGCCGGTCGTGGTTGCCGAGCGGCTGCATGCCGCAGGCCGCAATGAGGAAGCGCTGATCTGGGTGCGCAAGCCCCGCAAGTCCCGGCTCGGCTTTGCCCGCCGCGTCGATGTCCTCACCGGCGGGATGCAGGCACCGCCGGACAAGGACAGGCTGGAGGCCGCCATTCTCGATGGCATGAAGGACCGCACCGCCTCGCAGGCCGTGCGCTGGAAGATTTTCGAACAGGGGCTCGATGCCGGGATACTGCGCGAATATATCGCCAAGGCCGGTGATTTCGAGGAATTCGAGGCGCTGGACAAGGCCTTCGCCTTTGTCGAACATCACCGTGAACCGCATGCGGCTTTGCGCTTCTATCTCGCCTGGCCAAGGCTTGATCTCGCGGCGCGCTATGTCGTTGCCCGCTGGGGTGTCTGGGAAGGCGAATTCTACGAGTTTCTTTTACCCGCCGCCGAAGCCTTCGACGCTGGCGAATATCCGGCGGCGGCAACAGCCCTCTACCGGGCGCTGCTCGACCGCATCGTCAGCCGTGGCCTGTCCGATTATTACGAGGATGGTGCGGATTATCTCGAAAGGCTCGCGGCGCTCGCCAAGCGCCCCGGCGGCAATGATGGCCTGATGTCACATGCCGATTATCTGGCGGATTTGCACCGGCACCATATCCGCCGCCACGGTTTCTGGAATCGCATCAAGCCGGAAGCCTACCGTTCCCAATAGGGGTCGGGTCCATAAAGCCCGGCCAGATAATCGATGAAAAGCCGCACTTTGGCCGGCAGGAACTGGCGGCTGGGGTAAAGTGCGGAGACGAACAGGTTGCGCGAGCCTTCCCAGGCGGGCAGGACCTGCACCAGCTTTCCCGATGTCAGGTCGCTGCCAACATCCCAGGTCGAGCGCAAGGCAATGCCGGCACCCGACAGAACGGCTTCGCGCACCACTTCCGACGAATTGGTGATCAACCGGCCCTGCGGCTTGTAGCTCATTGCGCCCGCAGCGCTTTCCAGCTTCCAGGTGTCGTGATTATGCTGGCGAAGGCAGATGTGATCGGCGAGATCGTCGATCGTGCCCGGCATGCCGTAGCGCGCGATATAGGTGGGTGAGGCGCATAGAATCCGCCGCACCGGCACCAGCTTGCGCGCAACCAGCGTGGAATCGCTGAGGTCTCCGATGCGGATGGCGATGTCAAAACCCTCGGCGACGATATCGGTAAATTCGTCCGAGAGCACGATATTGAGAATGAGGTCCGGATGCGCCTCGATGAAGCGGGCAAGATGCGGCGCCACATGCATGCGGCCGAAGGAGGTGGGAGCGGTGATGCGCAGCGTGCCCTGCGGCTGGCCGGAACGGCCGGAGGCAAAAGCCTCGGCCTCCTCGATGCCGGCCATGATCCCCAGCACCCGGTCGTAAAATCCCTGTCCGGCTTCGGTCAGCGAAATCTGCCGCGTGGTCCGCTGGAACAGCCGGGTGCCGAGACGGTCCTCCAGCCGTTTGATGCGTTTGGAAATAACAGCTGGGGAAAACCCCAATGCCCGCCCTGCCGCCGACATACTGCCGGTGGATACGACACGCGTGAACACCTCAAGATCGCCCAGATTCGTCATCAATCTTGACCATTGTTTCGAAAACAGAAAAACTGATTAGCATTTGCTGCGCCATGGTGAAAGTGGTAAAGAAAAAATACCAATTATGCGGCGTTGGCCGGATCATGGCCGAATGCAAATGTGCCGGGAGGCTGATATGCCGGAGACGATTTCCTTTCTGGAGCCGAAACCATCCGTGCTCGCGCGCCGCCATCAGATCGTCGAGGATCTCGCCGATATCCTTCCGGACGGCTGCCTGATCAGCGAGAAGCGCGGCCTGGTCCCGTTCGAGACCGATGCCTTCATCGCCTACCGCCAGGTGCCCCTGGCCGTCGCCCTGCCGGAAACCACGGCGCAGGTGGCAGCCGTTTTGAAATATTGCAGCCGTTACGGCATTCCCGTCGTGCCGCGCGGGGCTGGCACGTCCCTGTCCGGCGGCGCCATACCGCAAGCGGACGCCGTGGTCATCGGCCTGTCGAAGATGTCGCGCATCCTCGATATCGATTTTGCCAACCGGTCAGCCACCGTGCAGGCGGGGGTCACCAATATCAATATTTCCGAAGCGGTCTCGGCCAGTGGCTTCTTCTATGCGCCGGATCCAAGCTCGCAGCTGGCCTGTACCATCGGCGGCAATATCGGCATGAATTCCGGCGGCGCCCATTGCCTGAAATATGGCGTCACCACCAACAACCTGCTCGGCGTGAAGATGGTGCTGTTCGACGGCACAATAATCGAGCTGGGCGGCAAGGCGCTGGATGCGCCGGGCTATGATCTGCTCGGCCTCGTCTGTGGTTCGGAAGGCCAGCTCGGCATCGTCACAGAAGCGACGGTCCGGCTGCTGGCCAAGCCTGAAGGGACGCGGCCGGTGCTATTCGGGTTCATGTCGTCGGAAGAGGCGGGGTCCTGCGTCGCCGAAGTCATCGGTTCCGGCATCATCCCCGTCGCCATCGAATTCATGGACAGACCGGCCATCGGCATCTGCGAAGCCTTCGCGCAGGCCGGATATCCGATGGATGTCGAGGCGCTTTTGATCGTCGAGGTGGAGGGGTCGGAAGCCGAGATGGAGGCTATGCTCGCCAGCATCATCGACATCGCCCGCCGCCACGGCGTCGCCACCATCCGCGAAAGCCAATCGGCAACGGAAGCGGCGCTGATCTGGAAAGGCCGCAAATCCGCCTTCGGCGCCACCGGCCGTATCGCCGATTACATCTGCATGGATGGCACGGTGCCGCTCAGCCAGCTGTCTTATGTGCTGAAGAAGACCGGCGAGATCATCGACGGTTACGGCCTGCGCGTCGCCAATGTCTTTCATGCCGGCGACGGCAACATGCATCCGCTGATCCTCTACAATATCAACGATCCGGAAGACGCCGCGCGCGCCGAAGCCGCCGGCAACGATATTCTGAGACTCTGTGTCGACGCTGGCGGCTGCCTGACCGGCGAACATGGCGTCGGCATCGAGAAACGCGACCTGATGCTGCACCAGTTTGATCAGGTCGATCTCAACCAGCAGATGGCCGCACGCGCCGCCTTTGATCCGCACTGGATCATGAACCCCTCAAAGGTCTTTCCGCTGGAAGGACGTATCCCCGCATGAGCATCGCCTTTGAACCGGCATCGGAAACGGAAGCGGCCGGTATCATCCTTGAGGCCGCCGCACAGGCGACGCCGCTGGCGATCACCGGCGGCGGCACGCGGTCTGGCTTTGGAAACCGCGTGGCGGCTGATCATGTCCTCTCGGCCCGCAAACTTTCCGGCATCGTCAGCTACAATCCGGCTGAGATGACCATGAGCGCCAAGGCGGGAACGCCGATGGCCGAGATCGAGGCAGCGCTTGCCCAAAATCGCCAGATGCTCGCCTTCGAGCCGATGGACCACCGCGGCGTCATGGGGACCAGCGGCGAGCCGACCATCGGCGGCGTGTTTGCGGCCAATGTGTCGGGCCCGCGCCGCATCACGGCCGGTGCCGCACGCGACCATCTGCTCGGCATCCGCTTTGTGAACGGGTCAGGCGAAGCGATCAAATCCGGTGGCCGGGTGATGAAAAACGTCACCGGGCTCGATCTGGTCAAGCTGCTCTGCGGCTCGCACGGGACGCTGGGCCTTTTGACCGAAGTTACCTTCAAGGTCCTGCCCCTGCCGCCTGCTAGCGTCACCATCGTGGCGTTCGGCCTCGACGATGCGCAGGCCGCTGCTGCGATGGCGCATGCGCTCTCCATGCCGGTCGAAGTCTCAGGCGCCGCACATCTGACGGAAAGCGTGCGCTACCGTTTCATCGGCAGCAGCCATCCGGAAGGCGCCGCCACAGTTCTTCGGCTTGAAGGCCTGCCGGCCTCGGTGACGGTGCGGGCCGAAAAACTCAAAGCCGCCTTTGCGAAGGTTGCGCCCGCAACCGTGCTCGATCACGAGGCGACGGAAAAGCTCTGGCGCGATATCCGCGACGTCAAACCCTATGCCGACGGCACGCAAAAGCCGCTCTGGCGCGTCTCCGTGGCGCCAACTGCCGGTCATCAGCTGGTCGCGGCGCTGCGGCTGCAGACTGGCGTCGATGCCTTCTACGACTGGCAGGGCGGCCTCGTCTGGCTGCGCATGGAGGCCGATGCGGAAGCCGAGATGCTGCGCCGTTTCATCAAGGGCATCGGCGGCGGTCACGCAACGCTGGTGCGCGCGTCCGGTGCCGTTCGCGCGGCCACACCGGCGTTTGAACCGGAGCCGGCCCCTGTTGCGGCGTTGTCTGCACGGCTCAAGGAAAAGTTCGACCCAAGGGGAATCTTTAATCCGGGGAAAATGGGGTGATGGAGATGTTGAATATGCGGCCCACCCCCCTCTGTCCCTCCGGGACATCTCCCCCTGAAGGGGGGAGATTGCCCGCAAGCCCCAAGCCCGCCTCACCAAATAGCCAAATTGGGAAAAGAATGATCTCCCCCCTTGAGGGGGAGATGTCACGCAGTGACAGAGGGGGGTATGCGTCCGAAAATTCCGGGCCGAACGAAGGCCCAAATCCGGAGCGTGCCACCTGATGCAGACCAACTTCACCCCCGCCCAGCTCACCGATCCGCATGTCGCTGAATCCGAGGGGATTCTGCGCAAATGTGTGCATTGCGGCTTCTGCACCGCGACCTGTCCGACCTATGTGACGCTCGGCAACGAACTCGACAGCCCGCGCGGCCGGATTTACCTGATCAAGGACATGCTGGAAAACGGCCGCCCGGCCGATGAGGAAGTGGTCACCCATATTGACCGCTGCCTGTCCTGCCTTGCCTGCATGACCACCTGTCCGTCCGGCGTCAATTACATGCATCTGGTCGATCACGCCCGCATCCATATCGAGCAGACCTACAAGCGTCCCTTAAAAGACCGTCTGGTGCGCGGCGTGCTCGCGGCGGTTCTGCCCTATCCGGCAAGGTTCCGGCTGGCCTTGAAGGCGGCACGGCTGGGACGGCCGCTTGCGGCCGCGATGAAGCGCGTGCCGTTTTTCAAGACCTTCGGCGTTATGCTCGATCTGGCGCCATCGGAGATCGCATCTGCCTCCACCGCATCCGCCCCCGGCATCTGTGCCGCCCAAAGCGAAAAGCGCGGCCGGGTCGCGATCCTGACGGGCTGCGCCCAGCCGGTGCTGAAGCCTGGGATCAACGAGGCAGCCATCCGGCTGTTGACGCGGCTCGGCGTCGAGGTCGTGGTGCCGGAAGGCGAGGGCTGTTGCGGCGCGCTGGTGCATCATATGGGCCGCGAGGAACAGGCGCTTGCGGCTGCCCGCCGCAATGTCGATGTCTGGATCAAGGCTGCCGACACGGGCGGGCTCGATGCCATCATCATCACCGCATCGGGCTGCGGCACCACCATCAAGGATTACGGCCATATGCTGAGGCTCGATCCGGCCTATGCGGACAAGGCTGCGCGGGTCTCGGCGCTTGCCAAGGATATTACCGAATATCTGGCAACGCTCGACCTGCCGCGCTTGGAGCCGAAAACCCTGACCGTCGCCTATCATTCCGCCTGCTCGATGCAGCACGGCCAGAAGATCACGATGGCGCCGAAACTCCTGTTGCGCAATGCCGGCTTCACCGTCCGCGATCCGGCCGAAGGCCATCTCTGCTGCGGCTCGGCCGGCACCTACAACATCCTGCAGCCGGAAATCTCGGCAACGCTGAAGGCCCGCAAGGTGAAAAATATCGAGGCCACCAAAGCCGACATCATCGCCACCGGCAATATCGGCTGCATCACCCAGATCGCCACCGGCACCACCATGCCGATCCTGCACACGGTGGAACTTTTAGACTGGGCCTATGGCGGCGAACGCCCTGCGGAAATTCCACCCTACCCTTGAGGGGGAGGGTCGGCGCAAAGCGCCGGCGTGGGGTGATCCACGGCATATACAATGACCAATGGTACTCGCGGTGTGTCACCCCCACCCGCGACGATGTCGCGACCTCCCCCCTCAAGGGGGAGGTAGAATTCCCTCTTCTCCCCAGCGGGGAGAAGGTGGCCCGTAGGGCCGGATGAGGGGGCGGCACGCTCCGTTCTACCGGAACATATCCCTCACGGCAGGCAAGACCGCAGTCCCCTCAACCGCCAAAAATCGTCCGCAGCAGATCGAGGCCGCGGTCGTCGAAGGAGACGGCGCCCTGCTTGTTGCCAGGGCCGACGACGATGACCTTGGTGCCGATCGAGGCGCGCTGGTAGAGGTGCTCGACATCCTTGTTCATCATGCGGATGCAGCCAGACGACATGTTGAGGCCGATCGTCCAGGGCTGGTTGGTGCCGTGGATACGGAAGCCGGAATCGTTGCCGCCCTTGTAGAGATAGAGCGCGCGGGCGCCGAGCGGGTTGTCGATGCCGCCTTCCTGGTAGGCCGGAAGGATATGGCCCTTCTTGCGCTCGCGGGCGATCATTTCCTTGGGCGGCGTCCAGCCCGGCCATTCCGCCTTGCGCTGCACCTTGACGACGCCGGACCAGCCAAAGCCTTCGCGGCCGACGCCGATGCCGTAGCGGGTGGCCCGGTTCGGGCCTTCGATATAATAGAGATACTTGTTGTTGGTATCGACGATGATGGTGCCGGGCGCCTCATCCGTGCTCAGCCGCACCTTGGTGCGCCAGAATTTCTGTGCGGGCTTGCGTTCCATCGCCACCATCGTGACATCGGAGCCCGGCTTTGCGGCGGGCTCGCCCGGCATGAAAGCCGATGCGCTGGAGGCACCAAAAGCAACCGCAGCCGCAAGTCCGATCGCGGCCAATGTGTTAAACGTAGAGTTCATAGGCAATATCCCTCATCCGGTCCCAAGCTGCGAAACGCTATTCAATATCGCGTATTACGCAAGTCTTATGGGTTCAGGTTAGGGCAATTGTGATCGATCGGGCTGTCACCCAGGGAACCGCTGTTGCCGAAAGGCCACGTTGTGGCCCTCCGGCAGATAAGCTTTGGCTTATCCTTGGTATCAGATGACGATGACCTTGGTGCCGACCTTCACGCGCTCGTAGAGGTCGGTGACATCCTCGTTGCGCATGCGGATGCAGCCCGACGAAACGGCATAACCGATTGTCCAGGGCGCATTGGTCCCATGGATGCGGTAGAGCGTCGAGCCCAGATACATGGCCCGCGCACCCAGCGGATTTTCCGGGCCGCCGCTCATGCTGACGGGCAGGAAATGCCCCTTGGCCGCTTCGCGGGCCCGCATTTCTGCAGGCGGCGTCCAGTTCGGCCACTCGGCCTTGCGGGTCACCTTATGGGCGCCGGCCCATTCGAAACCGGGCTTGCCGACGCCGACGCCGTAGCGCCGGGCTTCGCCATTGCCGGTGACCAGGTAGAGGAAGCGGTTGTTCGTATCGATGACGATCGTGCCGGCCTTTTCCTTGCTGTCATAGGCAACGGTCTGTGGCAGGAATTGCGGATCCATCTGGCGCACCGGCCGCTGGGCGCGCGTCATTGCGACGGGCTGCGCGACGCCGGCGCCGGAGCGCTGCACGCGCCTCTGGAACAGATATTGTTTTCGGGTGGCGCCCTGCGGCTCCACTGCGATAGGCCGCTGCTGGCGATAGACGACACGATCGGGCGTGCCGCCGAGCTGGGTCACCCAGGGGGCGGTGAGGTCCGGGCTGATGACAACGGGCGGCCGGTTCTGGTACCGGTCCTGCGCCTCGGCAAGACTGGTGAGCGCGACCAGCACGGATGTGGCAAGGATCAGGGTTTTCTTCAACATCGGACGGTTCACTACCTTTCGCCGGACTATCTCATGGCTTCGCCGTCCGCAGGATATGCGGGTGACGAGCCTTGCGGACGCCAATAAAAGAACTGGCGGAATGGAAAGATCGTGGCATCCGGCAGCAACCGAATGGTAAATGCCGGTTCATGAAAGGCCGCTTGGCCGGATAAAGCTTTGGGTAGGGTTATCGCGGGCTTTAGGACTATGGTTGGCAATTGGTAAACCGCAGTGCGGCGCGTTCACGATGGGCCGTGTTGTTGTGGGTATCGAAACAATTCAGGGAGAAACGCGTGACGGCAAAGGGCATCATCACCGGGGAGGACGGCAGGGATCGCTGCGCCTGGCATGCCAATCTGGCGGATTACCAGCGCTACCATGACGAGGAATGGGGCAAGCCGATGGCCGATGATATCAGGCTGTTTGAGAAGATCTGCCTGGAAGGCTTCCAGTCCGGCCTGTCCTGGCTCACCATCCTGCGCAAGCGCGAAGCGTTTCGCTCGGCCTTTGCCGGGTTTGATTTCGATGTGGTGGCAGGGTTTGGCGAAGAGGATATCGCCCGTTGCCTGGGCGATGCCGGGATCGTGCGCCATCGCGGCAAGATCGTCTCGACCATCAACAATGCCAAACGGGCGCAGGCGCTGAAAGCCGAGTTCGGGTCGCTGGCGCGCTATTTCTGGAGCTATGAGCCGGGCGGCAATGAACGTCCCAAAACCGTCACCTGGGAAGCGATCGCCGCCAACCCGACCACGCCGACCTCGACCGCGATCTCCAAGGACCTGAAAAAGCGCGGCTGGACCTTCGTCGGCCCGACCACGATCTACGCCTTCATGCAGGCAATGGGCCTCGTCAACGACCATATCGAAGGCTGCTACTGCCGCGGCCGCATCGAGGACCTGCGCCACGCGTTCGCGCGGCCCTGACGGGGGTTGTGCAACGGCGCCCCGGCGGTTGACTGTCTTTACAACAGATCGTCGCCCGGCATGCCGTGTATCCGGGTTTTCGGACGGTTGTTCTGGTAGAGCAGCCCGATGGCGAAGATCACCAGCATGGCGCCGATCACCAGCCATTCGCCGCTGCCGGACATGGCCATGCCGGGAATGATGTTGGACCCTTGCAGGATCCATAACCCGCCAAGCAAGATGATGACGATGCCTGCGATATTCTTGAATACCTTCATGACGTCCTCCCACGCACTGGAGGAAATTATGTGCCCAAGGCCGCCTGCGGTCAACATCCCCTAAAAGCATGGGTTTTTGCTGCTGCAGACCTGTTCCCGCACCATCAGGCCCGCAATGCGCGCGCCGTCAGCTTGCCGCGTTTGAAAACGCGAAAACCCCCTGCATCCGCCCGCTGGCATCAGCTGCGTTGATCGAGGATGTGCCGATGCAGTATAGCGGGCCTTTGGAACTCTGCGTGCAATAACAAAAGGATGAGGCGGACGATGTTGCCTCTTCCAGAATGCTGAGCACGATTTTGCGATGGTTGTCCGCATAGGCGCGGATGATGTCCAATAATCCGCAAACGCCGTGTTCCAGCGCATGAACACGCTGGCCGATCTTGCCGAGGCGGAAAATGCCGCTGGAGAGATCGCAGTGCCAGCTCTCCATCACATAATCATGCGCCGTCAGTTCGGCGACCCATTCCTCATGGGCGCGCGCGTCCTCGGGAAGGATCGTACCGAAGCCGGGTTTCACGAATCTGAGCATGCTCTTCCATCTTCAATGGCCGCCTGCGCGCGGAATTTTCAGGTCTGAGACAGGTCCATTGCGCGTTTCGGGCCACCATCAAAGAGGGCCTTGCCGGCAGGTGGACATGCGCCGGATGACGGATTTGCCGCCCCTGTGCAGGCGGTCGAAATTGGTCTTCATCGTCGTCAAGAAAATAGTCTGGCAATGCCGCCGCATAAACAGCGGCGATAGAATATCGGTCCTTTCTTTAACCCATAAAAATTGCCATGTACAACTCCTGATTTCATGAAAAAACGTGTTCAAGTGCTATTTCCGGTCGAGCCCGACCGGCAATGTCAGGCGGGCTGGTGCATGACATAGAGGGACCGGGCGCGGCCGTTTCCCATCCGGGGCAGGGGCGTTGGTTGGCGGTACCCCGCGCTCCCGTTCCCGCGTCAGAGGCAACGGTGGTCAGGGGCGGCATTATTCATGGCCTGGATAAGGGCCTGGATAGGCTGCCAGCGGCGCAAAGACTTGCCGCCTTGGCCTTGATCGGATAGGGAAAGCGCCAATTCCCATGACGGATCGGCAGGACCGGTCGACGCTGAAAGTGCTGTTGCCATGAACGACAAAAAGAAGAAGCCACAGAAGCTGAAAGCCCGCCTGCCGCGCGGTTTCGTCGATCGCTCCGCCGCCGATATCCGCGCCGTCGACGAGATGACCGCAAAGATCCGCGAAGTCTATGAGCGCTACGGCTTCGATCCCGTCGAAACGCCGCTGTTCGAATATACCGATGCGCTTGGAAAATTCCTGCCCGACAGCGACCGCCCGAACGAAGGCGTGTTTTCGCTGCAGGACGATGACGAGCAGTGGATGAGCGCCCGCTACGACCTGACGGCGCCGCTTGCCCGTCATGTCGCCGAAAATTTCAACGATATCCAGCTGCCCTACCGCACCTACCGCGCCGGCTATGTCTTCCGCAACGAAAAGCCCGGCCCCGGCCGCTTCCGCCAGTTCATGCAGTTCGACGCCGATACGGTCGGCGCTGCCGGCGTCCAGGCGGACGCCGAAATGTGCATGATGATGGCCGATACGATGGAAGCGCTCGGCATTGCGCGCGGCGATTATGTGATCCGGGTGAACAACCGCAAGGTCATCGACGGTGTTATGGAATCCGCCGACCTTGGTGGAGACGAAAATGCTGGACGGCGACTGGGTGTTCTGCGAGCGATCGACAAGCTCGACAAATTCGGTTTTGAGGGCGTCGAATTGCTCCTTGGCGCAGGCCGGAAGGATGAATCCGGAGATTTTACCAAGGGCGCGGGCCTGACTGCGCAACAGATTGCTTTCATCGTTGGCTACCTAAAGGATGATAAAGTGCATCCAACAAGTGTTCTGTACGCTGAAGGGCATGGGGAACTGCAAACGATTGAACAACTCGTTCAAGCCGCCGGTTATGGTCCAGATCGTATTAAAATAGATCCTTCTGTCATTCGCGGCCTCGAATATTACACTGGCCCCGTCTTCGAAGCCGAACTCCAATTCGCCGTCACCAATGAAAAGGGCGAAAAGGTCGTGTTCGGCTCGGTCGGCGGCGGTGGCCGTTATGATGGCCTGGTCTCGCGCTTCATGGGCCAGCCGGTTCCGGCAACGGGCTTTTCCATCGGCGTCTCGCGCCTGATGACGGCGCTGAAGAACCTTGGCAAGCTCGGCATGGAAGAGCTCATCGCCCCGGTCGTCGTCTGCGTCATGGACCGCGATATTGAGAGCCTTGGCAAATACCAGCAGTTCACCCAGGCGCTGCGCCATGCCGGTATCCGCGCCGAAATGTACCAGGGCAACAAGAAGAATTTTGGCGACCAGCTGAAATATGCCGACCGCCGCGGCTCGCCGCTCGCCATCATCCAGGGCGGCGACGAACGCGCGCAGGGCCTCGTGCAGATCAAAGACCTGATCGAGGGCAAGCGCCTGTCGGGCGAGATCGAGGACAACACGGCATGGCGCGAAGCCCGCGTCGCCCAGGTCTCGGTGCCGGAGACAGACCTCGTCGCCAAGGTGCGCGAAATGCTGGCCGGGCAGGCAGAAGACCGGGCGCGTAGCTGAGATGCTTAAAATCGTGCCGGTGATGAGACCCCTCCCCAACCCTCCCCACAAGGGGGAGGGAGTGGTTTCGTGTGCGCCGGCCGCATCAGTTACGACAACCGATGCCGGACAGCCGTCGAGAGCGAGGCTTGGCCAGATCTGGCGGAGTGCCACCCCCAGAGTTTTAAATCTGGAAAACGGCCGGTTCGGCAGATTAACTCCCTCCCCCTTGTGGGGAGGGTTGGGGAGGGGCATTTCCGCACCCACCTTCTTTGCGAGTGTCCCATGCCCCTGATCAACCTTCCAGCCTTTGCCGCTGATCTTCTCGCGGATTTCGAGCGGCTGGGCACCGTGCGCGTCGATACGCCGGTCATCCAGCCGGCCGAGCCGTTCCTCGATATGGCCGGCGAGGACCTGCGCCGCCGTATTTTCATGACCGAAAGCGAGACCGGCAAGAGCCTGTGCCTGCGCCCGGAATTCACCATTCCCGTCTGCCTGCGCCATATCGAGACCGCCACCGGCACGCCGCAGCGTTACTCCTATCTCGGCGAGATCTTCCGCCAGCGGCGGGAAGGGGCCAATGAATTCTACCAGGCCGGCATCGAGGATCTCGGCGAAACCGATGTGGCAAGCGCCGACGCGCGCGCCATCAGCGATGCCATCGCGATCCTGACTGCGCGCCTGCCGGGCAAAAAGCTCGACGTGACGCTGGGCGATCAATCGGTGTTCGAGGCGGTCGTTGCCGCCTGCGGCCTGCCCGCCGGCTGGCAGAAGCGGCTGATCCACGCCTTCGGCAATCCCGCCCAGATCGACACGCTGTTGACGCGGCTCTCACGCCCGCAGCCGGTGACGGGGCTGAGCGCGGAGATCGAGGCGCTGCTGTCGTCCGGCGACGAGGCCATGCTGATTGCCCATCTCGACGAGACGATGGAGGCGACCGGCTATTCCACCAATGCCAGCCGCAGCCCGAAGGAAATCGCAGCGCGGCTGAAGGAAAAGCGGGCGCTCGAAAAAACAGCGCTCGATGGCCGCACGCTCGCCGTCCTGCGCGAATTCCTCTCTCTCAACATGCCGCTTGCGGATGCGCCGGCAGCTTTGTTTGCATTTGCGGAAAAATCCGGCCTGACACTTGATGGCGCCCTGTCGCGGTTCGATGCCCGCGTCGCCGCACTCGGCAATGCCGGGGTCGATGCAAAAGCGCTCGCCTACCGCGCCGCCTTCGGCCGTCCGCTCGATTATTATACCGGCATGGTGTTCGAGATCGCCGTCGAGGGCTCCCCGGCAGTGCTGGCCGGTGGTGGCCGTTTTGACCGGCTGATGACGCTGTTGGGCGCCAGGGAACGCATTCCGGCCGTCGGCTTCGCGCTCTGGCTCGACCGGATGGAACAGGCCCTTGCCACGCCGCACAGCGTCGCCACGCACAAACCGGAGGCCGCCCAATGACCATCACCATCGCGCTGCCTTCCAAAGGCCGGATGAAGGACGATGCCTCCGCCATCTTCGAAAAGGCAGGCCTGAAAATCGTCGCCGTCGGCAACGAGCGGTCGTATCGCGGCCGTGTCGAAGGTCTCGACGATGTCGAGATCGCCTTTCTGTCCGCATCGGAAATCTCGCGCGAAATTGGCGCAGGCTCGATCGATTTCGGCGTCACCGGCGAAGACCTGATCCGCGAGGGACTGTCGGAAGCCGATGCCCGCGTCGAATTCTGCGCCCGGCTTGGGTTCGGCCATGCCGATGTCGTCGTCGCCGTCCCGGAGATCTGGCTCGATGTGGATACGATGGCCGATCTCGGCGATGTCGCCGCCGATTTCCGCGCCCGTCATGGCCGCAGACTGGCAATCGCCACCAAATACTGGCGCCTGACCCAGCAGTTCTTCTCCTCCCAGCATGGCATCCAGCTCTACCGCATCGTCGAAAGCCTGGGCGCCACCGAAGGCGCGCCGGCCTCCGGCTCCGCTGATATCATCGTGGATATCACCTCGACCGGCTCGACCCTGAAGGCCAACCACCTGAAGATCCTCTCTGACGGCATCATGCTGCGGTCGCAGGCCTGCCTGGTGCGGGCCCGCAAGGCCGGCCATGCGGACGACCCGGCCGTGACAAGGATTATCGAGGCGGTGCAGGCGGCGGTCGCTTAGCCCAACGGCTTGGCATCACTCATCCTTTAAAGTCTGACCCAGCACCGCAGCATAGTCACGGCGGCCCCAGAAGACATTTGTGATCCAGACCACCTGGTTTTCAACGACGTAGAGAATAACGGCCTTGCGCTCGAAGGGGACGATCCGGATGCCCGGACCCAGATCGTCTCTTGAGACACCACCAAAGGGAGCATCGCCAATTTTCTCGCAGCGTTCGAACACCCGGTCGGTGAACCGGGCGGCCGTCACCGCATCGGAACTGGCTTGAAGGACGTCGTCGAACAGCCGCTCGATATCTTCAACCGCATCGGTGCGATACTCGACCGGAAGCCGCTGCATTGTGCTCAACCATTGTGTTTTGCATAAAGCGCGTCGAGCCGCGCGCGCACCTGTTGACCGGTCAGATTCGGCCGGGAGTCTTCGAGTGAATGTTTTACCCGGGCCCGCAATCCTTCCAGACGCTTTTCATGCTCTTCTTCAAGGCGCAGCCAGGTCCGCATTGCCTCGCGAATGACCTCGCTGGTCGAGGCGTGGGACCCGGCTTCGACGCGGCTTTTGATCGCATCGACCATTTCGGAGGGAAGCGTGATGCTCAGTTTCTCCACCATGAGGCAGCTCCAAAGTTTGCTGGGTGGCAGAGTAGGATAAAATCCCCCTGGAGCAAACCTCCAAAATTTCCAAAACCTCACCCTGACATTTTGGACACGACTGTCTTATATTCGAATTCCCACCTCAAGGAGTTCCTCATGGCCGATCTCAGTTCCTTTCCGATCACCACCCGCTGGCCTGCCAAAAATCCCGATATCATCCAGCTCTATTCGCTGCCGACGCCAAATGGCGTGAAGGTTTCGATCGCGCTTGAAGAACTTGGTCTGGCCTATGAGCCGCACTTGGTCTCCTTTGGCACCAATGACCAGAAAACGCCGGAATTCCTGTCGCTCAATCCCAACGGCCGCATTCCCGCGATCATCGATCCGAATGGCCCGGACGGAAAGCCGATCGGCCTGTTCGAATCCGGCGCCATCCTCGTCTATCTCGCCGAAAAGACCGGCAAGCTTATTCCTGCCGATGCGGCCGGGCGCTACGAGACCTTGGCATGGGTGATGTTCCAGATGGGCGGCGTCGGGCCGATGTTCGGCCAGTTCGGCCATTTCTTCAAATTCGCCGCCGACAAGGTCGCCAACAATTCCTATCCGATGGAACGCTACCGGGATGAAGCCAAGCGGCTTCTCAGCGTGCTGGAAGGCCGCCTTGAAGGACGCACATGGTTGATGGGCGATCAATATACCATCGCCGACATCACCACCTATTCCTGGATCGAGGGTGCCCGCAAATTCTATGGCGCAGCCGATGTGCTGGAATATGAGAGCTTCCCGAACGTCATGGCCTGGGTCGATCGTGCGCTCGCCCGGCCGGCTGTCCAGAAGGGCATGGAAATTCCCAAGCGCGACTGATCGCGCGCATGCCCCGATCCACACCCAATCTACACCCCAATCTACACATTGTCTGCCTGAGTTGACGGCACTCGGGCGGACAGGCTACGTCTGAGGAAAAGAAGCATTCTCGACGGGTGGAACAAACGTGACAGGCAGACTTGTTGTGGTGGGCGGCGGTCAGGCCGCTTTTGCGTTGGTGGCGAAGCTGCGGGCTTTGAAGGACGAGCGCCCGATTACGATCGTGGCGGCAGAAGCCAGCCACCCCTATCAGCGGCCGCCGTTGTCAAAGAAATACCTTCTGCGCGAGATGGATCTGGACCGGCTGCTCTACCGGCCGGAAAGCTGGTACGCCGAGCATAATATCGACATCCACCTCTCCACGTCGGTGACGGCGATCGATCGTCTGGCCAAGACGGTCACCCTCAGCGACAGTTCGACGCTGGACTATGACGTGCTGGCGCTCGCCACCGGCTCGACGCCGCGCAAGCTGCCAGCCAGTCTCGGCGGCGACCTCGAGGGCGTTTTCGTGGTGCGCGATTTCACCGATGCCGACCGGCTTGCCGGCGAAATGCAGCCCGGCAAACATGCGCTGATCATCGGCGGCGGCTATATCGGGCTGGAGGCAGCGGCGGTGGCGCGCTCGAGCGGGCTGGATGTCACCGTCATCGAAATGGCCGACCGTATCCTGCAGCGCGTCGCATCCGTTGCCACATCCTATCTCGTCAAGGATATCCACACCTCGCGCGGCGTCGATATCCGCGAAGGCACGGGCCTTGTCCGCCTGGTCGGCACCGATGGCCGGGTAACATCAGCGGAACTGACAGATGGTTCCACCATCCCGGTCGATCTCGTCATCGTCGGCATCGGCGTCACCGCCAATGATGCGCTGGCGCAGGCTGCGGGTCTCGACGTCGCCAATGGCATCATCGTCGATGGTTTCGGCCGCACGTCCGACCCTTCGATCCATGCGATGGGCGATTGCGCCGTGTTGCCGTGGAAGGACATGCGCATCCGGCTGGAATCGGTGCAGAACGCCGTCGATCAGGCCGAGGCCGTGGCGGCTCTGCTCGCCGGTGGAGAAGCGCCCTATGATCCAAAACCCTGGTTCTGGTCGGATCAGTATGACGTCAAGCTGCAGATCGCCGGTTTCGGCCACGGGCATGACGAGACGGTGGTGCGCAAGGGACAGCGCGAGGGCAGTGTTTCCGTCTGGTATTTCACGGCCGGCAATCTGGTTGCCGTCGATGCGCTCAACGATGCTAAGGCTTATGTCACCGGCAAGAAGTTGCTCGACCTCGGCCTCACGCCCGACCGCGCCCGTCTGGAAGATCCCCAGACAGATTTGAAGACGCTGCTGCCGTAGCAGCCGGCGATTGTCCTATTGATGGCGGGTGAAAACATGTCTGCGCGCTTCCAGCTGGAAGCGTGGAAAGAAGAACACGCCGGTGATCGCGCCGGAATAGCGCTGTTCCAGCCCGGTGGATTCGCCGATGCAGAAAACCGGCTGTTTCTGGCCGGATGAGAGAATGATCGTCGTCGAAAAGCAGAAGGACGAGGAGGTCGTCGCCGCCTGTTCGAACAGCGCCAGAACATGATTGCGGTCGGCGCTGTCATAGCAGCGCACCAGATTGAGCAGGCCGCATTCCGAATGGCTGAGGCCGTGCATGGCAGCAGCGCTGTCGCCGAGACGAAAGAGCCCGTTCGATAGATCACCCGACCAGGCTTCGGAGAAGCAGAATTGACCGAGCGCTTCCAGCCCGCTTTCGCCATGCGCAAAGGACTCCGCGCCCGGCGGCTGTGACAGACCTGTTCTTGCAATTTTAAACAAGGCAGGCCCCGGAATATTCACAAAATCCGAAATTCATTCGTCTCTTCCCATAAAGGGTTTTCAAGAAACAATTTCCAGTTTGCAGCATAACCAAACGGCAATTTCAGTAGAAATCCGGGGCAGGCCTGCGACAGAAAAAGGAAAGCTCAACTTTAAGGTCCTGCCAGGGTGCAGCAAGACAAAACAAATTGTACGCGAGGAAAATCTATAGGCTTTGCGGTCTGGGATCAAAGGAATGTTGGGTAAACAGTTAATACGGAAAAATTGATATAGTGTGTCTTCAATTCTTCCGGTCTTTTAGACCCCTCGTGACTCTGTGGTTCACTTGGTGCGCTGTTATAATTGCTTTTTCAGCCGCTTCAATGGGCTTGTGACAAATATTTTGCAGTCCGGGAGAAAGATTAGAGATTGCAGCTATGATCCCCGGTTCAATCAGAAAATGATCGGGGAATGGGGAGCGATCAGAGGATGAGGCTGGGTCTTTGCCACCATTACGCGCCCAAAAAAAAGGGCGAACCTTGCGGCTCGCCCTTTCCCGTTCCGGATGTCCGGAAGATGGCTTCGTAACAGGCTGACGCCTGATTACATCATGCCGCCCATGCCACCCATGCCGCCCATGTCAGGCATGCCGCCGCCAGCCGATTCCTTCTTCGGCAGTTCGGCAATCATGGCTTCCGTGGTGATCAGCAGCGAAGCAACCGAAGCTGCATTCTGCAGGGCTGTGCGGACAACCTTGACCGGATCGACGATACCCATGGCGATCATGTCGCCGAATTCGCCGGTCTGGGCATTGTAGCCGAAGTTGTCGGTGTTGCTTTCGAGGATCTTGCCAACGATGATCGAACCTTCATCGCCTGCGTTTTCAGCGATCTGGCGAACCAGCGACTGAAGTGCCTTGCGGATGATGGAGATACCGGCGGTCTGATCGTCGTTTGCGCCCTTGAGGTCGAGAACGATCGAGGCACGCAGCAGAGCCGTACCACCACCAGGAACGATACCTTCCTGAACGGCAGCGCGCGTTGCGTTCAGCGCGTCGTCGATACGGTCCTTCTTTTCCTTCACTTCGATTTCGGTCGCACCGCCGACGCGGATGACGGCAACGCCGCCAGCGAGCTTGGCAAGACGTTCCTGCAGCTTTTCGCGGTCGTAATCGGATGTGGTTTCTTCGATCTGGCCCTTGATCTGAGCAACGCGGCCTTCGATTTCGGCCTTCTTGCCAGCGCCATCAACGATGGTGGTGTTTTCCTTGGAGATCGAAACCTTCTTCGCACGGCCGAGCATTTCGAGCGTGACGTTTTCCAGCTTGATGCCGATGTCTTCGGAGATAACCTGGCCACCGGTCAGGATCGCGATGTCTTCGAGCATGGCCTTGCGGCGATCGCCGAAGCCCGGAGCCTTGACGGCAGCGATCTTCAGGCCGCCACGCAGCTTGTTGACGACGAGCGTCGCAAGCGCTTCGCCTTCGACGTCTTCCGAGATGATCAGGAGCGGCTTGCCGGTCTGAACGACGGCTTCGAGAACCGGAAGCATGGCCTGCAGGTTGGAGAGCTTCTTCTCATGGAGAAGGATGTAAGCGTCTTCCAGCTCGGCAACCATCTTTTCTGGGTTGGTCACGAAGTAAGGCGAGAGATAGCCGCGGTCGAACTGCATGCCTTCGACGACTTCGAGTTCGGTTTCGGCAGTCTTGGCTTCTTCAACCGTGATGACGCCTTCATTGCCGACCTTCTGCATCGCTTCAGCGATGTACTGGCCGATTTCCTTTTCGCCATTGGCGGAGATCGTGCCGACCTGGGCCACTTCTTCCGAAGTGTTGATCTTCTTGGCCTTGGCAACGAGGTCCTTGACGATGGCTGCGACAGCGAGGTCGATGCCGCGCTTCAGGTCCATCGGGTTCATGCCGGCTGCAACGGCCTTGCCGCCTTCGCGAACGATGGCCTGGGCGAGAACGGTCGCCGTCGTCGTGCCGTCACCGGCGATGTCGTTGGTCTTCGAAGCAACTTCGCGGACCATCTGGGCGCCCATGTTTTCGAACTTGTCTTCGAGTTCGATTTCCTTGGCGACGGAAACGCCGTCCTTGGTGATGCGCGGTGCGCCGAAGGACTTGTCGATGATGACGTTACGGCCCTTCGGACCGAGCGTGACCTTCACTGCGTCTGCGAGGATGTCGACGCCGCGCAGCATCTTTTCGCGCGCGGTACGGCCGAACTTAATTTCTTTGGCTGCCATGTTAAAAACTCCCGGGCTGGTGCCCAATTGGTTTTATGGAAAGTAAACGGGTGGAAACCGGCTGGATCAGCCGATAATGCCCATGATGTCGGCTTCCTTCATGATCAGAAGGTCTTCGCCGTTGAGCTTGACTTCGGTGCCCGACCACTTGCCGAACAGAACGCGGTCGCCAGCCTTGACGTCGAGCGCGACGAGCGTGCCCTTGTCGTCACGGGTGCCGGTGCCGACGGCGACGATTTCGCCTTCCTGCGGCTTTTCCTTGGCGGTATCTGGAATGATGATGCCGCCCTTGGTCTTTGCTTCAGACTCGACACGGCGTACGACGACGCGGTCATGCAGTGGGCGGAAATTGGTGCTTGTCATTGTCTAATCCCTCGATCAAATGACTTCACGGATCGTCTTTGCGATCCGATGGATGGATGTTAGCACTCCTCTTGTCTGAGTGCTAGCGGCTTGGAGATAAGGACGGCCGCGAGATGAGTCAAGAACGGCCTATCGAAAATATTTCATCGATCATGGTTATCTGACCGGCATGCTCTTGCCCCAACAACACGACCTGAATGTGACACCCGCCCATCCGTCCTTCGCTGAGGCTGCAAAAGTCTGGGCGCGGATCGGTGTTTTGAGTTTCGGCGGCCCGGCAGGCCAGATCGCCCTGATGCACCGCGAACTGGTGGAGGAACGCCGCTGGATTTCGGAAAGCCGGTTTTTACATGCGCTGAATTTCTGCATGCTGTTGCCGGGGCCGGAAGCCCAGCAGCTCGCCACCTATATCGGCTGGCTGCTGCATGGCACGCGCGGCGGCATCGCCGCGGGACTGCTGTTTGTCCTTCCCGGCTTTTTCGTCATTCTCGGCCTGTCGTCGGCCTATGCGCTGTTTCAGCAGACGGACTGGCTGACCGGCCTGTTCTTCGGCCTGAAGGCGGCGGTGCTGGCCATCGTCATCGAGGCCGTCATCCGGGTCGGCCGCCGGGCGTTGAAAACGCGGTTCGCGCTCCTCGTGGCCGTGCTCGCCTTTGCCGCGCTGTTCTTTTTTAATCTGCCGTTTCCGCTTGTCGTCCTGGTTGCCGGCATCGCCGGATACGTCGCCACGCGCCTGCAGCCGGCAACGGGCGAAAAGGCCGTTGCGGCGGCGGCAAAACAGGCGCTTGCCGACCGTCCATCGGTCATCGACGGCAGTTTTCGCGGAGGTGCGGCAAGCTGGACGCGCACATTCCAGGTTCTCTCCACCTGGCTTCTCCTGTGGATCGCGCCATTCCTCGTCATCGGCGCAGCGTTCGGGTTCTCTACCGTCTACACCGATATCGGACTGTTCTTCTCGAAAATGGCGGTGGTCACCTTTGGCGGCGCCTATGCGGTGCTGGCCTATGTGGCGCAGCAGGCAGTGGAGACCTATCATTGGCTGAAACCCGGCGAATCGCTCGATGGCCTGGCGCTGGCAGAAACCACGCCCGGCCCGCTGGTGCTGGTTTTGTCCTTCGTCGGCTTCATGGCCGCGTTTCGCGCGCCGCTTGGTTTTGAGCCGCTGCTGTCGGGCATGCTCGGCGCGGCGCTGGCGACCTGGGTGACGTTTGTGCCGTGTTTCCTCTGGATCTTTCTCGGCGCCCCCTATGTCGAGACCCTGCGCAGCAACAGGGCGCTGTCGGGCGCGCTGTCGGCAATCTCGGCGGCAGTCACCGGCGTCATCCTCAATCTGGCCGTCTGGTTCGGCCTGCACGTGGTTTTTTCCGGCGTGGGGCGTTTGGAGATCGGCCCGGTTTCCATGCCGCTCCCCGTCTGGGACACGTTCCAGCCGGCGTCCTTTTGCCTCGCGCTTCTGGCTGCCGTGCTGTTGTTTTTCTTCAAGCGCGGCGTTGTGCTGACGCTCGCCATCTGCGCGGTTGCCGGTTGGCTGGTGCGCGGATTTTAGCGTCCAGGACCTGTCTGACGCCGGAAACCTTGGAATTCCGCCGCCATTTTCCCGATGAAGACTTGTGTTTTTACCGCCTGCCTGCGATGTCAGCCCGACCATTTCTTTTCTGCGGGAAGCCAGCATGGCCGTTCGGATCAACAGTTTTCGCGACATTGCCAGCCGCTATGATGTCGTGCTGTGCGATGTCTGGGGCGTGCTGCACAATGGCGTGGAGGCTTTCAAGGGGGCCTGCGAGGCGCTGACCGAAGCGCGCGCCAAAGGCCTGACCGTCGTTCTCATCACCAATTCGCCGCGCCCGCATCCCGGCGTCATCGTCCAGATCCGCGGCCTTGGCGTGCCAGACAGCGCCTATGACCGCATCGTCACATCAGGCGACGTCACCCGCGCGCTGATTTCGGCTGGACCCAAGAAGGTGTATTTCATTGGCGCCGAACGGGACCTGCCGCTGCTCGAAGGTCTCGGCGTCAACCTGGTTTCGTCCGAGGAAGCCGAGATCGTCGTCTGCGCCGGCTTTTTCGATGACGAACACGAGACGGCCGAAGACTACCGCGCCACGCTGTCCAGCCTTGCCAAGCGCAAGGTTCCGTTCATCTGCGCCAACCCCGATCTCGTCGTCGAGCGTGGCCACAAGCTGATCCCCTGCGCCGGTGCCATCGCCAAGGTCTTTGAGGAACTGGGCGGCGAAACCCGGATTTCCGGCAAACCCTATGTGCCGATCTACCGCGCATCCCTGTCGGAAGCCAAGGCCGTGCGCGGCGGGCTCGACCTGACGCGGGTGATCGCTGTCGGCGACGGCATGCCGACGGACGTCAAGGGCGCCCAGGATTTCGGCCTCGACCTGCTTTATATCAGCGCCGGTATTCATGCCGCCGAATATATGATCGGCGAAAAGACCGATGAGGCCAAATTGACGGCATTCCTGAAGAGCGAGGGCGCCACGCCGAAATGGTGGATGCCCAGGCTCTCGTGACGGATTGGCGTGATCGACTTTGACTGAAGAGATGGCTGGCGCACGGACATGACGGTTTTTCATCGCAACGAAACCCGCGAACCCCTTCCGGAAGCCCTGCGCGGCGGGGTCATCGCGATCGGCAATTTCGATGGCGTGCATCGCGGCCATCAGTCGGTACTCGACAGGGCGCTGGAGGAAGCGCAAAAGCGCGGCGTGCCCGCCCTGGTGCTGACTTTCGAGCCGCATCCCCGCAGCGTGTTTCGCCCCGACCAGCCGGTGTTCCGCCTGACGCCAGCGCCGCTCAAGGCCCGCATCCTCGAAGGCATGGGCTTTGCAGCCGTCATCGAATATCCGTTTGACCGGACGTTTTCGCAGCTGTCCGCATCCGATTTCATCCGCTCGATCCTGATGGACTGGTTGCATGCCAGCCATGTGGTCACCGGGTTCGATTTCCATTTCGGCAAGGGCAGGGAAGGCGGCCCGGCCTTCCTGATGGCTGCTGGCGGTGAAAACGGCTTTGGCGTGACGCTGGTCGATGCGTTCCGCGACGAAAGTGCCGCAGTGATTTCCTCCAGCCACATCCGTTCGCTGCTGGGCGAGGGTGACGTATCGCAGGCGGCCGGCCTGCTCGGCTACCGCTATACGGTGGAATCGGAAGTCATCGACGGCAAGAAGCTCGGCCGCACGCTGGGCTATCCGACCGCCAACATGCAGCTTCCGCCGGAAGTCGAACTGAGAAACGGCATCTACGCCGTGCGCTTCCGCCGCGCCGACGGCAGCATTCACGATGGCGTTGCCAGCTTCGGCAAGCGCCCGACGGTCGCCAGCAACGGCATTGCCCTGCTGGAAACCTTCGTCTTTGACTTTTCCGGCGATCTCTACGGCGAAGTCTGTTCGGTCTCCTTCTTCGGCCATCTGCGCGACGAGCTGAAATTCGACGGTCTCGATCCGCTGGTGGTGCAGATGAAAAAGGACGATGCCGAAGCGCGCGCATTGCTATCCGGCGTCAGGCCGCTCAGTATGATCGACAGAAAAATCGCATTCGCTGCGGATGCAAATTCCTAAAAGGATGATCCCGATGGCCACCACGCCCCGCCGCCCCGTCAGCGCCATGGATGCCGCCGAAGCCCTGTTCAAGCCGGTCAAGAAAGCACCGGCACCCGCCGCCGAAAAACGCGCCTTGCCCGAAACCAGGGAACTCGTGTCGATCAAGCTCGACAGCGCCGTCCTCCACTATTTCCAGGACGACGGCCCCGGCTGGCAGGACCGCATCAACGACGCCCTGCGCGCCGTGATGCTGGCGAACCCGAAGGATTGAGGGGACTGCGACTGACCAATTGCGATTTGCGGGCTTTTCTATCAAAGCCAGGTCAAAGTTTTCGGTCAGAACCTGCTGTCTTGAGAATGGCATTTGCCGTATGGCGGCTTTTCAGGTTGCGCGGAACGAGAACCATTTTGCCTGTGGCACGTGATTGCCACTTTTCGTGCGAGCCTTTGGCATTCATCAGATACTCATAGCCAAGTGCAGCAAGGATATCGCAGACGGCCTTGTAATATCCTTGAGCCATTATGCCGCCGCCGGTACCTCTGGTCGTTGCCAGAGAATGGCTGGAATGAGCTCACGTAACGGCGTGCCGGCAAGATCAGGTAAGCTCATATGGTTGGCGACAATCAGGTCAATAGCCGTATCGAAAATGATGTCTTCGAATTCATCGATTGTATCGGCCTCGATATGGAAGCCTTCGATATCACTTTGCGAGTAAAACACCCGTGCTTCCGGGTCCCAGACCGCCTTCACAAAAAATGTCCGCTTGACCATATGCTGCTCCCGCATCGAACGTGCCACCGGTAATTCGTGACCGGCTCTAATATCATATAATAGTCCTAAATCCCCATTCCATCGCCATCCGCGTATCGTTCTTTGAAACTTTGCCGTTGTCATCTTCCTTTTCGCGTAAAAACCGCTTAAACAACCGCCACCATGACCCGATATCGTCGATTGATACGTGATCAGCGAATTATTGGCCCGGCCTTCCCAGCGCTTTGATTGCCGCCGGAAGGTCCGGGTTTTCGGCGTTCGCTCTGAGCGCCACCGTTATCCCCTTTGAAGACATCCCGTCCGCATGCGCGGCGACACGCGCTCACAAGTGATTGCAAAAACCATGACCGTGACCTCAGAAACACTCGATTATTCCAAGACGCTCTATCTGCCCGAAACCGAATTCCCGATGCGCGCCGGCCTGCCGCAGAAGGAGCCGGAAACCGTTGCCCGCTGGCAGGAAATGGGCCTCTACAGACAACTGCGCGCCTCTGCCGCCGGCCGCGAAAAATTCGTGCTGCATGACGGCCCGCCCTATGCCAACGGCAATATCCATATCGGCCATGCGCTCAACAAGATCCTGAAGGATATCATCACCCGCTCGTTCCAGATGCGCGGCTTTGATTCCAACTATGTTCCGGGCTGGGATTGCCACGGCCTGCCGATCGAATGGAAGATCGAGGAAGCCTATCGCGCCAAGGGCAAGAACAAGGACGAGGTTCCCGTCAACGAATTCCGCCAGGAATGCCGCGACTTCGCCGCCAACTGGATCAAGATCCAGTCGGCCGAGTTCAAGCGCCTGGGCATCGAGGGCGACTTCGACAATCCCTATACGACCATGGCCTTCCACTCCGAGGCCCGCATCGCCGGCGAACTCCTCAAGATCGCCAAGTCCGGCCAGCTCTATCGCGGCTCCAAGCCGATCATGTGGTCGGTCGTCGAACGCACGGCGCTGGCGGAAGCCGAGGTCGAATATGCCGATATCGAGAGCGACACGATCTGGGTGAAGTTTCCGGTGCTGGAAGGGCCCGAAAGCCTCGCGGACGCTTTCGTCGTCATCTGGACCACGACCCCCTGGACCATCCCGGGCAACCGCGCCATCGCCTATTCGGCGCGCTATCCCTATGGCCTGTTCGAGGTCGAAAGTGCCGAAAACGACTTTGGCCCGCAGCCGGGGGAAAAGCTGATCTTCGCAACGCGCCTGGCTGAAGAGTGCGCCGCCAAGGCCAAGGTGACGCTGAAACTGGTCCGTGAGGTTTCGGCCGACGAACTGGCCGCGATCACCTGCGCCCATCCGCTGGCGCATCTTGGTTACACCTTCAAGGTCCCGCTGCTCGCTGGCGACCACGTCACCGATGAGGCCGGTACCGGTTTCGTCCATACCGCGCCAGGACACGGTGCCGATGACTTCGAGGCCTGGATGGACAACGCCCGGGCTCTGGAAGCGCGCGGCATCTCTTCGAAAATCCCCTTCACCGTCGATGATGTCGGTTTCTACACCGCCGATGCGCCCGGTTTCGGCCCGGATCGCGACGGTGGCGCCGGCCGCGTCATGGATGACAACGGCAAGAAGGGCAATGCCAACGATCTCGTCATCAAGGCGCTGATCGAAACAAAGACCCTGTTTGCCCGCGGCCGCCTGAAGCACAGCTATCCGCATTCCTGGCGTTCGAAGAAGCCGATCATCTTCCGCAACACGCCGCAATGGTTCGTCTATATGGACAAGGACCTTGCCGACGGCACGACGCTGCGCAACCGCGCGCTCTCGGCCATCGACAATACCCGCTTCGTGCCGGCCGCCGGGCAGAACCGCCTGCGCGCGATGATCGAAAACCGCCCGGACTGGGTCCTGTCGCGCCAGCGCGCCTGGGGCGTGCCGATCGCTGTCTTTGCCGACGTTGACGGCGAAGTTCTGGTGGATGAGGCCGTCAATGCCCGCATCATCGAGGCTTTCGAGGCCGAGGGTGCGGATGCCTGGTTTGCGGAAGACGCCAAGGACCGGTTCCTCGGCAGCGATCATGACCATGAAAAATGGATCCAGGTCATGGACATCCTCGACGTCTGGTTCGACAGTGGCTGCACCCATACCTTCACGCTCGAAGACCGCCCCGACCTGAAATGGCCGGCCGATGTCTATCTCGAAGGCTCCGACCAGCATCGCGGCTGGTTCCATTCGTCGCTGCTCGAAAGCTGCGCGACGCGTGGCCGTGCGCCGTACAATGCCGTCGTCACCCATGGGTTCACGATGGATGAGAAGGGCGAGAAGCAGTCGAAGTCCAAGGGCAATGTCGTTGCCCCGCAGGACGTGATGAAGGAATCGGGCGCCGATATCCTGCGCCTGTGGGTCGCCACCACCGATTACTGGGAAGACCAGCGGCTCGGCAAGGCGATCATCCAGACCAATATCGACAGCTATCGCAAACTGCGCAACACGATCCGCTGGATGCTCGGCACGCTGGCGCATGACAAGGGCGCAGAAGGCGGCGACGATGTTGCCTTTGCCGATATGCCGGAACTCGAGCGCCTGATGCTGCACCGCCTGTCGGAACTCGACCAGCTGGTGCGCGAAGGTTATGACGCCTTCGATTTCAAGCGCATCGCCCGTGCCCTGATCGATTTCTCAAACATCGAGCTGTCGGCCTTCTATTTCGATATCCGCAAGGACGCGCTCTATTGCGATGCGCCCTCGAGCCCGCGCCGCCGTGCGAGCCTTGTGGTCATCCGCAAGCTGTTTGATTGCCTCGTCACCTGGCTTGCCCCGGTTCTGCCGTTCACCACGGAAGAAGCCTGGCTGTCGCGTGATCCCCAGGCGGTCTCCGTCCATCTCGAACAATTCCCGGCCGTGCCCGGCGAATGGCGCGACGAGGCGCTGGCCGAGAAGTGGAAGAAGATCCGCACGGTGCGCAAGGTGGTGACCGGCGCGCTGGAAGTGGAACGCCGCGACAAGCGGATCGGCTCGTCGCTCGAAGCCGCCCCCGTGGTTCACATCGGCGATGCCGATCTGCTGGCGGCCCTCGACGGCGAGGATCTGGCGGAAATCTGCATCACGTCCGGTGTGACGATCGTTGCCGGTACGGGCCCGGAGCAAGCCTTCAAGCTTGACGATGTCGCTTCCGTCAGCGTCGAGCCGGTTCTGGCAGAAGGCGTCAAATGCGCCCGGTCTTGGCGCATCACCGCCGATGTCGGCTCCGATGCAGCGTTCCCCGATGTGTCGGCGCGCGATGCGCTGGCGCTGCGTGAACTTGGCTACGCTTCTTAAGGGATTGTTTACCGGGTGAATTGCGTAATTGGCCTTCATCCGGTAAACCTGCCTGAAAATCGGCGGATTTATCCGTCATGGGCGCAGCAATGCCGCTCAAGTATCGATCGTGCCGGCACCGCTGGAAGGGTTTTCATGGGAATGACGCGAGAGTTTCGAGTGTATGCTGGCCTGTTTGCCGTTGTAGCGGGCAGCGTCGTGCTGACCGGCTGCATTGGCGGCCCGACCTATGGTACCGAAAAGACGGCCGGCGAACATCTGATGGACGACCTTGGCAGCTCGGTGAGCCTGGGGAGCGCCAAGCCCAATACCGTCAAGTATCAGCCGCGTCCCGGCCTGGTTCTGCCGCCATCGGGCGAAGCCGCGCAATTGGTTCAGCCGCAGCAAAATCTCGCCAGCAAGGACAATCCGCAATGGGTTGAATCGCCGGAAGACACGCGCCAGCGTCTGCGCGCGGAAGCCGATGCCAATGCCGATACGATTGGGTATGTCTCGCCTCTGGCCAAATCCAGCGCCAATGGCCGCAATCTGACGACGGCTGAACAGACCAAGGCCTATCGCGAAGCCCGCAAGATCCAGATGGGCGCCTATGCCGACAAGCGCCGCTTCCTCAGCGACCCGCCGCTCGAATACCGCAAGCTGCCGGAAGAGGCGACGGCGGATCTGGGCGAGCCGGAACAGGTCAAGGAACGCCGCCGCAAGAAGGAAGCCGCCGTCAAGGGCAGCGGCAAGAAGTGGTACGATATTTTCTGATGTTCGATGTTTGAAATTCGCAAGGCTACCCCCAGGGACGCAGAGACCATCCTGCGTTTCATCAGCGAACTGGCCGTCTACGAAAAGGCAGGCCATGAGGTCGAGGCGACCGTTCAGACGGTGACCTCCTCGATGTTTGGCGAACATTCCGTGTCACAAGCGGCCATCTGCGAGCGCGATGGCGTGCCCGTCGGTTTCGCCGTCTGGTTCTTCAGCTATTCCACATGGCTGGCGCGCAACGGCCTCTACCTTGAAGACCTCTACATCACACCGGACCAGCGCGGATCGGGCGCCGGACGCACGATGCTGCGCTATCTGGCACGGATCGCGGTTGAAAAGGGATGCGGCCGCTTCGAGTGGAGCGTGCTCGACTGGAATGAGCCAGCCATCAAGGCCTATGAGGCGATCGGCGCCGAGCCCCTGTCGGAATGGACGCGGTACCGTCTGTCCGGCGAAGCGCTTGAAAGCTTTGCCGCCGGGTAGAAATAAAGGTGACCCTCACCGCCGTCCGGCAAAGAATTCCTTGAGGATGTCCGCAGCGCTTTGTCCGGACAGTCCGGAATAGACATCGGGTGCGTGATGGCAGGTCGGCTGGCTGAAAAAGCGGACACCGTTATCGACGCCGCCGCCCTTTGGGTCTTCCGCCCCATAGTAAAGCCGGCGCAGCCGGGCAAACGAAATGGCGGCCGCGCACATGGTGCAGGGTTCCAGCGTCACGTAGAGGTCGGCGCCGTTCAGCCGCTCGGCACCGATAATGCTGGATGCCGCGCGGATCACTTCGATTTCGGCATGCGCGGTGACATCGTTGCGCTCGCGCGTGCGGTTCCCGGCGCTGGCGATGATCGTGCCGTTTAAGACAAGAACTGCGCCCACAGGCACTTCGCCGCGGGCGGCTGCCATTCTGGCCTCGTCCAAGGCCAAATCCATAAACCGGCTCGTTTCAGCCATCGTTGCGACCCATGATAATTTCTCTTAACCCAAGGGCCGTGACCTGATAGGACAGCCCAAAAGGCAGGCAACACAAATGACATTCAAAGACAAGCCCCAGCGGCCTGGCGGCAAACCCGCACGGTCCGACAAGAAGCCCGGCGCGCGCAAGACCGCTGCCGATCATTCGGCGGTTGACAGCACCGATACGGAAAAGCCGCGCAAGCCACGGCCGGCAGCAACCGAAACCGTCGGCGCCGATGTGCCGCAGCGCATTTCCAAGATCATGGCGCGCGCAGGCGTCGCCTCGCGCCGCGATATCGAGCGCATGATCATGGAAGGCCGCGTTTCGCTGAACGGCAAGCTGCTCGACAGCCCGGTCGTCAATGCAACGCTGGCCGATCACATAGAAGTGGACGGCCAGCCGATCCGGGGCATCGAGCGCACCCGCCTCTGGCTCTATCACAAGCCGTCCGGCCTAGTGACCACCAATTCCGATCCGGAAGGCCGCCCGACCGTTTTCGACAACCTGCCGGAAGAATTGCCGCGCGTCCTGTCCATCGGCCGCCTCGACATCAACACCGAAGGCCTGCTGCTGCTCACCAATGACGGTGGTCTTGCCCGCGTGCTGGAACTGCCCGCCACCGGCTGGCTACGCCGCTACCGCGTCCGCGCCCACGGCACGATCGACCAGGCAGCGCTCGACAAGTTGAAGGACGGCATCGCCGTTGATGGCGTGCTCTATGGCGCGATCGACGCGACGCTCGACAAGGTTCAAGGGTCCAATGTCTGGATCACCATGGGCCTGCGCGAGGGCAAGAACCGGGAAATCAAGAACGTCATGGGCGCGCTCGGGCTCGACGTGAACCGGCTGATCCGCATTTCCTATGGCCCGTTCCAGCTCGGCGAGCTGCCGGAAGGCCAGGCGCAGGAAATCCGTGGCCGCACGCTGCGCGACCAGCTCGGTCCGCGCCTGATCGAAGATGCCAAGGCGAATTTCGATGCGCCGATCTTCGATGCTGCAGCCGCCGAAGACGAAAAGCCGCAGAAGAACGAATGGGCGGCCGGAAAGCCGGAAGCCCGCGAGCGCGGTGCCTTCAAGGAAAAGGCCGGCGACAAGCGCGAGCGTGCCTTGTCGCGCCTGGATACGACCCGGCGCGACGATCGCGGCTCCGCCCGCCCAGAGCGCAATGACCGTGGCGGCCGCGATGCGCCCGAGGCGAAATTCGATGGCCCCAAGCGCGAGCCGGGTTTCCGCGCCCGCAAGGCCAATGTCTGGATGGCGCCCGGCGCCCGGCCTCTGCCGGAAAAGAAGGCCAAGGACGCGCAGGCTGCCGACACCGCTGAAAAGCCCGTGCGCCGCGAGCGTCCGGAAGGTGCACCGGCGGTCAAGCGGTATGGCAAGACCAAGGACGGCCTGGCGACGAAATCCAACCGGAAGTTCGACCCGGACCGCAAGAAGGCCTCCGTCTACGATCGTCCCGATCGCGGCCCGCGCGTGATCGTCACGCGTGACGCAGACGACAATGACTGGATCCGCGCAACCGACGAGCCGAGCCGCGACGAAGGCCGGGGCGGCGACCGCAAGCGTTCGGGCGGCGACGATCGTGGCGCCCGCAGCTTCGGCGACCGCGCTCCGCGCGGCGATCGTCCGCGTGGCGACCGGCCTCAGGGAGATCGCCCGCCGCGCCGCGAAGGTGGCGACAAGCCGTTCGGTGACCGCAAGCCGCGCACTGAAGGCGCACGGTCGTTCTCCGACCGGCCGAGAAGCGACCGGCCTGCCGGTGACCGTCCGGCAGGCGAGCGCCCGCGCAAGCCCTTCGGCGAAAAGTCCTTCTCGCGTGAGGATGGCGACCGCAAGCCACGGGATTTCGGTGATCGTCCGCCGCGTTCCGACCGCCCGCAGGGCGACCGTCCGTTCGGCGGCAAGCCTTCGGGTGACCGGCCGGCCGGCGGCAAATCCTTCGGCGGCAAGCCGGGTGGCGCAAAGCCGTTCGGCGCAAAGACCGGCGGTCCCCGCAAACCGGGTGGCGGCGGTGGAAAGCCTGCGGGCGGACGCCCGGCCGGCGGCAAGCCACGCGGACGCGGGAACTAAGCGCCGGTGCGGATCGTTGCTGGCGAATTTCGCGGTCGCGGGCTGGCAACGCCGAGCTCCAACGACATCCGGCCGACCACGGACCGGACGCGCGAAAGCCTGTTCAATATTTTAAGCCATGCCTATCCGGATGCGCTTGAGGGCCGGGTTCTCGATCTGTTTGCAGGCACCGGCGCGGTGGGGCTGGAAGCCCTGTCGCGCGGCTGCCGTCAGGCTCTGTTCGTTGAAATGGGCACCGAGGGCAGGGGCCTGCTGCGCACTAATATCGAAGCGTTCGGCCTGACCGGCCGGGCGCGTGTCTTCCGCCGCGATGCCACCGATCTCGGTGCCGCCGGCACCGTCGAGCCGTTCCAGTTCCTGTTTGCCGATCCGCCCTATGGCAAAGGTCTCGGCGAAAAGGCGCTGGCATCGGCGGCAGCGGGCGGCTGGCTGGTGCCGGGGGCGCTGGCGATTCTCGAAGAGCGGGCCGATATTTCGCCGGTCCTTCAGGACGGTTTCGAACTGGTCGAAGACCGCCAGTTCGGAGAAACCCGGATGCATTTCTACCGTTACCGCGCCGTGTGACACCGGAAAGACGCTGAGCATGACGCAAGGCCTCGAAACATCGAAAAAACCGGCGGACCCGACCGTCGCCATCGCCTTCGGCGGCGGCGGTGCGCGCGGGCTTGCCCATATTCACGTGATCGAGGCGCTGGACGAACTCGGCATCCGTCCCACCGTGATAGCCGGCTCGTCGATCGGCGCCATCATGGGCGCAGCCATGGCGGCAGGCATCAGCGGCGCTGAGATCCGTGAGCATACGCTTGCCACCGTCGGCCGCCGCAAGGAGATCGTCAACCGGCTCTGGAGCGTGCGCCCGGCCAGTTTCAAACAGGCGGTCGTGGGCGGTTTCCGCTTCGGCCAGTTCAATCTCGAACGCATCCTGCCTGCCTTCCTGCCGCCGGCAATCCCAAAAGAATTTGCCGGTCTCGGCATCCCGCTGCAGGTCACCGCGACCGATTATTACGGGCAGTCAGAGCATGTCTGCAAAAGCGGCGACCTGCATCAGGCGCTTGCCGCATCGGCGGCAATCCCGGCCATGTTCATGCCGGTGCGCATCGGCGGCCGCGTGATGATCGACGGCGGCATCTGCAATCCCGTGCCGTTCGATCTTCTAAAAGGGCTCGCCGATATCGTCATCGCTGTCGATGTGGTCGGCGGACCGGACGGCGACGGCGAAACCATGCCAAGCCGGATCGACAGCCTGTTTGGCGCCAGCCAGCTGATGATGCAGTCGATCATCGCCATGAAGATGAAGGCACATCCGCCGGATATCCTGTTGCGCCCCGAGGTCAACCGCTTCCGGGTCATGGATTTTCTCAGGGCACAGGAAGTGCTGACGGCAACGGCTGCCGTCAAGGATCAGCTGAAGGCGGCGCTCGGCCACGCCATCGAAGCCCGGATGAAGCTGTAAGCACTTGGCGCATTTTCCCGGCCCCCTCCATGGCGGCCGGGAAAACGAGATCGCTGATCAGCCCTCGCAATTGCTGGGCGCTGCCTTTCCGGCAAACCGGTCCTTGATCCAGTCGATCTGGACGCTGGTGGTTTTGGTCATTGCGGCGAGATGGTCGAGGCCGGGAAAGCTGCGATATTCCAGCTCCGGTTTCAGCGCGCAGGCTTTCTTGACCGCGTCGCGGGTGGCCTCCACCGGCACGGCATTGTCGCCCTCGCCGGCAATGACCAGGATCGGTCCTGCAATCGGCGTTTCCCCGGCGGAGTTTTCAAGGAAGAATTTTCGCACCGGGCCGTTCTCACGCCATTCCGGCTTGAGCATCTGCGGTGCCTCGACACCGGCATAGGTGAGGGCCGCATAGTATAGGCAGCCGTTTTCGGTGATGTCCTTGTAATGCGACTGACCGGTCTGCGACAGCATGTCGGCAGGCTTGAAGTCGCCGGGATAACGCTGCGCCACGCCATAGGCGTGCCAGCCGAGATAGAACCCCGCGCCCTTGGTCGCTTCGGGATGATCGAGAAACCAGCCAAGATGCGTTGCAGCCGCGATCGACACGGCGCCCAGATAGTTTTCATCCGGGTTCACCCTCAGCGCTTCGGCAACACCCCATGCGGCAAGCCCGCCCTGCGAATGGCCGGAAACTACCCATTTTTTACCAAGGGCCGGAACAGCCGCCTGTGCCGCCGGGAGCGCGTTGATGATGTCTTCGGCGTGATCGGCCTTGTTCATATAGGGATGCGCACCCGGCGCCCCGAGCCCGTAATAGTCGGTGGCGACGACGGCAAATCCGGCGGCGAGCATGTCGGTCAGGCCTTTTGCGCCGTAATAGACGTCCTTCATCGCCGAGGGCGCACATTGGCGCGCCATGCCGCTTGTGCCATGCGCCCAGGCGATGACCGGCCAGCCTCCGGCAGGCGGTGTGCCGGCCGGAGTAAGCACCACGCCCGAGGTCACCGC